>CAZVLG010000424.1:0-4895 GCA_964627835.1 uncultured Bacteroides sp.
AGTATACACGCCCGAACAGGGCAGTCAGCAGCAGCACTGCAATGAAACCTGCAGAGACCAGACTGAAAGTGGTGAAAAATTTAATGACAGATGGCAGAAACTGGAGAAAGGTGATCCCCGTTTGAACACTGGTTGGGAGCAATTCCCTGAAATCCAGGAATATGAAACCGGTTGATAATATGAAAAGAAGGGCCAGAACCACCCTCAGGATCCTGAGCTGTTCCTGTCTCATGCTTACAACTGGATCCTGTTGATATTCAGCTTAGAAAGGTCAAGAGTGCCCAGGTCCATCTCAGAAGCAATACGGATATGCCCGATCTGTGATGGTTCCTTTGCCAGGAATTTGGTAGCTGCAGCATCCGCTGCAACCATATCGGATGACAGGATCTGGAATTTCCGGGTTTCCACATCTGCAACGGAAACTCCCCTGGGCCCGTTTTTCATAAGCACTCTGTACCCGTCAACGACATTCAGGTCCGGTTTTACGGCAGAAGTGAAATCTGCGATACACTGATGCAGGTCATTGGCATGCCAGTAGCTGCGGTCCCACACCGCCCCCATCAGATTCTTCATGGACACGCATAAACCGGCGCCTCCGTGGTGTTTTAGGATGGGAACATTTATGAAAACATCCGCTTCCAGCACGAGTTCGTGCACATATGCCTTTTTAAGAACTTTCCCACCAGGTATGTCAATCTCATGGTACCTTCCCTGGCTGTTGCCTGCCACAATGATTCCGCCGGCGTCCTTGGTTGCTTTCTCGATCCCGCTGTTCTTATAACAGCGCGTCCACTCATTTATGGTATGATCAAATACGTATACATCCTTTGCGCCTGCTGCCAGGCAATGTTCAACGATGCGGCCAATCAACTGCGGATTTGTGTTGGCAGCCCTTTCCGGCAGGGCATCCCACCCGATGTTGGGCTTTATGACAACTTTCTGTCCCTTCTTAACATATTTCTCCATCCCACCCATACTCTGGATGGCACGGTCAAACATAGTTCCGGGCTCCCCACCCCTGATGGCAACAAGATCATAATTCTGCAAGCGGGAAACATTCCCCCATAACTTGCTGTAGGGACCCAGGCTCATCACTGAACCGGCAGCAATCCCGGCCCCGATACCTTTTCGTACAAAATCCCGTCGTTTCATTGGTTAATGGATACGTTTATCTATGCTAATGCCCGATTCATGACTCTCCATGAATCAGATGCATTTTGAATCTGGATCAAATCCTCCGAAATTTACGATTATCTGGCTTAAATGTTACTCCTCCCATTCTGATTTCGGTTTAAATTGACTGAATCTAAATAATTCTGAAGATCCGGCCAGGCAGGTGTTTTTGAAAAACGATTAACTTTACAGGCCCGATTCGTTGAATCGGCAAGACAGGCAATACTGCTAAGGCATGAAGATTCTATACTACGATTGTTTCTCAGGGATCAGCGGGGATATGCACCTGGGAGCCCTTATCGATCTCGGGGTTGATCCGGATCACCTGATGGCACAGCTCCAGAAGATGAACCTGGAGGGATATCAGATCAAATTCACCAGAGATCAGCGCAAGGGCATTTCAGGCACCAGGGTGGATGTGGTACTGGCGGATGATTCTGAACCTTCGCATCAGCATCACAGGAACCTTTCGGACATCAGCAGCATAATCAATAAGAGCAAACTGGCCTCCCGGGTTAAGGAGAGGAGCCTTAAAATGTTCACTAGACTCGCCGAAGCAGAAGCCAGGATCCATGATAAATCCATCGACGAGGTCCATTTTCATGAAGTTGGGGCCATCGATTCCATTGTTGATATTGTCGGAGCTGCCATATGCATTGAATTTCTGAATCCCGACCGGATCATGGCATCGGAAGTAGAACTCGGTGGGGGTTTCGTTAAATGTGAACATGGAACTTTCCCGGTACCGGCACCGGCCACATCCGAAATACTTACCGGTATACCCGTCCGGACCGGAGCAGCCCGCTTTGAAACCACCACCCCTACAGGGGCGCTGATCCTGGCATGCAATGTGGATGAATTTGCACCCATGGAGGGATTGAAGATTATCAGAACCGCCTACGGCATCGGGCACAGGGACACGGACATCCCCAATGTTCTGAGGGTCTATCTGGCCGAGGAAGCTGCAAGCGGCATCGGCCTTACCGACAATGACAGGGCATGGATCCTTGAGTGCAACATCGATGACATGAATCCAGAGATGTACGGCTATGTCATGGACATCCTGTTCGATCTCGGAGCGGATGATGTATTCATCACACCGATCATCATGAAAAAGGCCCGTCCCGCATCCAAACTGAGCGTTTTATGTTCAGCCGGTAAAAAGGAATCCCTGAAAGAGGCTCTGCTTGTACATACGACAAGCCTGGGAGTAAGAAGTTACGAGGTGGATAAAACCATGCTTCAGCGCGAATTCACGAAATTAAAGACCCGGTATGGAGAAATTACCATAAAAACGGCTATTTATAAGGGGAAAAAACTGAAATCCAAACCGGAATACGAAGATTGTGTCCGTCTGGCCATGGAACACGGCATAACCGTCCGCCAAATATACCAGGAGATATCAGGACTGCTAAACAGGGACAGCTGAGGATGGATAAAATAATGAAGGATAAATATGACCGCCTGATAGGCTCCCTGAAAAAGCTGGACGGGATCGCCCTTGCATTCTCCGGGGGAGTGGATTCTGCATTCCTCTTGCATGCTTCCCATGAAGCACTTGGGGATAAAGTTCTCGCGATGACCGTTAAATCGCCTTATATTCCGGACTGGGAAATCGAAGAAGCCAGGAAGATCGCAAGGGAAATCGGAGTCAAACACCATATTATCGAAGTAAATATGCCCGATCAGATCCTGAATAATCCGGACGACCGGTGTTACCTGTGCAAAACATACCTTTTCAGCATTTTAAGGGACTTCGCAGAAAAAAAGGGATTCAGGAACCTCGCAGACGGTTCCAATGCGGATGACAAACATGAACACCGCCCGGGCATGAAGGCGCTGAAAGAACTTAAGGTTAGGAGTCCCCTGCTTGAAACCGGATTTAAAAAATCGGACATACGTACCGTTTCAAAGGAGATGGGGCTCGACACCTGGAAAAAACCGGCTTATGCCTGCCTGCTTACAAGGATACCGTATAATACCAGGATTAACGATGAATTATTACGCAAAATTGAACGGGCTGAGACCTACCTGATTGAACTGGGTATCCGTGCCGTTAGGGTCCGTACCCACGATAACCTGGCACGGATTGAGACGGAACCCTTGTATATAGACAAGATTTTCAGGGAAAAACTTATCGGAAAGATCTCCAGGCAACTGAAAAGATTTGGTTTTTCCTATGTTACACTTGACCTGGAAGGATACCGGACAGGGGGCATAGAGGAACTCTTCAAAGACAAGAACTATGACGGGAAGGGATGAAATAAAACAGCTGCTGGACAAGCTGAGTGCCGGGAAAATAAGTACGCAGGAAGCACTGGATCAATTAAGTGACCTGCCATTCAAGGACCTGGGCCACAGCAAGATCGATAATCACCGTGAACTCAGGACCGGGTACCCGGAGGTGATCTTCTGCGAGGGAAAATCGCCCAAACAGGTCTGCGATATTATGGAATACATGTCAGGCCAGAAAGTTAATATCCTGGGAACAAGGGCCAGCAGGGAGACATACGCTGAAGTAAAAAAAAGGATACCCGATGCCAGTTACAATGCACTGGGACGAACCATAACCCTGAAGCAGGTGGAGACCAAACCTGCCAAAAGTTATATAGCAATCCTTACAGCCGGGACCTCCGACATGCCGGTTGCCGAAGAAGCAGCCGTCACCGCAGAACTATTCGGAAACCAGGTCAAGCGGTTCTTCGACGTTGGTGTAGCGGGTATCCACCGGCTGTACAGCAGTCTTGATGAAATTAAAAAAGCCAGGGTCATCATTGTGATCGCCGGCATGGAAGGGGCTTTGCCGAGTATTGTTGGGGGACTTATAGATAAACCCATAATTGCCGTACCAACGAGCATTGGATACGGGGCAAGCTTCAATGGGCTTGCAGCCTTGCTGGGAATGCTGACCAGCTGTGCCTCAGGTGTAAGCGTGGTTAATATTGACAATGGTTTCGGGGCAGCCTACATCGCCAGTATGATAAATAAAATCTGAAATGGGCGCAGAGGACACCGTACTGCTGAGCATTTCCTATTTCGGTTCAATCCAGTATTTCACGAAGTTCCTGCTTTACCCCCGCCGGATCATTGAGCAATTCGACCATTACACCAAACAAACCTATCGTAATCGCTGCAGGATTTATGGTGCCAACGGTATGCTCACTCTGAGCGTGCCAGTGTTGAAGGGTCCCCATCATAAAACATATGTCCGCGACATCCGGATAGATTATTCAAAAAACTGGCGGAAACTTCACCGGAAAGGCATTGAATCGGCTTACCGGCATTCCCCATACTTCGAATTTTATATGGATGAAATCTGGTCATTGCTGGATAAAAAGCATGAGTTCCTGCTTGACCTCAATCTTGAGATCCTTGATTACCTGCTTGAGGTTATGGAAGTAAACGGGGACTATTCACTGACAGATGCATATCTGGAACCGGGCAGTTTGCCGGCAGTAGATTTCCGCGAGGTGATCCATCCTAAAAAAGAGCTTGCAGATGACCCGTGCTTCAGGGCGGAGCCCTATCCCCAAGTATTTGCAGAACGTTCCGGCTTCCAGGAGAACCTGAGCTTGATCGACCTGCTATTCAACGAAGGTCCGAATGCAGTTCCAATACTCGAAAGATGCATACGCCTTGCTTAAATCCGGGATACCGGGAATGCCTGTAAAGGGCAAACCCGGTGATAGATGACTTGCGGGGAAAATGAAACCGGGAATGCC
>CAZVLG010000425.1:0-2149 GCA_964627835.1 uncultured Bacteroides sp.
TGACGGAAAGGCCTGTTTGATGCTGAAATACCCGTCTTCAAGATCCTTATAGTCCATTTTCTCGGATTCCTTTATCAGGGGGTATACAATGTAGATTTGCCTGCCCCCGGCGATCTGTTTTCTCATGAATCCATGCACCCGCAGCCTTTTTGAATCCGTATAATGCAATGTTTTGATGGGTTTTCTTCCCGGGGGCAGCTCATCGATCACGGAAACATCCAGATCACCGTACAGGGTCATGGCGAGGGTTCGCGGAATGGGCGTGGCCGTCATGACGAGGACATGAGGGGGCTGGATATTCTTTTGCCAGAGCCTCGCACGCTGTGCCACTCCGAAACGGTGCTGCTCGTCGATGATCACGAGTCCCAGGTTAATGAACTGCACCGTTTCTTCGATCAACGCGTGTGTCCCGACCAGGATCTGCAGGCTTCCGTTCATGAGACCGTCATGGATCGCTTCCCTTTCGGATTTTTTTGTTGATCCGGTGAGCAGGGCGTAATTCACGGGCAAATCCCCCAGCATATTCGAAAGGGTGGTAAAATGCTGGTTGGCCAGAACCTCCGTGGGCGCCATCAGTGCGGCCTGGAAACCGTTGTCAAGGGCGATCAGCATACTCATCAGTGCGACAAGGGTCTTCCCGCTTCCAACGTCACCCTGCAGCAGGCGGTTCATCTGCCGGCCGGATCCAAGGTCCCTGCGGATTTCCCTGATGACCTGTTTCTGTGCATCGGTCAGGGCAAAGGGAAGCCGTTCTTTGTAAAAGCCGTTGAGATAATCACCCACTTTCGGGAATACAAAACCCTGGAAATGGGTTTCCCTGTGTACTTTCTGCTTGAGTATATTCAGCTGGATATAGAACAGTTCTTCGAATTTCAGCCTGGCCCTTGACTTTTCGAGCTCCCTGGTTTCCGAGGGGAAATGTATGTTATACAGGGCATTTTCAAGGGAGGGGAATTTGAGTTTGCTTATGAGCCTGTCTGGCAGGGTTTCGGGGATCCTGGGTTTGTGGTTCTGGTACAGGGTCGTGATAAGTTTTTGAAGGGTGCGTGAACTGATGTAATTCTTTTTCAGCTTTTCGGTGGTGCTGTACATGGCCTGGAGTCCCCCGACCAGTTGCTTCTCATACTTATCGGATTCTTCCAGTTCGGGATGGACAAGGTTGATCTGCCTGCCGTGCAGGGTGGGTTTCCCGAAAACCACATATTCCCTGTCACGCTTCAGGGTTTCCCGTATCCATGAGATGCCCTGGAACCAGACCAGGTCAATCCTTCCCGTATCGTCTGTAAAGGAGGCGATCAGCCTTTTCCTGTATTTTGGTCCAGCGACCTCCACTGCTGTGATCCTTCCCCTGATCTGGATATAAGGCAGTTGTGAGTTGATCTCAGAGATCTTGAAGAAGCGGGATCGATCGATGTATTTGTACGGGAAATGGTACAGCAGGTCCCCGAACGTGGTAATGTTCAGTTCCTGTTTCAGCAGTTCAGCCCGCTTCGGGCCTACTCCTGTTAGAAACTTGATATCTGTCTCGAGCAAGTCTGCCATCCCCAACACGAATTAAACAATAAATATCGGAAATCTAATCTAGCCTGCAATCCTTATATTTGGTCCGGAAGAATCTGTTCATTTTGTTCGATCAAATCATTCTGGCCATATGGTTCCGGCTCCGGGCAGGCCACCGACAGGGCAGGGGAGTACATTCCCCTTTTGCCTATGAATTTATCCGGGAGGTGATATTCGGGGAGAATGCTGGGGGACTGGAAGGGATAGAGGACCTCAGGAGATCCCTGCTCAGGAACCGTGACATCCTTGAGGCGGATGACCCCGGGGCGGGATCCAGGAAATTTAAGGGCAGGTACCGGAGCATCCGCAAACTTGTCAGGCACACTTCGGTAAACGAAAAAAAGGGCCGCTTGCTTGCCAGGATCTCAAGCTACCTGGGATTTCCGGTGCTGCTGGAAATGGGTGCCGGTGCTGGAATCAGCAGTCTTTACCTCGGCAAAGCATGTCCCCGTTCAAAGCTCCTGACCTGTGAGGGATCACCTGCCATCGCGGCGCTGGCGCTGGCTAATTTCCAGCTGATGGGTGCATCGAACATCGAGGTTGCCGAAAAAAAATTCATAGATTGGCTGCCTGTCGCATTAAACCAATC
>CAZVLG010000426.1:0-4951 GCA_964627835.1 uncultured Bacteroides sp.
AGGCAAAGTCAAGTGTGGTGGCCCTCTGAGGGAGTGTGATGATATGTCCCTTGGGTGTGAAGACCAGGATCTCGGAGGCGAACAGGTTCATTTTGAAGTCATCCAGGAATTCCAGCGCATTGGAATCGGGATTTTCAAGCAGTTCCCGGATCCGCTTGATCCATTTGTCCAGTTCCTCGCTGCTTCCCTTGCCGGCCTGTTTGTACATCCAGTGTGCGGCAAATCCCCGCTCGGCGATTTCGTCCATCCTGCGGGTGCGGATCTGCACTTCCACCCATTTTCCTTCGGGTCCCATTACGGTCACATGCAGGGCCTCGTAGCCGTTTGCCTTGGGGGTTGAGACCCAGTCCCGGATACGATCCGGTTTGGGCTTATACTTATCTGTAATGATGGAATAAATGTTCCAGCACTGCGTTTTCTCAGGTATATCGGGAAGGGCCTCGAAAACTATCCGGATTGCAAGCAGGTCATACACTTCCTCGAAAGCAATGTTCTTGGTCTGTATTTTATTCCAGATCGAGTAAATCGATTTCGGCCGCCCGGTAATATCGAAATCATACCCGGCCTCTTCCAGTTTATCGATCAGGGGCAGGGCGAACTTATTGATCATCTGTCCCCTTTTCTTCTCGTTATCCCGGATCTTGTTGACCAGGTCCTGGTAGATCTTGGGATAGCGGTACTTTAGGCTCAGGTCTTCCAGTTCGGTTTTGATGGCGTAAAGGCCCAGCCTGTGCGCAAGAGGGGCATACAGGTAAGTGGTTTCGCCGCTGATCTTGATCTGTTTATTGGGGGGAAGGGATTGCAGGGTACGCATATTATGCAGCCGGTCGGCCAGTTTTATCAGGATCACCCTTACATCATCGGAAAGGGTAAGCAGCATTTTCCTGAAATTCTCTGCCTGCAGGGAGGACTTATTGTCAAAAACGTCGGAGATCTTCGTGAGTCCATCGATGATAGAGGCCACTTTGCTTCCGAAGTGGTTCTCAATGTCTTCGATGGTATAGTCGGTATCCTCCACGACATCATGGAGGATGGCGCAAATGACCGAGGTCGCCCCAAGCCCGATCTCATGCGTTACAATCCTGGCAACCGCGAGGGGATGGAGGATGTAGGGTTCGCCCGATTTGCGGCGCATATCCTTATGAGCTTCCCTTGCCACGCGAAAAGCCTTACGGATCAGCCGCTGGTCCGTCTTGTTGTTGCAGTGGGTGCAATGGGCAAGCAGTTCCTCGAATTCCTTCTGGATCAGGTCTTCTTCCGTTTTGGTCAGTACGCCCATATAATCTCGCCTTTTGAATGAGTAAAATTAATTAAAAAATAGCAAAGAAGGGAGCAGTGGAGAAGGATCGACAGAGAAATTATATGGTTTGTGTTTCGAATGGACCGGCTTACCGGTAAAAAACCGTGATGTCCCCTTTTTTTACCACTTCGATGCCGCTGGAGGTGGTCAGTTTGATGAAATACACATAGACGCCTTCGGGGGCCTTGGAACCTCTGTTGATGCTTCCGTCCCAGGCTTCATCAAAGGCGTTCGTCTCGAATACCTTGGAGCCCCAGCGGTCAAAGACCTGGAACAGGTAATAGGCCGGAATAAAGGTAAGTTCCGGTTTGATTTCCCTGTTTTTTTCGGCGCTGGAGTTAGGGATTAGTGCATTGGCCATTATTATTTCCGGGACCACGGAGACACATGCCTGGTTTGAACGGCTGAATCCCTGCCTGCCCCTGATATAGGATCCGTTTTCTTCGGCTTCCACGTAGTAGCAGATCTCATCTTCGATTTCCTGGCCGGATAGAAAACTCAGATCGTCGCGGTACATGGTATCCGGAGCAAAGACGCCTCCTGCCAGTATGGGGCCCGTCTGGCTGATGTCCCGGTAAACGAGGTACCTGTATACGCCTGCTTCGTATTCGACATACGGGCTCCAGTTCAGGAATCCTTGGAGTCCCACACTCCGGGCCGCCAGTATGATATTCCCGCAGATGTTGGATTCAACGACCGGGTTGTCGCAGACATCGAGGGATTTGAGCTTGTACTGGTATCTTTTACCCGTTGATATCACCGGATCGAGATGTACCAGGGAATCCTCGACCTCCCTGAATATCTCGCCCTCCGTGAAGGGTTTGCCGGGTCCGGCTGCCTTGAATAGCTGAAAGTTCCTGACCTCGCAAGAGGGATCAATGGCAAATCTGAGCTCCACCTGGTCCCCGCCCACCGCTGAAGCAGATTCCGCATCGATCCAGGCCGGCTGCAGGGGATGGCTGACGTTCCGGCAGGTGATATTGGAGAAGGAGTGGGTCGTGGGACTGATCGCCCTGACCAGGTAGCAATATTGGTGGTTTACCTCGATGTTGGGATGTTCGTAATTCAGGGTATCGCGGTGAATATCCTTGAGTTTGCTGAACGGTCCCCCGTCAGCCAGGACATAGACTTCGTACCGCACAAGTTCATCCCAGCCCAGGTAGGGGGTCCATTCCAGCTCCATGGTTAGCGTGCAGGAATCGTAGGATGTGCTGAGGTGCACGGTGCTGTGGCTGTCGGTAAAATTACTCCTGTTCCCGGTCGTGTCGTAGGCCAGTACGGTGAGTGTCCAGTCCTCAAGCCCGGAATCAAGCCCTGCAAAATAAAATTGCCTTGTGTCCCCGTCCACCGTACCGGCGATCCGCCAGCCCTGTTGTCCCAGAATGGTGGAATCATAATAGAGCTCGTACTTCTCGATATCCGGCGATGTGCTTGCTTTCCATTCTATTCCTGCCAGGCCTGTTGCCGTGTCCACCGTCACCCGGATAATTTCAGGTGTATTGAGCGTGATGATCTGGGCCCTCAGGCAGGGGTTTGAGGCCGCAAGCAGCATGAAGAATGATATGATGATTTTAATGCGGGACAAAGGTGCTTCTGTGTGTATTTCAATTAAAACTACAAATAAATATCAAAATTCTTAATCTTGTTTTAAAAAACGGAACACGGAGCAGAATTGATATTTCGAATCATTATTTCTCCATTAAAGGCATAATTCCGGCAGGGTTTTTTAATTTTGTGCTTCATGCGCAAATTGAGTATATACCCGCGGCTCTTCCTGCTCAGGGTCAAGCATATAACACAAAGACAGTTGATCCTGATCCTGAGTGCGCTTATCGGGCTGCTTGTGGGACTCGGGGCAGTGGTGATCAAAAACCTGGTGCACCTGATCCAGGAACTGGCCGGCATCATAGCAGGCAATACGCATGTTTACCTCTACCTTATTTTTCCTTCCTTCGGCATACTGCTTGTTGTCCTGTTTATTAAATACATCAACAGACGCCCCGTCCAGCACGGGATCCCGGGAGTCCTGTACTCCATATCAAAACGCAACGGGATGATCAACCGGCATAACCTGTATTCCTCAATCATTACATCCGCGCTTACGGTTGGATTCGGGGGGAGTGTGGGACTGGAAGGACCGACGGTGGCGACCGGTGCCGCGATCGGTTCCAATTTCGGGCGCTGGTTCCGCATGAGCTACAAGCAGGTCATCCTGCTGCTGGGATGTGCCTGCGCCGGGGCCATGTCGGCAATCTTCAAGGCGCCGATAGCGGCCATCGTTTTTGTCCTGGAGGTCATCATGCTTGACCTGACCGTGGCCTCCCTGATCCCCCTCCTGGTAGCCTCCGCCACGGCCGCCCTGACCTCCTATCTTTTCATGGGACAGAATGTGCTCCTTTCGGTAAACATCCAGGATTCATTCCTGATGAAGCACGTGCCCTATTACCTTCTGCTCGGGGTGCTGGCCGGATTCATGTCGGTTTACTTTACGAAAATGTACATGTTCGTGACGGGACTTTTTGAAAAGATCCCAAGCACCTGGGTCAGGCTGGCGGTCGGTGGACTCGCACTCGGGGTCCTGGTCTTCCTGATTCCATCCCTTTACGGGGAGGGATATGAACCCATAAACAATTTGCTGAATGGGCATTATGGATACCTCTTCGATCAGTCCCTTTACGAAAGATTCAGCAACTCCCTGCCTGCCATGCTGGTCATCCTCTTTTTTATACTGGCATTCAAGGTGGTCGCCACCAGTATTACCTTCGGGGCAGGGGGGATCGGGGGGATTTTTGCACCCTCGCTTTTGATAGGGTCCAACCTGGGATTGTTCTCTGTCAAGATACTGAACCTTTTCGGTGCAAACCTGCCGGAAAGCAATTTTGCCCTGGTGGGAATGGCCGGCCTTATTGCCGGGGTGATCCATGCTCCCCTGACGGCAATCTTCCTGATTGCGGAAATCACGGGGGGGTATGAACTCTTTATGCCGCTGATGCTCGTGGCCACCATTTCATTTGCCACTGCCCGTTACTTCACGCCTAATTCGGTCTATACCATTCAGCTTGCCAAGAGAGGGGAGCTGATGACCCATGACCGGGACAAGAATATACTGCTCCTCATGTCCGTGCAAAGCCTGATTGAAAAGGATTTCCATAGTATCCATCCCGAAGCGAAACTCGGAGACCTGGTCAAGGTGATCAAGAAAGCACACCGGAACATTTTTCCGGTTGTGGATGAGCAGGGCGAATTCTACGGCATCGTCAAGATGGATGATATACGGGACATCATGTTCGATAAGGACAGCTGGGATACGGTCTACGTGCGGGACCTCATGTTCATGCCCCAGTACACCATCAGCGAGGATGAATCGATGGAGGAGGTTGCCCGGAAATTCCATGTCAGCACCCGTTATAATATTGCAGTCCTGAAAGATGGCAGGTACATCGGTTTTGTGTCCCGCGCAAAAGTCTTTTCCACCTACCGTGAAATGCTTAAAAAGATCTCGAGGGAATAAAGAAGGGGCTGTCTCAAAAGGGGCAGCCCCTTCTTTTTTTTCTCTTTTTTGCTTGATTGATTAAAACGGCACTTCAAAATTTTCTTAAGAACAAATTTTGGCAGGTGCCTTTTTTAATCAAATCAAGCACATAATCAGGA
>CAZVLG010000427.1:0-11180 GCA_964627835.1 uncultured Bacteroides sp.
CAAAAGACTATCGATAGTCCCTTTAAATACTCGAAAAGGATGTTTAAAAAGCCACCTTACATCGGGAAGCGATGTAGCGGCGTTTTTATATCCTTGGAGGGTAAACGAAAAAAGGGCCGAATCAATTTGTTTTGAGACGGCTCCTTTTTTCATGCGGATTTTGTCGTAACTTATGCCTTTATCCCAGCAAGATTTTAAGCTTGGGAACGGGCCGCATACGAAATATGGAGATCCGTGATCTTGAAGCGGTTAACGAGATCTACAACCAGGCTGTGGGATTGAAATTTTCCACGGCCCATACCCATCCCCTGTCCCTGGATGAAAGACTGGAATGGTTCGGGGAACACGATGATCGTTATCCCGTTTTTGTATGGGAAGAGAATGGTACGGTCGCCGGATGGATCTCCTTCAGTCCCTACCGCAAAGGCAGGCAGGCCCTGCAGTCCACCGCCGAGATCAGCTATTATGTTCATACCGGGTTTCATCGCATGGGAATCGGCAGCAGGCTCCTGGAATACGCCATCGCAAAAGCTCCCGGACTGAAGTTCAGAAACCTTATCGCCATCCTCCTTGAGCCCAATGCCGCCAGTATTGCCCTGCTCCGGAAATTCGGATTCGAATTGTGGGGGGATATGCCCGCCATAGCGGAAATTAACGGAGGGAAATTCAATCACCAGTACTATGGCCTGCGCATTCAACATTGATCCTTTCCCTTCCAGGATTGCCTGCTGCCCCGCGGGATGTCTTAAAAAAGTTTAAAAGAAGTTAAAGGAGGCTGGAAGACTGGATTTCGAGAGGATGCAGCGATTTTACCTGCACCCTTTCCCCGATGACTCTCTCCATCATTTCAATCCTGGGTGGCAGCATTACCCGGCACCGAAAAAGAATTCAGCATACGAGATCGAAATCTAGGATCGGGGTTCAGTTTCGGTACCAAAACCGCTTGCCCGCACCCGGAGTACAAACGATAGTTGTTGTTTCAGTAACCGGGATCGGAATACAGTTCATCCTCCGCCCGGAACCAGTCATCCTCAGGAGAGCCTTCATGGGGTTCCCTGGATAAAAAGATTTCGTAAGCCCTTTTTTTTATATTCTTTTTCGTGATTTTGGATCGGTTCCGCCCGGCAGCGCTCTTTTGCCTGGTTCTCTTTTTCTGATCTGCCTTTTTGTTCATGACCGGGTGCCTTTTATGGCCCTGTTATAGTTTTTTGTTAGGACCGCTCAGGCATAAAAAGTCACCGTTCCGGATAAAAATTATTTTTAAAAAACAGTACCTTGCCCCGCAATTATGATGATCCTGTAATTCAATGGAATATAAATACTGTGACGCATGATGGCCGTTCGGTCTAAGTGATATATGAATGAATCTTTCACCATAAGCCTGGATGGGGATATCCCTGTCGTGGCGGCAGCCATACACGATGGCCACCGGCTCAGTGAAGACATCGCCCGAATATCGGCCCTGGCTGATTCCGAGCGTTTCAGGGAGGAGGATCCCTTTACCGGACGGTGGACGGAAATTTCCGGTAACCGGATCATCTCCCATCTTTCACGGTTTGAGTTCGACCTGAACCGTCCGCCCGAAACCGCAATATATCTTGTTCCTTCAGATGCCTGGGGACTTCAGGTTTGGAAATACCCACCGCCGGCCGGGATACTTGAAAGAACAATGGTAACCTACAGGGAATTCTACCGGAAAATCCGTGAAGGCCTGGCTCGGCTGGTTAAAAGATTCGGGCGTATCGTGATCTATGACCTGCACAGTTACAATTACCGACGTGGCGGACCCGCGGCTCCCCCCGATGACCCGGCCCTGAACCCGGAGATCAATATCGGTACGGGTACCATGAACCGGGATTACTGGTCGCCTGTGGTAGACCGGTTTATGAAAGACCTGCGAGGCTTTGATTTCATGGGCCGCACACTGGACGTGCGGGAAAACATTAAATTCAAAGGCGGGTATTTCCCCCGCTGGATCCATGAAAATTTTCCATCATCCTGCTGTTGCATATCGATCGAGGTAAAGAAGATCTTTATGGATGAATGGACCGGCAATCCTGATAAATCTATGATCTCGGGTATCGGGAATGCCCTGAAAGCGACCATGCCCGGGGTGCTGAATGAATTGTCAAAACAGTAGATAATAATAGATAACCCGGCTTATAAAATGGCGGAAAGGAAAACTAAAATCAGTACGGTCATTACGAATGGTTTTATCCATGAGATCAGCCAGCGGCTTGCCGGGGATAAACGGGTAAGAAGGAGCCTGCCGGGCCATGGAAGACTGCATATTGACCGGAAACTGCCTTTTTTGTGTGTTTACCGCCGGCCTCTGACCAGCCCGGATCAGGGAACCGAACAACTGGTTAAAGGGGAGGCCTCTTACCTGGTGGCTTCGTCCGCCTCCAGGCATAAAGCCGGTGTTTCCTCCCTGGTCAGGGCGGTTGTTGAAACACTGTCTAAAGTCCCCGGGGCCTTTCTTATCTTAGAGATATGGACAAGGGAGGCTCCCCTGACCATAATTGATCCGGAGCACGGAAGGACTGCTCCTTCGTTCCGGATTTTCGTTCCTCCCAACCGGATCCCCGCCGAGACGGTGGATTCCCTAAAAACCGCACTCTCACGCATTACCATTTCAAAGAACAAAGGAGAGGTGTCAACCGTCTATACCTCAAAGCCATGGCCCGAAAGGCTGCCCCCCCTGCTTAGCTCCAGGGAGATAAGCCAGTATAACTGTTTTCTTGTGGGACTTGAAATTTCACCCATTTACCGGGATCCGGGTTCGGGAGAGGTCTATCCGATCGTCCTGAATAAAATGCACCGCGGATTGTCCCTTGCCATAAAAAAAGGTGCATTTGAATTCACGCGCAAACGCACCAGGATGCGCCCCGCGAACTATAAATCACTGGGAAGGCGTGCCGTAGTAAAGGCCGTCTGGGAAGTTGACCACAGCCTGGCCGCAATCAGCAATGAATTTGATTTCCTCCTCCTGGTAACCCCTGTAAATATTGAACAGTCATACAATAAGTTCAGGTCCTGCCGCTGCGATTGCGAACCGGTTTTTTATTACCGGCCGATAACGGTCGATCCTTCCATACTGAAACGAAAGCTTTACGATATCCCTTTTGAACGGATTGAGGATCCTACCCTTTCCTCCATATTCCATGAAAAACTGGTGGAGCTTGAAATGAAATTTTCCATGCTCAGGGACCGGAACACGAGAAATTTCTTATACGGGAGCATGCAGCTTTTTGGCAACATCGACGATGAACTGGCGGCCCTTTCTGAGAGGATCCTTGAAAAACTGCCGCCACAGAGCCGGGAATTTGCAGGAACCAGGAGGATCAAGGCACAGCCGTTTGCAGAACGCGCCAGGCAGGAAATAAACTTTTACCGGGAAGTTTACCCCGAAATTAAAAGCAAGGTCTTTATCCGGGATGATATCACCGGATTAATGGTCTCGCACGGCAACCTTTTTATAGGTTACAAGGTCAGCATAGCCGAATCCAGGATAGAGGCATTGATCCAGCATGAAGTCGGCACGCATGTACTCACCTACGTGAACGGCCGGAACCAGCCCTTTCAACAATTGTACTGCGGCCTTGCCGGGTGCGATGAGTTGCAGGAGGGACTGGCGGTGCTTTCCGAGTACCTGGTCGGGGGCCTTAGTCCCCCGCGCTTCCGCCTGCTTGCAGGCAGGGTCATGGCCGCAAAAATGTTGATAGAAGGGGCTACGTTCATCGATACCTACCGGGAACTGAACGAGCGGTTTGGTTTTTCCATCCGCACCGCCTATATCATTACCTCGAGGATCTACCGCGGAGGAGGCTTCACAAAGGATGCCGTTTATCTGAGGGGACTGGTCAACCTGCTTAAATATCTGCGCAACGGCGGAGACCTCTCCCCCCTGATGATCGGAAAGATATCGATTGAAGACATCCCGCTTATCCAGGAGCTTCAACTGCGGAAAGTATTGAAACCCATACTTCTTTCGCCCAGATATCTTAATTCCCCTGAATCCCTGGCCAAATTAACCGACTTAAAGCAGGGATCGCTTATATTTGACCTCATCTAAATACTGAGCTGATATGAAAATTGGATTTGTTGTCAACGATGTCTTCACCGAGCAGACCGGCTATACCACTACCCGCCTGGGTATGTGGGCCGTGAACCGGGGTCATGAGGTGTGGGTGATCGGGCTCGGCGACCTTGCCTATGATCCCGATGAAAACATACGTGCCCGGGCCTATTCCGTGCCCAGGAAAACCTACAAAACCACTGAAACGTATTTGAAGGCCCTCCAGAACCCGAAACGTGCGCCGGACAGAATTACCGTGGATGATCTTGATATCCTTATGCTCCGCAGTGACCCTGCCAATGAATCAGGATCGCGTGCCTGGGCCGCCACTGCCGGGATCAATTTCGGCCGGATCGCAATGCGGCACGGGGTTATCGTCCTGAACGACCCGAATGGACTGGCCAAGGCACTGAACAAAATGTATTTCCAGCTCTTCCCCGAGGAGGTGCGCCCCCAGACCATGATCACACGAGACCTTGGTGACATACGTCATTTTGCCAAGGAACACGGCGGACACCTCGTTCTGAAGCCTCTCCAGGGATCAGGCGGATCCGGTGTATTCCTTCTCCGGCCTGAGGATAAATCCAACCTGAACCAGATCGTGGAAGCTTTGCAGCGTGACGGTTACATTGTCGCACAGGAATACCTGCCAGCTGCAGAGGATGGTGATACACGTCTTTTCATGATGAACGGCGCACCCCTGCGCTACAAGGGCAAGTATGCTGCCTTCCGGAGAGTCAGGACAGGAGACGACATTCGCAGTAATGTACATGCCGGTGGCAGGTTGCGCCAGGCCGAGATCACCAGCCAGCATCTACACCTGGCAGAAATTGTTCGTCCCAAGATCGTGCAGGACGGGATGTTCCTGGTTGGGCTGGACATCGTCGGGAACAAGCTGATGGAGATCAATGTTTTCAGTCCCGGGGGACTGGGAAGCGCCCAGAAATTTGAGAAAGTGAACTTCAGCAATGCTGTGATCGATGCGCTCGAACGTAAGGTCCAGTATATGCAATTCTACCAGAGGAATTTCGACAACGACGAGATGGCCACCCTGTGAGTCAGCCAGGATGTCTCAACGTACACGAATTATCTCCTTCCCCTGAAAAACAGCTTGCAGCCTTGGCCGGAAATTTTAAAAGCAAACCCTTCTAGAAATAGAACCGGAATTTGAGACCGGCGAGGGTATCCAGTTGCTTGTAGCGTATTTCGGTTTTGATTGCATCGTCAACATCGTAATCGATTTTCCTCAACTCGGCAGTATAGAGAAGCCTGAAATCCGCACCCAGGCTGAAATGAGGAGAAATAAAATAATCCAGCCCGATAGCGGGCCCGATGTTGACCCCTTTCCCGGTTGTTTTTCCCGTCGTGGGACCCGTGGTAGTTTCACGATAGTGCAGGTAACCCACGTTCAAACCGTAATAAAAGCAAACCGGGTTCCGGTATACCAGACCGTATCCGCTAAGCCCCACGCTCAGTTGGCTTTCTTTCCGGGTACGGTTATCGCTGTCATAATGATGGTTGATCATTTCGTATCCCACATCGGGTTCGATCCTCAAATGATCGTTGATGTTATACGTAAAGATCAGCTGGCTCCTGATAGGGTTCTGGTAGAAAAGCAAATCGGAGAAATTATGCACCAGGTTAAGGCCGATCCCGAATCTCCTTAATTCCTGGGGTTCGGAGTTTGTCGTACCCTGTCCGGAAACATTGTTCATACCGGCCGCAAACGCAACCATGAAAATAAGACAACACCTTAGTTTTTTCATTATTTGGTCCTTTTATTCAATATTTTTTAGCTGGTAAATCTCAACCGGATAATAATTCCTGGAGTTTTCGCCCAATCCAATGAAACTGCGGCCATCCAGCTCCAGGGAGATCCCGTCAAGCTGATAGGTCAGATACGGCTCGATAGTTTTCCAGCGGTTGTTCCCGGGATCGTATTCCCAGAAATCAACAACAGGATGTACGGATCCGGGATTTGTGCTGACCCAGCCGGCTCCCAGGTACCCTTTGCCGGACAGGGAAAACGAGGTTGCCTTGTATCTTGGATAACCCGCATAATCGGTCTTCTGGGTCCATGTGTCTGCCGTGGTGTTATATTCCCATACATCGCGCAAGGTCAAAACAGTATCTGCCCCTCTCCCGGTGCAGATGTATGCCTTATTCACTAAGGTAAATACATTTGCATATTCCCTCGGTATTCCAGGGAAAGCAGCCTTCTGGATCCAGGTTCCCGTCGATGGGTCATATTCCCAGAGGTCCGTTGCCCCGGGCCTTTCGTCCAGTTCGGTATCATCCAGTTCCCCCAGGCCATAGTAAGCTTTATCACCTAATGTGAAGCAGACGCCCCAGCTTCGTGAATATCCGGGAAAATCCGGCAGTTGTTCCCAGGTGTTTTCCGCCGGATCGTAGGCCCATACCTGGGTATTATCGTACCTGTCCTCGATCAGTATGTAGCCTCTGCCGGCGAGGGCAAATCCAAGGACGTCCCGGGTTGTTTCCCCGGGGAAATCCGCCAGCCTTGTCCACACGTCTGCAGCGGGATCGTATTTCCAGAAATCATACAGGTAAATGGAATCGGAATTGTCATATACCATATCCCCTTTCCGCCGGAAGCCCAAACCGATATAAGCTTCATCACCGATCGGGAAAGCCACGGCCCGTTCCCTGCCCTGCCCGGGAAAATCCGTTACATATTCCCAGGAGCCGGGCTTATCCGGCACCTTCCATATCTCACAACCAGTTAATGACAAAGCCATTAACAGGCAAACTGTCAGGAACCTCATCTTCTTATGATCGAAATCTGGAAGATATCAGTAAAAGTTACGAAAAATTGATAATACTTCCCATAAAATTCAAATACATCTCCTTATGAATCTTGTCTGAGAATTACGAATAAACAGAACCGGGTGAAACGACGATCCACCCACAAGGGATAATACAATTTTCGTTTATCAAAGAAAAAAGGCCCTCAGGAGTTTGTCCTGAAGGCCTGCTTATTCTGTGTGGGATGTACTGGAATCGAACCAGTGACCTCATGCCTGTCAAGCATGCGCTCTGAACCAACTGAGCTAACACCCCTTTTCCTTTGCGGGATAGCAAAGATAATGATTCATGGGAATTTGGGCAAGAAGGTTGGATGGGGTGTGGTTGGGAGTTGATTGAATTATGGTTGAAGGTTAACTATGAAATTTACTATCCATAGGTATCAATAAAATCTTCTTTTTTCAATTTACATATTCTCTCCTAAAGTATTGTTAAATATTTTCATCTCATTCTCCTCAATGGTAAAGGAATTAATTTTAAAAAGAGCAAAACCAATATTCTGAAGGTACTTATTATTTAACCCTTGTGAATCTATTATATTGAGTCATATACAAATTCTTCCAGAGATCAGTGTCCCATTCAGTTGCGTTTTTATACAATTCATGATTATGAATCTCATCGTACACTTGCTGGTTCGGCCAGTATCCATTAATTAAAAAGCGAAATTCAGCTTCAGTATCACTTTGAACAAGCCATAACTCGTAACCTGCATCTGGATATCCGATCGAGTCAATAGCTTTATTAATTCGCTCTATAGATGCCAGTAACTTTGTGGGATCCACTTTTAATGAATCCTGCCAGTGGGACACGCTTATTAGCGTATTCTCTATTTTTGAAAACTCCTTCTTCTCAATATCTTTCTGTGTACAAGAAGAAATGCAAAAGATTGCTACTGCCGCGAGTACAGAAGTTGTAAGAAATACTTTTTTCATTATCATTTGGATTTTAGGGATTATATAATTTCGATGTTTTAATATCATGCTGTGATATGATTGCAAGTTGAAAGTGAAAACACCAAGTGCTAAGCAGTCGAACTGTACGAATTGTGGGAAATCGTAACCGAAGTTAAGACGATATTATCAGATTGTCAAACATTTAAGCGAATTTTTAAACACTCTTTTTAGAGTGTTTATGGATAAAGGGATTACGGGGCTATGATTGGTGCGTCGCATTTATACCATAAATACGACATAGTAAAGTATCCTGCTATTAATAAGAAAGTTAAGAATAAATCCCAACCACCGAAAACAAATGAGTGACAAAAATATTTTCATTTTGCGGTATCGCTGACTTGACTTGGTCTCTTTGGATGGTTAATTTGATCCTATCATCAATAGTATAGATTATCAAATATCCCGGTAGATTGTCATTTATAATAATTAATAACCTCCTCAGGAATATTCCTGGGGGTTGCCGCTGAAACCGCATCCACACTCTTATCTGCATTACCTATTCTCAGGACAATTATTGCTTTGTAGCCTGAGGGGATTTGAAAGCTTTCCTTTCTCGTGTTGATGTTTCCGGCAGGACTTCCGTATATGCGTGCACCAAGGCCAAGCCCATGCGCTGCTACAAACATATTTTCCGCAGCCAAGCCGCAATCAAAGTCCGGTGTGCTCCCGCTTTCTGATTTAATTCCTGAAATAACAATCAGTACATTGCCTGGAACTACATTATTGATTATTTCCTTCATTACGGCTTCATCCTTAATTACTGTAAACTTCCAAGGCTGTCTATTCCGTGCACTTGGAGCTTTAATCCCGCATTTCAGAATCAAATCAAGTTGCTGATCCGTCACAGGTTCTGATGAGTAAGCTCTTTCTGAGAATGACGTTAGAAGAGTATTGACCACACAGTTATCAAAGGTCTGGCCATACAACGTTGAGGCTACAGCAAAAACAATAACAATTAATCCAAATTTAATTTTCATGGCTAATCCGGTTTACAAGATTTATAATTAGGATCTAAAAATTAAACAAAATATTACTATAATCCCACAGTATGAACCTGGCTTTATAAATTGGTGATTGGACAGTTGTTGATGGAATATTTCACTCACCTATAAAATATTTTATCGTTAATTGATGTGTTATTTGCATCAACTCTATATTAACCAATATTAAAGGAGATTTATAATTTACTGATTAACAAATACGCAACAGATGATTCTCCTTACCTTACGATTCAACTAAGTTTGAACTAAAATATAATATGAAGGATTTCGTTAATGGTCGTGATAAACCATAATTAGAGCAAGGTATTCGAAGAGAATAAGTTAGGACTTTTTTTTGAGTGAGCATCCCCGGTTTTAAAATGCCTGTCAAGCATGCGCTCTGAACCAACTGAGCTAACACCCCTTTTCCCTTTCGGGAAAGCAAAGGTAATAATTCATAGGAATTTGGGCAAGAGGTTTGGATGGGTGTGGTTGAATAATGGTTGAAGAAATGGTCTTTATCTTATAATAACTTTTCTGATATACTTATTATCAGAATTCATTCTTAACAAGTAAATACCGCTAGGCAAATTTCCTCTTTGAATCGTTATGGAATTTCCCTTGGTAATGTCAATAGAACGCACTGTCCTGCCATACATATCAATAATTTCAATGTTTCGAAATTGAATTTCGCCGGGAAATTTAATCGTAGCCTGATCTGTAAAAGGATTAGGATAGACCATAAATTCCTGGTCAACTCTATCTTTGGATGCATTTGTGGATAATGTTGACCAATAATACACATATTTCCAAGTGATATACCAATCCTTAATTTCGGAATCCCAATTGTAGCTATAACTCTCGGTTTGATATCCATCGGTATCATAATTATAAACATCACGATCAATCCCTGCTAATCCATTTGCTTCATGGTCAATGCAATATTTGATTTTCTCTGTCAGATTCCCAGATTCATTATATGTATATTTATAACGAATTGTGTCCATTCCCTGGATCATGCTACTACGATCGTATATTTCCATTATAAGATTCCCATTATCGTCATATGTATAAAATGTACAAGAATTCCAATGATTATATTCGCAACTCTCGATAAGATTCATGTTGGTATCATAGGTGAAAACTTGACGCCAATTATTTGTCCTCACCCAGGAATCGTTTATCGAATCCCAGTCATACCATGTAAGTTCGGTTTGATGGTTTAGAGCATCAAATTGATAAAATTTTCGTCCTCCCACACATCCATCCATGCAATTCAGTGGTTGGATCTTCCAGTCATCTATTTGTGAATCCCAATCATACACAATTTCTTCAGAAAGACTCCCGATAGAATCAAATATGCGAACAATACGATTTTGATATACCCAATTATTGGTTCCCGCAATCCGGTCAAACCAGATTTCTTCTATTTGATTATCGCTGGAATCGTATATATACGAAACGTGATATTCCGATAAGATCTGAGGATTTGAAATCCCGTTATACCAATAACTCTCAATAAGATTCCCTTTGTAATCATATTCATATACATAGCGAACATGGTAGATCCAGTTTTCAGTTTCAGAATCCCAATAATAAGCTTGTGCTGAGTCCTTAACTATAATTCTATCCTGCTGGCAATAAAGATTTAGCTGAAATACGATCAGGATCAGTAGACTATATATCTGTCTCATCACGGGAAAACAGTATTAAAAGTCCAGCAACACCGGATTTAGATATTGAAAAAATAACCAATAAAACGCCAAGTGCTATGCAGTCGAATTCTGCGAGGTCTGGGAAATCGTAAATGAAATTACAACGATATTGTCAGAATGTCAAGCATGCGCTCTGAACCACTTGAGTTAATACCCGAGATTCCTTTCAGGAAAGCAGGGACGTTATTCATAAGAATTGTGCCAAGGATTTAAGGCTATAATATTATCTGCATGAAATCCCAGCCGGAGGAATCCTAATATACTCTGAGGAACCAGTCAATATGCATAAAATTGATATCCTTCATTACTAATAATTTTCCAGCAATTCAATAATTAGGGCAAGGCTGTTACTGCCGTCAAAATAACCATATTCACCTGTGGCCCAACTGCCATGCTGGACCATCGGGATTCCATTGGCTTCAAAATTTTCAATATAGTTCTTCATTCCGTTGACCTCAAAGGCAATGTGATGAATGCCTTCTCCTTTAGTATCCAGAAATTCCTGCCAGGTACTGGGACCTCCAACAGGTTCAATAAGTTCAATGGTAATATTATCCAGTTCAAAAAAGGCTAGTTTTGCTTTTGCATCCGATGGTTCACCTTTATATTCTGTTGGATTAAAATCGCT
>CAZVLG010000428.1:0-2277 GCA_964627835.1 uncultured Bacteroides sp.
CATGCCGATAAGTCGGAAGCGGAAAATTACTGGACCATTATGCTCCTTGTGTTCCAGCAGGAACGTGCCCTGGATGACCTGATCAGGAACAGGATCATCTTCCCGGAATAGCCGCTTACTGCCTCCCGCAATGCTTTCATAAATTGGCATCATCCTGGAACTGAAGATCTACCCGCCAGGACAATTTCTAACAACATTCTTTATTTCAGTAGTTTAATCTGGCTTAGCATAATTTTGTTGTACTTTCAATAGACATATCTTAATCTTGGCTCAACAAAATAATTCCCTGGACTGTTGGTAATAAATACTTGCATTTCGAAATTTAATTCATAACTTTCATATCCGAAAAATTAATAGTATTGCCATGGAACCAATTTCCCGTCAGGCAACTCCGAAAACCCCGAGCATTGAGTTTGACTCCGTTCAGGGCGTACTGGAGATAAAGGGCCGGTCAAATCCTGAGAACACGCTTGATTTTTACAGGCCGCTTGTTGCTTGGGTTGATGAATACGTACAGAACCCTGCCGAGAAAACCATAGTAAATGTTCATCTCGAGCATTTCAATACCAGTTCCTCGAAGAGTATCCTGGAGGTATTCCGTGCACTTGCACCCATTCATAAATCGAATAAGGACGTCGTCATTAACTGGTTTTACGAAGACGATGATGAAGATATCCTGGAAGCCGGAGAAAATTATGAATCCATTACCGGCCTACCTTTCAGAATGGTAGCCATTTAGACCGGCCTGATCTCAAGAATAAACCTTGCCATGTTAAGCCCTGTGGTATCAGTGCACAGGGTTTTATTTATGCTGGCTCCCTGTTATTCTATTATGATCTGCCTGATGATCTGACCCCTGCCGGAGCGGAGTTTTAAATAGTAGATCCCCCTTGCCATGCCGGAGACATCGATGGCTTCCCGGAACGCATTCACCCGGATGTATTCCCTGACGATGATTTTTTGTCCCATGGAATTATAGACATCAAGGAAATAATGATCTTCATCCTTCTCACTGTATTCTATATACAGCATTTCACCCGAGGGGACCGGGTAGACCTTCAGGGTTCCCGGCAGCCTGTGACCCACGATCCCGGTGGACTGCAACAGGTAAACCGAGTCTTTGCCCGTGCAGCCGTGAAGGTTCGTGACTTCAAGGGTGTGCCATCCGTAGCGATCAGCGTTGTACGTTCGGGTTCCTGCAATCCCGTTCCACAGGTAAGACTCATAATCGGCCCCTGCATCCAGTGTATGGGGCAGGGAGATAATCTCGAGGCTGTCCTGGCCCCCGGCAAGACCGGTATCCATGATGCCAAAGTTGGAAATAATCACTGACATTGAATCATTACCGGGATCCGAATCACTGGCGTAGATGGTGTATGCGTCCAGGGTATGATCCCCTTCCCCGGAGAAATCAAACCGGTGCCCGAAAAGGAATTCGAGTGAATCCCCCGGATTCAGCGCCTGGGTCAGCGTTTTTTGTCCCGTTACCGGTATGCCGTTGTCAACCGTTGCCACGATCTTAACCTGTTCATTAAAGACGGCACTGGTTCCTTCATTTATCAGGTAGATTCTCAGTTCCTCCTCGCTGGTGAGCAGGCAGGATGATGTGGGACTTACTACCGACCCGACCCGGATGTCTCTGATGTCAAAAGCAACTTTTACCGCATCCGAACCCTTGCAGCCTTTCTCATCCGTAACGGTGACCGTGTAGGTGGAGTCGGACCTGCGGTTTTCATATACTATCAGGAATTGCTGTCCGGTGGACCCGTCCTGCCACAGGTAGCTGGTGTACCCGCTGCCGGCATCCAGGAGATGGGATTTTGTGGGCTCTACCTGGTCGGTTCCGAGGGAAACAGCAGGGTAGCCCCACATCTCAACATCCTGGTCCAGGATATCGTTTGCAGGAATAAGGTCTTTGTCGTAGAAAGCATTCACGCTGAACTCATAAATCCCCGAATTGCTCATATTGATGGTCCCCGATGAAGAAAACAGGATGGAATCTCCAGGCTCGACCTTCCGGTCAACAAAGAGGGTGTCGTTTACCGTGGGCCCCGTATTGATCTGGTAAGACATCAGGATCGTATCCCCTGAATGGAGCGTGTCGGTGCCTGTATTAATCACGTAAATATCCAGGTTCTCCGTTGCCGAGAGCCCGCAGGCATCCACCGGGTTGCTGATCCGCTCGATAGCGATATCGGGGATAATGATGGTTACCACAAGTGAATCCGAGTTCGCACATTTGGCACCCTCTTTCACGGTAACCCTGTACCAACCGGT
>CAZVLG010000429.1:0-4567 GCA_964627835.1 uncultured Bacteroides sp.
CCGCGCCACGCTACGGCGGCTTAGTTCCACCGTTCTGCGATCATAAAATTGGATGGAAATAGCTAAGAGCAGAGATTATATAGAAGTTAGCCGCAATTAAATACACCAAACAATGAAACCTCAACAAATATTTCTTGTGGGATATATTCTTTCGATTAGCTTATTTAGTCATTCGCAAGTCTCTGAGCCCTACGGTAGCCTCCTATTCGAAGACACCCTTACCCTGGATCCAATGTATGATTGGATATCAATTCCGTCGGAAGAAACTAATATCTGGCAAGTTGGAAGAACCAATAAGGATTTCCTGTTTGAATCTAATTTGCAGTACGCTGTCATCGTTACTGACACTCTTAACAGTTATCCTGTTTCCCTAGATGACTATTTCCTTATTTCTATTCCTGAGAACGAAAACTCTTGGTCATGGCCAGAGGGAATTTTATCCTTCTATCATAAGTATCAAACAGATTCCTTATATGACGGCTGTATTATTGAAATCTCATATGATTATGGTTTATCATGGAATAATATTCTTGATGACGATATCCATATAGATAACCATTTTACAGGTTTGTACTCAGATACAGATACCATAATCGGGGGTATCCCAGCCTTCAGTGGATCGACAAGCGAGTGGATATATACTGAGTTTCACTGGAGATGGATGGCATTGACAAAATCATCTAATTCAGAACAAACAGGTTATCCCGTCTTAAGATTCAGATTTGTTTCAGATGATGTTGATTCAGGTAAAGATGGTTGGGTTATAAATCGAATCGTCTTCAGAGGTTATGATATTAGCGGCACAGTTGATGAACGAATCAACAGCATAGCAAATGTTTACCCTAATCCATTTAATGAAACTCTAAAAGTAGAAATTTCAAAAGAAATTGATGATTTGGTATTTACATTATATCGTATTAGCGGTAAAATCGTAATTAGAAAGGCTATTGTCATTGACCAAGAATTTAATCTATCTGACTTATCATTTGGAATCTATTACTATTCTATTAGGAGTGGTGATATTATCCTGCAAACTGGAAAAATAATAAAATGATAATGAAGACTTACCCTTTTTTCAAACAGTGTACTTTTAGACAGTTATAAAATCCATCGGATATTTCTTCTTTCTTAAATACGATCGGGCTTTCTGTAATGTTGCCGATTAACTTGCTACGTCCGTCTGGCGGATCAGAATACGTAATCGAAATATACCCAGCTTGTGGATACGGCCGCAACAATACCGTACCCGCCTGTGATGTTGGAGGATACCCGGACCGCCTCGTGAAGCAGGGGGTCGTCGTTCAGGACGGTGAAATTTTGCGCATGGGTTTTCAGGTATTTGAAATAATCCTCCCCGATGGAGTACAGGATGAACCGCACCTGCGTTGCGAGCCCGGCCGGCCGCACTATCTTAAAAGAGACGGTGAATTGCTTTTCCTCCCCGTTAAAATCCCGGTCGTTCCAGGCCAGCACTTCAAGCCCGTCAAGGATGTAGATGTTTATGGCCATGTCCTCCGATTCCGCCCGGACGGGAACGACCTCACCTCCGTATGTGTGATAGACCCCCAGCATATAGTAATTTGAGACCGAATCCGGGTCCGCAATGCTGAAGCTTGCGAAAAAATCCACCTCGGCATTGACCTGTGTGCCCGGCTGGCTGTACCTAACCACGGTGCTCGTATCGAAATCCAGTATGTCCACGGGGACCGGCACGGTGACCGTGGTGCTGGCTTCGGGCAGTCCCGGGGTATTCACAACGATCCTGTACCGCTCGTTGGGCTGGGGCATGAAGGCGTTTTCGTAATAATTGCCGGCCGTATTTTCAACGATGGAGGCAACCAGGACATCCTCCCGGTAATAATCCACGGTTGCTGTGGTCACGGGGACATAACTCCGCGACGGAAGCCGGGTCGCCTCCACGCTCCTGGAAACGTTCAGCCACAGTCCGTATCCGGGTGTAAGGAGGCCGTTCAGCACGAGTCTGCTCTCGTTGCCGCTCAGGTCGAAGTACATGGTCTTTTCACACGACGCCAGGAAAAAGGCGGCGGCGAGGCTGGTCCAGATAAAAGCGTGTTTTGTTTTCATAGCGTGCATGATACATTAAAAAACCAGCCGGACCCCCAGGGAGGGGATCACGGAAAAAAGAGCGACCTGCTTCAGCTGCCGTTGTTCCTGGCTGTTCATCTCATCGTCCCAGTATACCAGGTAGGGATTGAAGCGGTTGTAAAGGTTATAGACCGAAAAGCTCAGGGTCAGGGCTATTTTCTCCCATTCCCTGAGGTAGGAAACGGAAGCATCCAGCCGGTGGTAGGCCGGCATCCTCTCGTTGTTCCTGTGGTCGATCGCATCCACGAAGTCCGGGGTATCGCCGGGTACATTCCATGCATAGAGGCTGAAGAGGGAAACATACTTATCGGTGGCAAGCGTATAGGCCATTCCCGTGGCATAGATCCAGGTGGCGTTTACCGAGAACCGGGGGTGGGGGTCGTACCGGAGCACGATGTTCGCCTGGTGCGTGCGGTCGTATTTATAGGGGAACGGTTCCCCGTCGTTTATTTCATCGAACCGGCGGTCGGTTTTTGACCAGGTATAGGATATCCATCCGCCGAGTTTCCCGGTGTTCTTCCGCAGCATGGCCTCGATGCCCCGGGAGCTTCCTTTCCCCATTTCAATGTCGGACTCCCAGCTATTGTCACCCGACAGGTAATCCGTGCCTTCCTTGTATGCGTAGATCTGGTCGAGGGACTTGTAATAGCTTTCGATGTTCAGGCTGAACATGTTGTTTATATGGTATACAAAGCCCAGGGTGACCTGGTCGGAGTACTGGGGTTTTACCGTGGATGTGACCGGCAGCCAGAGATCCGTCGGCAGTCCCATGCTCGAGTGCGTAAGCAGGTGGAGGTACTGCTTCATCCTGGAATAGGCCCCCTTGACGGCCATTTTGTCAAGGAAGGGATAGCTGGCCGAAAGTCTCGGCTCCAGGGAGGAATAGTACGTCCCGTCGACGAAAAACCCGGAATAATGCAGGCCGGCATTCAGGTAGAACCGGTCGAGGAGGATGAAGTCGTCCTCGGCGAAGATCCTGAACTCGTTCGCATAGATAAGATCGTTCCGGTTGGTCTCGTCGCTGTTGGCGGGGGAGGCGACCATCTGGCCGTTCACCTCGTAGAATTCCCCCCAGACCTTCCTGACGACGCCCGGGTTGAAGGTGTGGTACAGGTAATCGCCCCCGAACTTCACGGAATGGCCGGCAGCGGGGTAATAATCGAAATCCACCTTCATGGACAGGTCCTCGATCCCGGAATTATAGATGACGGCCTGGTAGATGTAATCCGTTCCCTCGAACTCCTCCTCGTTGATATCGATCTTCAGCCCGTACCGGCTGTAAATCGCCGAAAGGTTGCTGAAGAGCTTGTTGTTGTAGACGTGGTTCCACCGGGCCAGGAAGGTCCGGTTCCCCCAGGCCCCCAGGATGTTCTCGTTGTCGATATAGTACCCGTCGTCGTAGCGTTCCTCCTCGGTAAAACGGTCGTGGCCCTGGTAGAAGCTCAGGAACAGCCTGTCTTTTTCCGATGCCCGGAAGTTGACCTTTGCATTGACGTCGTAAAAATAAAAGGAGGGGATATCCTCGCTTTCCCGGAATTTCTTCGGCAGGAGCAGGTCGATGTAGGTGCGCCGGGCCGAAACGATGAACGAGGAGCGCTCCTTCCATATGGGACCCTCGAAGGTGAACTTGGAGGCGATCGTGCCGACGTAAGCGTTCCCGTGGTATTCCCTGTCGCTGCCCTCCTTCATCCTGACGTCGATCACCGACGAAAGGCGGCCCCCGTAGCGTGCCGGGAAACCTCCCTTGATCAGGGACACCTGCTTGATGGCATCGGGATTGAACACGGAAAACAGGCCGAAGGCGTGGTTTGAATTATAGACGGGTGCGCCGTCCAGCAGGATCAGGTTCTGCTCCGGGCTGCCTCCCCGGACGTTAATGCCGGAAGAGGCCTCGGAACCGAGCTGGACACCCGGGAGGAACTCGATCGTTCTGAGGACATCCCCCTCGCCCAGCAGGGTGGGCAGCCTCTCGATGGACTTCATGGAGATCCTGGCGACGCTGATCTCCGAACTTTCCAGCTCCCTTCGGAGGCTTCCGGATGTGATGGAAACCTCCTCGATCTCCACTCCCGGGGCCAGGCGGAACACCAGTGACGTGTCTTTTTTCAGGACGAGGCTCAGCGTTTCGGTCCCGTATCCCACGAAAGACACCTGGATCACCCGTTCGCCCTCCGGTACGGTCAGGCTGTAGAACCCGTAATTATTGGAAACGGTCCCAATGCCCGAGACGGTCTCGAGAATGGTCGCCCCGATCAGCCTCTCGCCCGTCTCCCCGTCCTCGACAAACCCGCTCACGGTGTATTTTCTCCGTTTCGAAAGGATGACCAGGTCTCCCCGAACGGTGTATTTGATGTCCGTTTCTTTGAAGAGCCGCGAGAGTACCTGTCCCAGGCTCCGGTCCCCCGGATCCAGCCGGACCTGTCTGCCCGCAGGGATGATCCCGGGATCGTAGGAAAAATAA
>CAZVLG010000430.1:0-11225 GCA_964627835.1 uncultured Bacteroides sp.
GTACGTTGAAGGTGGAGAACAAATATTGTTTCATTCTTGTATTCCCTTATTTGTCATATAATAAACAACTTTCTCCAAATCCTTTAACAACTCGAAGTTCGATAATTCACCTACCCCCGCTACTAAAGAGGACTCCTCACCATTTTTGGTGGGGAGTCCTTCTTTTTTATCCTTATTTCCACTTGAAAATGAACGCTTTACAGAGAACAGGGCATTGACTTTTGAAGTTAGATATTGACGTTTTTCAGTGTCTAGTGTAATATTAATATAGCGAACAAACTACAAATGAAAAGTATATATTCTATTCGGTCAAATAAGGGTACCAAAACAATGAAATATTATTTCAAAATTGTCTCAAGTACTGCTAATTCAGTAACGAAAGTGCTATTTTTGGTATAATTATAAACCATTCGTATTATGGGCCTAGAAAGAGTGTTCACTGATAAAACAATATTCTGTCTCGCATTCCTGATAGTATCTTTCGCTACCGCTGCCCAAGAGGAAGCAAAGCGACCCAACATTTTATTCGCCATCAGCGATGATCAGTCTTTTTCACATACCAGCTTTGCCGGATGTACTTTTATTGAAACACCTGCTTTTGATCGCATTGCGAGTGAAGGTATCTATTTCAATAATTGTTATGCCGGATCACCAGGATGTGCACCATCGCGTAGTACGATTGTAACCGGAAGGTACCATTGGCAGAATGAACAGTCGGGTCAACATGCATCATCATGGCTGATAAAGTATATACCATTTATCGATTTACTGGAGAATAATGGGTACAAGACCGGCAGGACAGGAAAGGGAGTGTCTCCCTTTCAGTATGCCCGGGATGAGCAAGATTCTTTATGGAGAAAAACTGATGCCGGTGGTCTTCTTCATAGTGATATCGTTTATGAAAAAGGAACTCCTGAGGATGAACGTACTGCTGATAAGATTGGACCAACCAATTATTTTGAGAATTTCAGATTTTTTATGGAGAATGTTCGCGGGGAAAATCCCTTTTTCTTCTGGTATGGCGGCAAAGAACCCCACCTGCCTTATGAACAGGGTTCATGGAAGAGAAACAACAAAAAGCTGGAAGATGTGCAGGTTCCCGGGTTTCTCCCGGACCATGACATAGTCCGGGGAGATCTCCTGGATTACGCTGTTGAAATCGAGTGGTTCGACCTGCACCTGAAACGTATGCTGACTTACCTGGAGGAGATAGGCGAACTGGAGAATACCATTGTAATAGTTACATCCGACAACGGGATGCCTTTCCCGAGAGCCAAAGCCAACAGTTATGAATACGGGGTGCATGTACCCTTTGCGGTTCGTTTCCCCAAAGCAATTCCCGGAGGCAGGATAGTAGACGATCCCATAAGTTTCGCCGACCTGGCACCCACCATCCTTGAACTGACAGGGACCAGTCCGGAGGGTATGCTACCAATATCAGGAAAGAGTATCTTGAATATACTGAGATCTGAAAAGGAGGGTGTTGTGGATAAGCATAAGAAATATGTTTTTGCCGGAAGGGAGCGTCACTCTTCATCACGATACATGAATTGGGGTTACCCACAGCGGGCAATCCGGAGCAAGGAATACCTGCTTATATGGAATATGAAACCCGAACGCTGGCCCGCAGGCGCACCCCAAATGCTTGTTTCAGGAAATACTGATGAGCTCTACCCATTATACGGGATCGATGAAAATGGGAAGCATCTGGATATGTTGGCGTTTACGGATATCGGCCCAACTCCGACAAAAGCCTTCATCATTGAGCATCATGACGATGAGGCCTATTCATCTTTTTTCCATTGGGCTGTTGACAAGAGGCCCGAGTTTGAGTTGTATCATACCTCGACCGATCCCTATTGTATGAATAATTTGTCAGGAGATCCTGCATATAATAAAGTGGAAAAGGAGATGAAAAAGGCACTTTTTGATGAATTGAAAGATTCAAAGGATCCCAGAGTCACAGGACCGGATAAGGAAATATTTGACTCTTATCTGCGATATAGTCCAATGCGGGAGTTCCCTGATCCGGCTCTAAGCCAATAAGTTTTTGTAGAGTTGACACGACACTAGAATAAAAGGTGCAGTTACAGTGACCTTTCCGGATATTTAAAAGAGCTATTTTTGTGCCAAAAAGGCGGATTAATAATGCATAAAGAAGTAGAAAAATATTTTTGATAAAAGAGAAAGCATTTATCAAAAGAACTATTACTAATGAAGATTTTAATCAAACTTAAGGCCATCCTAATTCTCTTGATGCTCAGCCTCCTTTCTTGCAGCAATGCAAGGAAAAACCAACAGGATGTGAATAAAGGATCTATTCCTAACATCATCCTGATCCTGGCCGATGACATGGGATACTCTGATCTTGGTTGTTATGGCGGCGAAATTGAAACGCCAAACCTGGATCAGTTAGCTGAAAACGGGGGCCGCTTCACACAGTTTTACAATGCAGCAAGATGTTGCCCAACCAGGGCATCTTTGATCACAGGTGTCTATCCGCACCAGGCTGGACTGGGCGGCATGGTGAACGATCCCAAAAAAGCAACTGCAGGACCTTACCAGGGATATTTGAGCAAAAACTGTGTAACCATTGCGGAGGTCCTGAAGGAAGCCGGCTATTATACAGCCGCCTCCGGGAAGTGGCATGTTGGTGAAGAGCGTCCCCACTGGCCAACGGACAGGGGTTTTGAGAATTATTACGGTCTGATCAGCGGAGCTGCAAACTATTTTGATATAACAAGGGTAAAAAAGCCCGGTATTAAAAGACATTTTGCCATCGATAGCACAGAGTATTTGCCTCCCAATGAGGGATTTTACATGACTGATGCCATTACTGAAAATGCAATCCGGTTTCTGGATTCTGCGTTGCAAAAAGACAGGCCTTTCTTTTTGTATATACCTTATACTGCGCCACACTGGCCTCTTCATGCAAAGCAGGAGGATATCGACAAATACCGGGGAAAATATATGAGTGGCTGGGATGTTCTGAGACAGGAGCGCTTCTGTCGCATGGTGGATATGGGAATCATTGATACTGCATGGAACTTAAGTGATCGCGATGGACAGGTAACGCCCTGGGAGGAACTGGATGAAAAACAAAAGGACCGAATGGACCTGTTGATGTCGATCTATGCAGCACAGGTAGATTGTCTTGACAGGGGAATAGGTGAAGTATTAGCCAAACTGGAAGCAACAGGATCCACAGACAATACTATGGTGATCTTCATTTCGGACAATGGAGGAAGTGAAGAAACAGGGCCGTTTGGGCAGGATTTCTGGGGAAATTTCTGGGATGGAGAAGCCAGGCCCGGATCCGGAGATTCCTATCATAGTTACGGAGGCTCATGGGCGAATCTTAGCAATACCCCATTCCGGAAATATAAGAAAAGAACCCATGAAGGAGGAATAGCAACCCCTTTCATTGTCTCCTGGCCAGATGGAGATATAGCTTCAGGGAGCCTGAACCATCAACCGGCTCATATCATTGATGTGATGGCAACGGTATGTGATGTGGCACATGCGGATTATCCGGATACCTATAGGGGCAATGCTATTGTACCCCAGCAAGGAATCTCTTTGAAGCCTTACTTGAGTGGTGAATCTGATATCGAGCCAAGGACCTTATACTGGGAACACCAGGGGAACAGGGCCATCCGAAAAGGTGCCTGGAAACTCGTTTCCATGTCGGGCAAATCCTGGGAACTGTATGACCTTTCTAAGGACAGATCGGAGACCACAAATATTATTGAGAGTAATTCAGAAACGGCTAGTGAACTGATTCGCCTGTACGAGATATGGGCAGATGAAGTTGGTGTAAGAAAATAATTATAGACTTCCTACCTCCTGATATAATTCTTGATTATCAACGACTTTCCTGATGTCTTTCACCAAATCGACGTTCGATATTTCATCTGCCCCCGCTACAAAAAAAACCTTGCACGAAAGTGCAGGGTTTTTTTATTTCAGGGCATTAAGCTTGCTTATAAGCCCTGATGTAAAAAAGCACTGAAGGAGCACAGCGACTCAGGGTTTCTTTTAGTAAAGCACCCCCAAATGGTACTCGTGAAGCCGAAAGCTGAACAACACTACCCCTCGCTACTACCAGAAACCCGGTGCGCCTGTGGTGCACCGGGTTTTTCTATTTCGGTCTTTGCTTCCTATCTGGTGAAGAATCTTCTTGTACAAAATGTATTGCGAGCACAGGGACTATTCACAAATGATCATTTTGATGGTTTGACTGTATAAACCCACATTGATCTTTGCATAATATATTCCTGGAGATAATTGCAACCTGTCCACATTAACATTCACATTGTACACACCTGTTACCTGGAATTCATCGACCAGGGTCGCAACTTTTGCACCAAGCATATTGAACATTGTTAATTCAACATGTTTTGGTTCCTTAAGATTATATGTTAATGTAGTAGACCCAATGAAAGGGTTAGGATAGTTCTGTTCCAAGTTAACACCAGGCAGGAATTTACTTTCAACATTGACTATTGGTTCCTCACCATGCAGAATTGGCGGCCTGAGAGTATCTGTATCCTCTTTAGAGTCAAACCTGACTTCATCTCCCTCATTTGGTTCCTCAACAAGAAGAATAAAAGTCAGAAAGTCATTTTTATTTACGTCATTGATAAATTCATCCATTTCCGCTGTAGGTTCGGAGTATACCCATCCAAGAGTATCGTTAGGAACTGTCAACATTGTAAGGTATTTGGTCTTTGAAGTTACTAAGGAATAATTAGCCGGGTCTGCTGCTTCCAAACCCGGAGCGGTGTTATAAGTCAGCGTAGTCTCATCCCAATTATCCAGGACATCATCTGTTATCCCGTAAACTGAAACTTCACGGAATGAATCGCCCATTTTTTCAGCATAATTAACATACAAACCAATGTATGCCTGATTTGCCTTGTTAAACCTTGGGTTATCAGCAATGTCGAATTTTAAATAGATTATTCTCATACGGACCTCATGATTACGGATTACAAGATATTGGTCTGAGCCCAATTCATCCGGCCCGATTTTACCATCGTCGTTGCAAACATATGTATCAGCTCCATCTCCATAACTGGTTGATAATGTATCCGGAATACCTTGAGCATAAGTACTGATACTTAAAAATACCGCAACAACAAACGTAAAAAAGTGTTGTAGATGTTTTTTCATAATATTCAGATTTTGGTTATACATTAAGTAAATTTAGAGAAAATATACCGAATCCAACATTAAGCTGTCCCCGAATTTTTATTACGGGCAAGTTTAAAATCAACAATGTCTTATAAGTTTTTTGAATTTGCACAATATTTGGAAAAGGAAACAATTGACATTAAGTCAGATTTCTTGCTCAGTTACATCCTGACTGCATAAGTAATTGTTCAATAATTCCAACCGCTTCCATCAAATCTTTCAAGATATCAAAGTTAGATATTTCGCAAGTCTCCGCTACAATGAATAAAGCCTTGCATGAAACTGCAGGGCTTTTTTTATAGAATGTTTCCGGGTCTGCTTTAAAGTGCGGGGGGTTCTCATCTCGGTTCATAGGGTCAATCAGAATGCAAACCTCATTTTAAGCCCGTCAAATTCTTCCTCGTATTCCATGACACCTGGCCATAGCGGGGGGTTCATTTCATTCTCCCATTCAGCCAGTTTACTTAACAATTGTTCCATTATCCCGGAATGCCTGTCTTTTACATTGGATGTTTCCTGCTTGTCTGCCTCGAGATCATACAGCATAACTAAATCATCCCGTGAATTGACCATTAGCTTCCACCTGCCGTTCCGCACGGTTTTATTGTAATCTGTACGCCAGAACAAGTATTCATGGGGTGCCTGGGTGTTCTCCCCTGACAGGTAAGGTATCAGGTTCACCCCGTCCACCTGTGTATTCCCGGGGGGGGGGATACCGCATGAAGAAAATGCCGTCGTGTAAATATCCATCAGCGATACCGGTTCGGGGTACTTTAACCCGGGACTTATTGTCCCTTTCCATTTCATAATAAACGGAACATTCAAACCCCCTTCAAAATGGGTCATCTTGCCACCTTTCAGGTCACCATTGTCCGTGGCTCCCGTATAAGTTGCCCCTCCATTGTCGCTACAGAAAAAGACAAGGGTGTTCTCTTCTATGCCTGATTCTCTTAACTGATTCATAATTTCTCCGACAGCATCATCCAGTGCTGCTATCATTGCATAATACACCTTTTTGTTTTTGTCTTTCACCTCGGGAAACCGGTCGCAATAAGATTCAGGAGCCTGGAAAGGAGTATGGGGTGCATTGAAAGGCACATAGAGAAAGAAAGGATTTTTTTCGTTTTGCCTGATGAATCGGCAGGCTTCTTCTGAAATGCGCCTGGTCAGGTATTCATCTTCTTCAACCACCTGTCCATTGTGAACAATTGCAGAGGACCCTTTTCTTTTTTGTCGCCATATGTGTTTGTTCTGGAATATCCTGTGTTTGTAATTCACCATCTCCTTATTGCTTCGGGGGGCATAAAGGCTGAATGCTTCATAAAAGCCAAAAAATTCATCGATGCCTTTATTCTGTGGAAGAAAAGGTTCGTTATAGCCCAGGTGCCATTTACCTATACAGGCAGTTCTGAATCCGGCAGCATGCATGAGTTCGAACAGGGATACCTCGGCTTCAGGCAATCCCTGTTTTCTGATTTCTTCTTCGGATGGGGAGTACCAGGGATCCACCAGTTGCAGGGGGCGTGTGTTGATGAAATTCTTGAAAACAAAGTACTCGAGCTTGTTCCTTGCATACCTGCCCATGATCTGGCGTTCGTTGCCGAAACGCTGGGGATATCTTCCGGTCAGCAATCCTGCCCTGGAAGGATTGCATACGGCACTTGTGGAATAGGCTTCCGTAAAAACCACGCCCTCCAGGGCCAGCAAATCAATATTTGGTGTTTTGACACCCTCACTGTCATAAAGGCTTATGTCATTTTTCCCCAGGTCATCAACCAGTATGAGTACAATATTGGGTCCCCTGCAGTCAACATTCAGGTTTTCAATGTCTTGCAGGTAACTCGTTTTTAAAGCGAGTGCATTGGAATCTACCGATATTGGCGGGTAGATCGACTGGGCGATGGAACTGCAGCAAAAAAGCATTGCTGAAAGCACCTGCAATGCCGCTACCCGTATGGTTAAGTGCATGACAATATAAATCTCCGGTTTGTCCCTGAACAAGTTACAGGGAACCTACAACCCTGCACCCGGGAACCTGTCATACGGGATCAGAGCACCTTGGTAAAGCTCAGGTCTACCGAAGCTATCTGGTAATTTATATCGGTGCCTCCCGGCAACAGCGTGCCCAGATCATACCCCGTATCTTTCGGGAGCGGAAAATTTTGCACGGTCCCGGAGAAGGAGGTGGAAGTGATCTCCAGGTTTGAAATGGTCAGGGAAAAGGGCTGCGGGTTACTGATATTCAGGGTCAGAATGGTCCTGTCCTTATTAATGAGCCAGGTGCCCAACTGCTCCTGATTTGCTTCATTCAGGCATGTAAAATAGGTGCTCCCCTCATTTTTCAGTTCGATGGCTGCATTCTGGGGATCATCACAGGGAGCAGCACCAAGCAATCCGGGACCGACAAAGGCTGCCGCATCCGTGCCAGGCAGGAATTTTATTTCAATATCCTGTACGGTTATATCAACCGTATCATTGAAAGTCGCTGAAGTAAAGACATAGGTGCCAACAAGGGCATCATCCTCTTCTTTTTTCTCTTCGCATGAAACCAGCAGCAAGGCTACTACTGCCATAAATATTCCCGTGGAAAAAATACGTTGTTTCATGATACGTCATTTTAAATGTTAGCAATAAACCTATATTTCGTCCAATATAGATTAAAAACACGATTCTTCCATATTCTGCATGTTAAATTCTGCATGTTCCCGCTTGAATCCAGGAGAATTGCATTGACGTTTTCAATTCCAGAGCCGGATTGGAGCGGTAAAATGCAAATTCATCCGGGTAATTGATTTAGCGATTTTATATTATTATGCGTACTTTGGTCTGCTGTAAAACATGATTGTAAATCCTGGATAAAATGAAAAACTTTTATCTGGTCCTGATTGTAACCTGTATGGCAGGCTCGCTCCTTGGACAGGTTGCCGAGGTAAACGGCATCGTCCTGGAGGAAAGTTCAGGGTCACCCCTGATCGGGGTAAACATAGCCATAAAGAATACCCTGGAGGGAACGATCACCGGAAGTGACGGTTCGTTCAAGCTTGTAACCAATGTCCCCATCCCCTTCCATCTGGTCATTTCCATGATTGGGTACCAAACCCGGGAAATCGAGATCACCGGAAATCCCACGGCCCTGGAAATATTACTTGAAGACCAGATCTATCTTGGGCAGGAAGTGGTCATCTCTGCTTCCCGGATCCCGGAAAGCATCATGAAATCTCCCGTGTCCATTGAAAAATTATCCACGCTGGATATTCAGCAGATGTCAACCGCCAATTTTTTTGATGGATTGCACCAGCTCAAGGGAGTGGATATGAATGTCAATAGCCTGACTTTCAGATATCCCAACACGAGGGGATTCACGGGTGAAGCCAACCTTCGCATGAACCAGATCATCGATGGCATTGAAAACATCCCACCGGGAATGAGCTTCAGTGCAGGTAATATTTTCGGTGTATCCCAGCTTGACATAAGCAATGTGGAATTGCTTGTCGGCGCCTCATCGGCCCTGTACGGTCCCGGGGGAGTGAACGGCACCCTTATCATGACCTCGAAAGGTCCCTACGAGTACCAGGGACTCAGTCTCTCCGCGCAGGGAGGTGTGATGAACCTGGGGGCCGATCATCCTTACGGGGCAAATCCGATGGGGGATTTTAATTTCAGATATGCAAAGGTCTTTAAGAATAAACTGGCCTTTAAAATCACCGGCGGATACCTTCTGGCCACAGACTGGCATGCCTATGATCTGCGTGACCGCTATAACCTGGATGATCCGAACAGTACACGGGAAAACAACCCGGGTTACGATGGGGTCAATGTTTACGGGGATGACATCATCGTACCGGTTAACCTTAAAGACGTTGCACCACAGGTAGGGGCCGGAGTGGCCGAAACCAGGGGGTTTACACCCGGAACACCTGAATATGATGCTGAGGTACAGCGTATCGTGGATCTTTTCCCCGACCAGGTCGTAAGTCGTACGGGATGGCAGGAGAAAGACCTTGTGGATTATAACACACGCAACATGCGCATGGCAGGATCCCTGCATTATCGTTTCGCCAAGCAGTATGAGGCTTTCATCCAGGGTGCATATGCCCAGGGGAACAGTGTCTATACGGCACAAAACAGGTTTTCCCTCAGGCATTTCAACATAACCAATCTCAGGGCCGAGTTCAAAAGCCCTGAATTTTACCTGAGGACTTATTATACGATCGATAATTCAGGGGACACATACGATGCAGGTGGCGCTGCCCTGAAACTGAATGAAGCCTGGAAACCCAGTGAAGTATGGTATGCGGACTATATCGGGGCCTTTTCACAACAGCTTCTTTCGGGCAGTTCGGAGGAAGCATCCCACCAATTTGCCAGACTGGTGGCAGACAATCGTGACCTGAACGGGAATATTTTCGATCCTTCTAAGCCTGCCCTGCCCGTCCCGGGTACAGAAGAATTCGACAACTTCTTCAATCCGATTATAAGCTCACCTGTGAACCAGGGAGGGGCGGTAGTTATCGATAAAAGCAGGCTGCTGCACATCGAAGGCATGTACAATTTCACCAGGATGGTCAAGGTGGTGGAACTCATTGCCGGGGCAAGCGCGCGGTATTATGCAATCGACAGTGATGGCACGATATTCATCGATGAACCGGACAAACCCGTGCACATTGAACAATACGGAGCTTTCACCCAGGTTGCCAGGCAGATGTTTAATGATCGTTTAAAAATTATGGCTTCGGCCAGGTACGATAAGAATCAATATTTTGAGGGCCGGTTTACACCCAGGGGAACCGCGGTGATATCCCTGGGAGAGGACCTGTCACATAATATCAGGGCCTCGGCACAAACGGCTTTCAGGTTCCCGTCAATTGCAGATCAGATGGTAAATCTGAATGTCGGACCGTATACGGTTATCGGGGGACTCCCGGAGGTTCACAATCTGTATGATATACCTGCAAACCCGGTATACCCGCTTTCGGGGAGGAACCCGATCATTGATGAGCCTGTAACCGAAAACGGACCTTACAACATCCCTCCATTCAGGCCTGAACGTGTAACGGCCCTGGAAATTGGATACAAGGGATTAATCATCAATAAACTGTTACTTCTGGATACATACCTATATGGGAACAGGTATAACGGCTTCACGGCAACCCAGATGCTGGCACAAAATCCGAATACGGAAGAGGAAGTCCGTTTCCAGACCACGATCAGCACAGATTTCCCGGTATTGTCGTATGGATGCGCTCTTGGTGCTGAGTACAGGATAGGCAGGGCGGCCATTGTCAGGGGGAATGTATCCTATAATGAACTGGGGGAAATGAAGGATCCTCCTCCAGGATTCATCCCACAATTCAATACCCCCAGATTCAAGTTTAATCTCGGTTACAGCAATATGTTATTAACCCGCTTAATCGGATTTAACATAAACTGGAGGTGGCAGGAAAGTTTCCTCTGGGAATCTCCGTTCGGAACTGCCACCATACCATCCTTTTCCATGGTTGATGCCCATATCAGCCTGCGTCTGTCAAACCTTCGTTCCCGTATCAAGATTGGCGGTTCCAATCTGCTGAACACGTACTATACGACCAGTTTCGGGTCTGCACAGATCGGGGGACTTTATTATGTTTCCTGGACCTACGATGATCTTTTGAACTGATGCCTCCCGGTAAGACCGATCCGTAACTTCAGGAAGGATCAACAGGATTTTAAGTATTTTTATAAGCTTGTGAAAATGTTTTCGAACCGGTCCATATCCATTCTCTGCCTGTCATTTGCGATTGCCCATTCCCTGGCAGGCAATCCTTATAATTTCGGACATATTGACTATTCTTCCGGTTTATCACATAATCATATCCTCTGTTTTGCAGAGGACAACAATGGATTCCTGTGGATCGGGACGCGCTCCGGCCTGAACAGGTATGATGGCTATAACTTCAAAACATTCAAACACAGCATTTCCGATTCAACCTCCCTCCCGGATAATGCAGTACAGTCAATCGTCAAAGACCAGCTCGGAAGGTTCTGGATCG
>CAZVLG010000431.1:0-3745 GCA_964627835.1 uncultured Bacteroides sp.
GTGCGAGGGTATAGGGAAGGATCCGGGCAAAATCGCGGAATGCAATCCCTCCGTTTCCCCTTTCAAGGAAAAGCACCCCCGAAAAAACGAGCAGCAGGAGTATGGGTAGAATGTACCGGAGGGGTTCTTCGAGGCGAACCGCAAATTTGTGCCTGTAATGCCTGATAAGGATGCCTGCAGAAGCTGGCAGAACAGTAAGTTTGAAAATATTAAGGACCGTCTCAAAAAAAGATAGGTGGATATATGCTTCCTGGTGCATAAAAACGTTCAGGGCAACCTGGGCGACGAGGGGAATGGTGAAGATGGTGATAAGGCCGTTCACGACGGTGATGGAAAGTGAAAGTGCCACGTTGGCCCGGACCATGAAGTTCACCAGGTTGGAAGTAGCCCCGCCCGGGCATATGGCGATCAGGATGAGTCCCACAGCAAGTTCCGACCTGAGCCCGGTCGCGAAAGCAATGCCAAAAGCTATCAGCGGGAGAAGGACAAGCTGACTCAACAATCCCACCAGAATGTTCCGGGGAAGCACCACGATGTTGCGAATGTCCTGCAGGGAAATGGACAAACCCAGGCCAAAGGTGATTACGGCAAGTGTAAGGGGCAGAAAGATCCCTGAGAAGGCAGTCGTATCCATTTTCGGCTGACTTGGTATGAAGTCCCAAGATAGAAATAAAAACCAGGATTACATGTATTCCCGGATGCTGTTGATAAGCACCTGGGGACTGATGGGTTTGGTGAGTACTTTTATGCAGCCGGCCTTCCTGATCTCCTCATCTTCGTGGTTGTAGGTGAAAGCGGTCTGGGCAATGATCGGCAGCCCGCTTCTGAATTTTTTTATCGCTTTGGTGGCGTCAATGCCGTCCATTTCAGGCATCCGTATGTCCATCAACACAAGATCGATCCCGTCGTTTTCAATGCATGCCTCCACCGCCTCCCTGCCATTCTGGGCCCAGATAACCCTCACCTTTGTCATGCCCAGTACGGCCTCAATCAGCATATAGTTGGCAGCAACATCTTCCGCAACCAGAATGGTTTTGTTTGACCAGTCATGCAGACCTTTCGTCGGTTTGGCGGATACGGACCTCATACTATTTTGAGTTTAACATTTTCCCAGCGCACGTGGGTATTCCCTGCATATTCGTTTACTGAAGGTTCTTCGGCTGAGGAGGATGTCATCCCGAGATGGTTTTCGACCATTTCCGCCAGTCCCCCGGCAAACTGTAAAGCCGCATTTCTGTTTGCCTTCATTTCCTCCAGGACCTGTTCAAGCTGCAGGATGATCTCCTGGTAATCCGACACATACCGGGTGTACCGGAACAGTTCATCCGGATTGAAGAATCCCTCCAGTTCCCTGGAATGTTTTCTGGCCAGTACAAGGACATTCCGGACATATTCCAGGCTCCTGATCTCCGGGGCGTCTTCCGGATTGGTGGGTTCCGGCGGACCTGCCGCCGGAACCACCGACCGGATGCTGATTAGTAGGTTCAGGATCAGCTTCTTAGTTCCTGCATCGATATGCAGGTCACCGCAGTATGGAATGGAATTTTCCAATCAGCTTAAAGGATTTCGTTTCGGGGATTTCTGCGGTCAGGGGAAATTTACTTGATGATGGGTTCATCAGGGTCTTCGTCGGGCCCGTCTCCCCCGCGGATCTGGATCATGTCCTGATTGCTCAATGTGTCTTCAAATAATTCTTTCCAGTTTTCGTTTGAGGTCTTCATGGTAAAAGGTTTTAAAAATGTTCCTACTCTGTTATAGCTTTTCGGATACCGCTGAATACATTCTCTATTGTTTAATCGGAAAAAATCAAAAAGGTAGCCGATGTTTTTGCGTTTTTTTTAATTTTTTTTTGCAGCGAGTTTGTAAGTTACAGGTATTCAGTAAATTATAATTTTGTTTTTTTCATATTTTTCCGGGATCATAACGAAGACTTTGAAAGAGCTTTGCAGGCTTGCGGATGTTTGATACTTTTAGAACATCAAATCCCTGCCGCTTCAGATGGAAAAGCATATCACGGTTCTGGTCCTGACTTTGACAATGGTTTCCAGGGCTTTGGCCTTCGCGGTTCCGGATGTGGAATCCATGGCCCTGAAGTACCTCGAAAGGGCCAGGGTCCTGTATGGCAGGTCCGAGTACGACAGCCTTTCCTATTATTATGGGATATCCGGACAGCTTCATGACCGGCTGGGTAATTACGACATGTCGGCTGAATGCCTTCTGGGAATGGTGGATTACTACAGGATGCTGAACAGGCAGTTCGAAGCATCGGCTATGCTGGATTCGGCGGAATCCTATATTCTGGATCACCTTGGACAGGGTTCTGAAAGCTGGGCGGACGCCCTTTTTGTAAGGGCCAAACTTTATAGCGCGCAAAACCGGAACCGTGAATCCATTTCCCTTCTGTACGATTGTATTGAACTTCAGTCCAGCCTTGGAATGACGGCAGACAAGATAGCCCGGGTGCATAATGTGCTCGGTGCGGTCTATTTCAAGCTGGGTGACCTGGATAGTGCGGAATTGCACTACCGGGAATCATTTGAAGCATATATGGAGATCTCCGCGGCGCCCTCGGTCGAGAAGGGGGTATTGCTGTTTAATCTGGGACTGGTATACAACCGCCGGAATGATGATCGGAAATGGGCCGAATATATCATTCGTGGGATCGAAAACAACATCCTGCTTTTCGGTTCCGATTTCCCGGACCTTGCCGATTACTACAATTCCCTGTCGAGTTATTTCATCAGATCCGGAAATCTTGATTCGGCAAGGCATTACCTCGACAGGGCAGAGTCGATCATGGTCCGTGCATTCGGGGAAGACTATTTCAATCTGGCCAAAATCTACATCAACCGGGCCAGGATTTACAGGTATGAGGGGGATTACCAGGCCTCGCTCGAGTATTACCTTCAGGCACTTCATATCATTGAAAAACAGGAGATCCCGAACCTGTCCCTGGCATGGGTCATTTATGTAAACATCGGGCAATTATATTCTGCGCTGGGGGAGTACCGGACCGCGAACGAATATTTGCTTAGGCTGCTTGCTGCGGAGGGGAAGGTTCATCCATCACGCATGGCTGGCTTTTATTATCACCTGGCTGATATCAATATCCGACTTGGCAGGTACGGGGAGTCTGAGAAGTATTTTAAGAAATTGTTTGCCCTCAGGGAACAATATTTCGCAAAGGATCACCCGGCAGGTGCATACGATTATGAAGCTTACGGCATTCTCATGGATTCAACCCATCGAGCCAGGGAGGCAGAAATGTATTACCGCAAGGCACTTGAGATCAGTCTCGGCAGTTTTGGCCCTTACCACAACCGCACCGCGCGGATACTGAAAAGGCTCGGCGATCATTATTGCCGGACAGCCCGATACGACCTTGCGCTTGATCATTACCAGAAAGCAATTCATGCACTGGTCCCCGGTTACCATACGATTGACCCGGCTCAGAATCCTGATCCAGAAAAAGTACCTGACCTCCAGCTATATCTTCGCCTATTGAAACAAAAGGCGGCCGTCCTGAGTGTGATGGCAGCCGGATCGGAAACCCGGGGTCAGCAGGAATCGTTTTCCACGGCTGCATTCCATGCCTTTAATACATCCGTGCTTGTAATTGAAATGCTGAGGGCATCCTACCTTAGCGACGAAAGCAAGCTCTACCTCTCTGAAAACGAAAGGGACAGCTATGAGAGAGGTGTGAGGTCCGCATTCAGTTGCTTTGAGATTTCCGGTGATCCGGATT
>CAZVLG010000432.1:0-25529 GCA_964627835.1 uncultured Bacteroides sp.
AATATGAACCGGCGGCGAATGCATACCTGGAAGCGATCGATTACGGAAAAACCGCGAACATCCCGCGGATCGACCTGGCCGGTCTTATGGCCAATACCGGGATTTGTTACCAGAATATGAAACAAAGCAATGAGGCAAAACCATACTTTAAGCAGGCAATCAGGGCGTATGATGATGCCGGCCGGGCAGATGAAAAATCACGCATTGAGAACATCCTTGCCCTGATCTATTACCACGAAGGAGATCTTTACAATGCCGGATTGTTCAGCAGGAATTCAATCGAATCAGCCGGGGAAGCGGACGATCCCTGGAAATTATCCACTGGCTACCTCACTTACTCCCGGATACTGAGGGAGGGCAACGATCCGATCCAGGCACTTGAGTTTTACGAAAGCTACCTGGATATCAGGGATTCCCTTCAGCTCGAAAGCAAGCTGAGGGAGCAGGAACTGGCCCGGAGAAAGTATCAGCTCGAAAAATCCGAAAAAGACCTGAAAATCAAGCTGAAGGAGGAACAGGTTAAAGAACTGGCCATTCAGCAACTGACCCTGCAACTGGAAAAAGAGGAGCAGGAAAAAGAATTGATCCGTAAGGAGAACGATATGCAGCTTCTTGAAAAAGAACGCTTGCGTCAATCCCTTGTCATCACCCGACAGCAGCATGCAGCAGAAAAACAAAGAAGGGAAAATCAGATCCTCGAACAGGAAAAAAGGATAACGGAAATGAGACTGGAACAGGAAGTAAGGGTAAAAGAGCAACAGGAACAGGAGATCATGCTGCTTGAACAACAGAAACAGCTGGATCAGCTTGAACTGGCCAGGAACAAAACCGCGAAAAAGGTCCTGATCGGGTTCATTATCGTTGGTGTCCTGTTCACCCTCCTGATCGCCGGCAGTTTAATCAGCTCCAGGAGAAAAAATATACTGCTGGCCAAGCAGAAAAAAGTTATCGAGGAAAAGAACCTTGCCCTGGAAAGCAAAAATGAAGAGATCAGCGCCCAGCGAGACGAAATAGAGGCCCAGCGCGACCTGGTCTTCAAACAGAAAGATGAGCTCGAACAGTACAACATGGAGGTAATGAAAAGCATTGAGTATGCCCGGAAGATCCAGTCCTCCACCCTCCCGGACCTGTCATCCCTGAATACAAGCATCTCGGAATTTTTTGTCCTTTTCAGGCCAAGGGACATCGTCAGCGGTGATTTCTTCTGGACGGCAACGATCGAAAACACTACTGTGCTGACTGTTTCAGACTGCACCGGCCACGGCGTACCGGGAGCATTCATGAGCATGCTCGGGATGTCACTCCTGAAAGAAATTGTCCAGAAAGAATACATCACCCACCCAGGTGTGATCCTGCGCAGGCTGAGAAAAGGCATTATTACCGCGCTGGGACAGAAAGGAATTTCGGGAGAACAACGCGACGGGATGGACATGGCACTCGTCACCATCGATCATGCGTCCCGCAAAATCCAGTTCTCGGGTGCATATAACCCTCTATACCTTGCACGCAGGAAGGATCATCCGGCGCCGGCCATTAAGGAAATGTCGGTATTTGAGGAAGGTGCCGAGAACCATCATGTATTGTATGAAATCAAAGCCGACAAAATGCCAATTGCCCATCATGTCCATATGGACAAGTTTGCGACGCATGAAATGGATATCCTGGATGGGGATAATTATTATCTCTTCACGGACGGGTATGCGGACCAGTTCGGGGGACCCCTGGGTAAAAAATTCAAATACAAACCCTTTAAACGGCTTTTGCTCCAGAATGCTCACCTTCCGATGAAAGAACAGGAGCAGGTCCTGACCGGTACCCTGGAGAAATGGATGGGGGATGTTGCACAGGTGGACGATATCTGCATCATGGGACTCAGAATGGGCAATACCACCTGAACCCGGCGTTTTATTGTTCCCCCGGGCGTTTTACAGTTCAGCCGGCCCCTGAAGGATTGCAAGATCATCTTAGCCCAGCAGTTCACTGTTCCCCCGGCCCTATGGGAATGGAAAGGATCTCCCCGTACTGGGAGACCGGGCAGCGTTCGCTCAGCAGGGTACGCCCGCCCAGGCTGATCTCAATTTCTGCCATATCGGGTACGCGGTAATACAGGGCATTGGTTCGAACCGGAAGCTTCTCATCTCTGACCTGGTTTTTCAGGACTTCGGTTTTACCTGTCTTTCGCAGTCTCAGGCTGAGAACTTCTGAATCCGGAACTCCGGCATCCAGCACGCCACGTTTCTCGGAGAATTCAAGCACCTCGAAATTTTCGAAAACTACTCCACCGGCCGGGGTAAAATAATAGGTGTACCGCAAATTCTCCTCAAAGGATTTACCGATAAAAAGTTCGAGGTATTCCCGTTCGATCTCATCCAGCCTCCGAACACCATAATCGGACACGGGAGTGGCATTATTGCCCGTGAGCATCATGAAGCGCTCATACCTCAGTTCAAGGATAAAATCGGCAGCTTCTTCTGCTTTTTCATCGATGGTCTTAACCAGGAGTTGTTCCTTCAGCACCGGAACCCTTATAAAAGAGGTGTCCGTGAGAATGGTTTTATAAAAGGTGTCGATAGACATGGCTGTATTCCGCTCCATGGAAAGATCGGTGAACAGCGGGCCCCGGTGTGACTGCTCCGTCGCCAGGAGAGCTTCCCCGGCCATGCCTGCCGGCCTGTTATCGGAAATGAGTCCCTCCCTCCCCAGCTTGAAAAGGCTGGAAAGGTCCGTATACCCGGAAACCTGCCTGACCAGGTATACATGCTCCGGATCTGCCTCTTCGAAGGATTCGATCTGAACCATTGCGATACGGTATGCATCGCTGTTCCTGTCGGGAACGTCCTCGAGGTTCAGGAGTTTTTCGGCGAAACGGTAATAGGGTCCCCGAATGGTCCTGGTCCGGACCACCTCCAGGGTGAGTTTGAGGGAGGTACGGGGAAGGGAATACACGTAGCCCTGGAGCGAAAGGCTGTCTCCTTTTTGAAGGGGACGGGTCTCCACGATGTTCATGGGAGAACTGCAGCCGGCCAGCACCAGCGTGAAGACTGTAAAAGCATTAACGATCTGTTTCATTCCTTGAACCTTTTAAATACTGAAATGCAAGGCCTAGCGATTCAATGATATCTCCCGCAATCAGGGATTCTTCCGATGAGGCTTCCGCTGCCAGGTCTCCTGCCAGCCCATGCAGGTAAACCCCAAGCAGTGCGGCATTCCCCGGAGAGTACCCCTGCCCCAGCAAAGATAGGATTATTCCGGTTAAAACATCCCCGCTTCCGGCCGTGGCCATGCCAGGATTCCCGGTTGTGTTGAACCAGCAGCTCCCGTCAGGAAATGCTATGCTGCTGTGTGCTCCCTTCAGAACAACGATGAGTTTGTGCTTCCCTGCAAACTCTATCTGCCTGAGATGGCGGCTATAGGCATCTCCGGCCGGCCCTGCCAGGCGCTCGAATTCCCTGGGATGGGGAGTCAGGATGGTGTTCTCGGGCAGCAGGCTTATCCAATCGGGATTTGCAGAAATCAGGTTGAGTGCATCCGCATCGATTACCATGGGTATTTTCACTGACTCGATCAGGGCTTTCAGGGCCTTTCCGGAGTTGGACTTGCATCCGAGTCCGGGTCCCACACCAAGCGCAGAGTAACCACCCAGGTCCGGGGCCTCCGAAAAGATTATGTCGCTCTGGTCAATGCTGATAAGGGATTCCGGAACAGAGGTCTGCAAAATCTTGTAGCCAAACCGTGGCACATGGCTGGTGACCAGCCCGATCCCGCTTCTGAGGCAGGCCCTGGCGGCCAGCACTGCAGCCCCCATCATACCGTCACAACCGGCAATGAGCAGGGCATGCCCATAATTTCCTTTATGATCGAATTTTTTCCTGGGCATCAGGAGGGTGGACAGGTATTCGGCAAGCAGGTAACGATAGGGGGTCTCCTCTTCTTCCATGATCTTCGGGTGGAGACCGATGGGCAGAACCTCCCATATCCCGGTGAATTCCTGTTTTTCAGCTAAGAAAAACGACAGGGAGGGAGCCTGGAGGGCCAGGGTGTAATCAGCCTTCAGTACGGCATCCGGATCATTCCCCCGGTTATCTTCCCCGAAAAGACCGCTGGGCATGTCAATTGCAATTTTGAGGTTCGGCAGCTCATTTACCTTCGTGATCACCTCCGCAGCCAGGCCAGTGACCTTACGCTTTAAACCCGAACCGAACAGTGCATCCACCACAACCGCGGAAGGATCATTGATGACAAGTCCACCGGCTTCCTTCACTTCCCTTATGCTTACCTTGCCTGCCGAACGAAGCCTTTCCAGATTGGTACGGGCGTCGGGTGACAGGTTTGACGAAATCTGTACCATGAAAACCTCGACCAGGTAATCATTCCCGGAAAGAATTCGTGCAACGGCCAGGCCATCGCCACCGTTATTTCCCGGCCCGATAAGAAAGATGAACGGGATGCTGTTCTCGAAAACCTCGGAAATCCAGGAGGCGATCTGGGTGCCCGCCCTTTCCATCAGGTCTATGGAAACGATGGGTTCATTTTCAATGGTGTAGGCATCTATACGGCGGACCTGTTCGGATGTAAATATTTTCATGGTAATACAAAAATAGTATGTCCACAACATAATTTAATCATAATCCCGAGAAAAAAAGATTTCTATATTTGTCGAATTAACTTATCTGCGAAAAAATTACGGTTATGCTAAAAGGACACCCTAAAGGACTTCTCGTAGCTTTCTTTGCAAATATGGGGGAACGGTTCGGTTATTATACCATGATCGCCATATTCGTATTGTTCCTCCAGGCTAAATATGGATTTGAATACGCCATAGCCTCCCAGTATTTCGGGATATTCCTGGCATCTGTATACTTCCTTCCCCTGTTCGGCGGTATCATTGCCGATCGCCTGCTGGGTTACGGAAAGACCATCAGCCTGGGAATGATCGTCATGTTCACCGGCTACCTTATGATTGCCATCCCGACTACCATGGACGGGGGACTTCCCCTGATTATTGCGGGACTCGCAGTCATCAGTATCGGAACCGGTCTCTTTAAAGGGAACCTTCAGGCACTCGTGGGTAATCTTTACGATGATCCAAAATACAGCAAGAAACGGGATGTGGCCTTCAATATATTCTATATGGGGATCAATATCGGCGCGATGTTCGCCCCCACGGCAGCCGAATCGATCAGCAACATGATGCTGAGAAGGTACGACCTGTTCTACAAGGCAGATATTCCTGCGCTTGCACACAGGTTCCTGAGCGGTGACTCATCTGTCGGCGAGAGCCTCCGGGGATTTGCGGCCGACCAGCCGGCATTTGCCGACATGGGCGGAAACCTGGTGAATTTTTCACAGTATTACATTAACCACCTTGCGGAGTCCTACCACTGGGCATTTGGGGTTGCATGTCTTTCGCTCGTGGTCTCTATGCTGATCTTCTGGGGATTCCGGAAGTACTACAGGCATGCCGATATGACTGAAAAGCAGAAGGCCAAGGACGAGACCCTGCGCGGACAAATGGTGATACTTACCCCTGTTCAGGTCCGCGAACGGATGATCGCCCTTTTCCTGGTGTTCTTCGTTGCCATGTTCTTCTGGATGTCCTTCCACCAGAACGGGGCCGCCATGACTGTGTTTGCGAGGGACTATACCGTAGATTCCGTAAACAAGCTGACCAATATATGGTTTGACCTGTTCGGCCTGCTGCCCATATTCCTGGCCCTTCTTGGACTGATCTTTCTGATCCGAAAAAAGAGCACCGCGACCGAGAAACTCATCGGGGGAATCGCGTTTATCGGGTTTGCCGTACTTGCATGGCTGAGGATCAGCGGGTATTCGGATGACAACGACTTCACGCCGCAGAAATTCCAGCACTTCAATCCGTTCTTCATCGTGGCACTCACTCCCCTGATCGTAGGCCTGTTCACCTGGCTGGCTGCAAGGGGCAAGGAGCCTTCTGCCCCGAAGAAGATCGGGATAGGCATGATTATAACCTCCCTTGGTTTTACCATCATGGTGATCGGCTCCCTGAGCCTGATGGGGTATTCACCCGCTGAGCTGGGCGAGCTGAGGGCCCCTGAGGGCCGGCTTGTCGGACCATACTGGCTCATTACGACCTATTTCACCCTGACCATAGCAGAATTGTTCCTGAGTCCCATGGCACTCTCCTTTATTTCAAAGGTATCCCCGCCTCAGTACAAGGGGATGATGCAGGGAGCCTGGCTGGCTGCCACAGCCATCGGAAACTATGGGGTGGCCCTGGTGGGAATTCTCTGGAACAAGGTACAGCTCTGGGTATTCTGGGGAATCCTGGTTACCGCCTGTCTGCTCGCTGCAACCTTTATTTTCTCCATCCTTAAGAAGCTGGAAAAAGCGACCAGCTCCTGAGGTCCCTGACCGGAACGGCCCGGTCAGGAGGGAAAATATCCGGGATCATCCGGAAAGCAAAGCATGGAACAGGAAAGGCTGCCTCGAATGGATCGGGGCGGCCTTTTTACTCCTGAGGAGTACGCTTCTTGATGATCTTCCTGGGAAAATACGTTTGAAGCGGGATGCGATAGGATATCGTATAATTGAAGACAAGACTGGCCCTTTTATCCCCGGGCCCGAAGCCGGGTATATTGTAAGGCACTATATATATATCTTCAATCTGCGCCAGCTTTATGTTTCCAAGCACGGACCAGCCCATAAAAAAATTCCTGAACACCTCCACACGCAATCCGCCCACAATAGAGATCCAGTGGGCATTGATCTGGTTCTCCACAACACTGGCTCCGGTCATATCCCCGAAATAGCCTTCCCGGATGTTAACATCATCAGTCTGGTGGGTCAGGTAGGAAATCCCGTAGCGAAAACCTGCATACATCATTTCGTACACATTGGTCTTTTCGTATTTCAACAGGTTCACATCCACACCCATCCTGGCGAAAATGCCACTGGAACCGTAACGGTAATCTTCACGGTCAAGCACGACATTCTGGTAACCGAACTCGACCACCGGGTAAATATCCTGCCAGGCCTCGTAGTCGATTGAAAAGGTGTATATCTTCCGTTCCGGTTCAAAATAAAGCAACGCAAGGCTGGCCAGGTCATAACCTATCCTGGGTCCCCTGACCCGGCTGCCCTGTTGTGCGAGGGTCCCCGTCTCCGTGCCGGCATCCTGTGCCTGGGCGGAAAGGGTATTACCCAATGGGCTCAGTGACAGCAGTATCGGCAGCAGCAGGCCGGATATATATTTTAAGGTTCTCTTCATCTGTCAGATCGACCAGTGGTTCAGGAATAGAGATGGTATCAATAGCGTTCTTCTGGTAATTAATCCAGTAGATATTATGGTTTGCGGTAAACCCGCATTCGTAGGAAACCATGACAAGGATCGGGGTATGCCAGATATTAATCGTATCCGTAAGCGTGTCCACCCGGAAAACGAAACTTGTATACTCCCCGGGACTGCCGGGAAGCGGAAACTCGATCCTGCTGATGCCGGACGAACCGTCATACAGAAGGCTGTCGGGTCTTGAAGCCCCGTAAAAAGTAAGATTGCTCAGGACCGTGTCGCGCTCTCCCAAGCTGTCCCGCACATAAAATCCGGCATTTACCCTGCATACCAGGTCCTCCGTGCATTTACCCTCGTTATTTTCACAGGCATGGCAGGACAGCATCAGGATCAGGATCGGGACGAACGAAAATCTGTTCAAGGCACGGGTATTTGGGTCATTCGAATATAGAAAAAGTATTTGAGTAATGCTTGCCGGCAAGCCCATAAGATTTCCGTGGGGTTATGAACTCTACGCATTAATTTGTATTTTTCTGTTCCACCAATACCGGATCAGTGATGAGTCCCCCACCCCTCCTGCTCTTATTCGCAGCCCTTCTTTCCGTATTACCTGCCACAGCGCAGGATTACCCCATCGAAACCGTGGTGCAGACGGGGCATTATGCGGCGGTTACCGCGGTTGCCTTCAGCCGGGACGGACGTTTTGCCGCCACCGGAAGTTCCGATAAAACGGTAAAGCTGTGGGAGGCTCCCTCCGGCAGGGAGATCCGCTCATACATGGGCCATACCCATGATATCCGGTACCTGGCCTTTGGCCCGGCAGGACGGTATCTTGCTTCGATCGACCGGGACAGCCACCTGAAGATCTGGGAAGTCCCGACCAGCAGACAGGTATTCGATGTTTTCCTGGCCGGTGACCGTATCCTGGCAGTGGAGTTCCTCCCGGATGGGCTCTCCTTCATCGCCGGCACCGAGCAGAACCATGCCATCCGGTTCAGCCTGGAAGACGGTTCCGAGCTACAGCGATTCAAACCGGATACTGCCGATATCCCCATGCAAAGGAAATTCGGTTATCCGACGGCCCGCTCCGTTGAAATAAGTCCGGATGGAAAAACCCTGTTAACCGGAAGCAACGACCGTACCGCTTTCCTCTTCGACCTGCGCTCTGGAAAACAGATCCGTAAATTCAAAAGCGACAGAACCTCATGCAGCTCCTGCTCCATTCAGGCTCATTTCTCCCCTTCCGGCGAGAAGGTCCTTGCCGGCAATATGGATTCCGTCTTCGTCTGGAGTACTGCAACGGCAGAAGTCAAACGCAGCATGAAGGCCCGAAGGGGCAACTGGGGAGCAGCCAGCTACAGCCATGACGGCAAATATATAGCTTCCACCCTTTTCGGTGACTGTCACATCTGGGATGCGTCCAGCGGAGAAGAGCTTGCGGTGCTCGAGGGCCACCTGAAGGACATAACGGATATCCGCTTCCATCCATCGAAAAACCTGCTTATTACCGGCAGCGAGGACCGCACGGCAAAGATCTGGAAGGTTCCCTCGGGAGAGGAAACGCTAAGCCTCAGGGGCTACCTGAACGATGTGGACGAGAAGATCCTCAGCGATGGCTATATGTACTGGGTGGCTTTTATGAATGAAATTAAGCTGAGTCCGGACGGCAAATATGCCGCCATCGGGAAAATGGGCAACCTGGCAAGGCTGTATGATTTCTACACGGGAAAACCGGTGCAGGTTTACAGGGGGCATGAAGGCATGGTTATCTCGCTTGATTTCAGTCCAGACGGAAAGCTCCTGGCCACGGGGGCGGCAGACGGAACAGCCAGGATCTGGGAGGTGAAGAGCGGGAAAATGCTGGTATCCCTTCCCGAACGGACCGCCAATATACCCTGCTTCTCGGTAGATTTCAGTCCCGACGGAAAGCTCCTGGCCACCGGGAGCTGGGACGGCATGGTAAGAATCTGGGAAGTGGAAACTGGACAACTTCTTCAGAGGATCCGGGCGCACGAGGATGTCTCCCCCTACTCGGTGCAGTTCAGCCATAACGGATTGTATGTGATTAGCGCGGGACTCGACCGGAAACTGAAGATGTTCGAGATAGACACCGGTGAGGAAATCCGGGAATTTATCGGACATACCAATGTCGTTTCGGCAGTCAGGCGGCATCCCGAACCCGACAGGATGATCACGGTTAGCTGGGACGGAAATGCTAAACTCTGGGATATTGCCACCGGTATGCAGTTAAGGAAATTTACAGCCCACCAGGCCAGGCTGCAGGCACTCGACATTGACGAAACTGGAAATTTCATGGTAACGGGCAGCGATGATAATACGGCAAAATTATGGGATATCCGCAGCGGCGAAGTAATCCGGACTTTTGATGGGCACCGGGGAACGGTAAGTTCCGTTGACATCGATTCCTCGGGCCGGTGGCTGGTTACAGGCAGCCATGACGGCACCCTGAAAACCTGGAACCTGGAAACCGGGGAGCTCCTTCTGACCTACCTTTTCATGGGTGAGGACGACTGGATGGTATCGACCGCTGACGGGCATTTCGACGCTTCAGAGGGGGCGCGCAGGTCCATTTTCTTTGCCCGCGGTACCGAACTCTTCAGCATAGACCAGTTTTTTGATGAATTTTACAGTCCGGGCCTGCTCCGGGAAAAATTAAAGATCAAGGATCCCGATGAGTCCCGGGAACCCGAGGTTGCTGAACCATCTTTCAGGGGAGGCAGTATCCAGGAACGCCTCAGGCAGTCCCCTCCCCCGACCGTTGAGATTGTCAGTCCCATGCCCGGCGACACGGTCAGCGAACCACGGATCAGCATCGTTCTGAGCCTCACCAACCGTGGAGGCGGCATCGACGAGATCCGGCTCCTGAACAATGGCAAACGCATACCGGTTGACAGCGAGGAGGTCCGCCGTATAAATAAAGAAGGCCGGTCCCTTGAGCAATCCTTTGAGGTCGAGCTGGTTGCCGGCCGCAACACCATACAGGCCAGTGCCTACAGCGAGGGCCGGATCGAATCCTTTCCGGCGGTTGTTCAACTTTTTTACGACGGAAAGGGCCAGGTGATTAATTGCTACCTGGTGGCCGTGGGGATCAACGAGTATGAAAATCCGGCCCTTAACCTGAATTATGCCAAAGACGATGCAAAAGCCTTCAGCAAGGCCATCCAGGAACAGGGAAAAACCTTTTTTAAAGACGTGGAGGTGCGCAGCCTTTATGATAAAGAAGCTACCCGTGAAAACATACTGGCCGCCCTCGAAGAATTATCAGGGAAAGCCAGACCCGAGGATGTGTTTGTATTCTATTATGCCGGGCACGGAAGCATGGTCGACAATATATTTTATTTCATTCCCACAGAAAATGTCAGCCTGTACCAGCAGGAAAGGCTCAGCAGGGAATCCATTGAAGCGGGACTGGTACAGGAGAAATTCAGGAATATTGCAGCCCTGAAGCAGGTGGTGCTCCTGGATGCCTGCCAGAGCGGGGGTTCTGCAGAAATCCTTGCCCAGCGTGGAGCCATGGAGGAAAAGGCCATGGCACAATTGTCACGCAGTTCAGGGGTGCATGTAATGGCAGCGGCAGGAAGCGAACAATATGCCACCGAAGTCGAGAGCCTGGGACACGGCCTGTTTACCTTTGCTTTGCTTGAGGCCATGGATGGAGGAGCGGACGGGGCTCCGCGTGACGGGAACGTAACCATCTATGAATTAAAAGCTTATCTGAACGATCAGGTGCCTGAGCTTTCCCGTGAATTCAAGGGAAGCACCCAGTGGCCCTATACCTTTTCGATCGGGCATGATTTTCCCCTGATCCGGAGTAAAAATCCACCCGTGAACAAGCAGTAGCCTGCAGGATATTGATAATTCATCAGAAAAAATTACATTTATGTTCTGATATTGCTTCTGGTCCCACGTGAGAAGAACCTTGCACATACTGATGCTCTCCCTGCTGATCACCCCAGTCTGGTCACAGACACCTGTTGACAGCATCCTGAACGTGGTGGAAACAACCGGGGATGATTCCGTCAAGGTCGAGGCCCTTCTCTCCCTCACCCGTATTTTCCTGAGCCGAAACCTTCAGCAGAGTGTCGTCTATGGACAGCAGGCCGTTGAAGTGGCCAGGGGATCCGGGTCCCTGAAACAGGAGAGCGAAGCACTGACCACTCTGGGTGCCGCGCATTTTTATTCGGGCAACTACCAGATGGCGCTTGACACCTGGATGGAATCGGTCGAAATCCTTGAGATCAGGGAATCCCAGGCTGCCGATTCACTGCTCAGGGAAGGTTTGATGGACCAGAGGGCACTCCTGCTGAATAATATCGGGGTGGTCTACAAGACCATGGGGGAGTACGACAAAGCCATCGATTTTTACCAGCAAAACCTGAAGATCCAGGAAGCTGCCGGGAACCTGCTTAAAATGGCCTGGGCCAGGGCCAACATTGCCAATGTGTATTTTGCCTTCGAGATCGATTTCGAGAAAGCACTCGAATATTACCAGGTCAGCCTTGAGCTTTTCCTTCGTTATACAGCTGAACAGCCTGATGATCCGCAGGGAACCAGGGGACTGGCCCAAACCTTTCTGAATATGGGCATCGTATACAAGGAGCTGAACGATTTCGGAAAGGCGCTTGAAAACTTCCGCAAGGCCCTCGAGTACTTCACAGAAATTGATGACCGGGCCTTCATTGCCCGCACCCAGAAAAATATCGGTTTCGTGTACATGGAGGGAGGAAACTACGAGGAAGCGCTCCTGGCTGTCCGGACCTCCCTTGAATATAACCGGGAGATCGGGCAACGCAAGGAAGTGGCGGAAGACCTCAAGAACATCGGAAAGATCTATTACCGGATGAGAAATTACACCCAGGCACTGGATTATATGAACCAGAGCCTGGAAATCTCACGGGAGCTCGACCTGAAACGGGAAATGTTCGACGTGTACCGTGATATTTCGAATGTTTACAGGGAAATGGAGGATTACAAGCGGGCCCTGGAAAATTACGAACGCTACGGCGCCCTGAAAGACTCCAGCATCCGGGAGGAGAACTTGAACCAGATCTCCGAGCTTGAAACCAAATACGAAACGGAAAGGGTCGAACGGGAAAATGTTCTGCTGAATACCCAGAACGCACTCCAGGAAGCCCAGGTAAAGCGCCAGCGGATCTTTCTTATATCCGTGATCGGGATATCGGTAATCATCCTGGGGTTCGGCTTCGTGGTGTACCGGCAATACCAGGAGAAAAAGAGGGCGAATATCCTGCTGGAAGAACAGAACATCGAGATCAAGCAGCAGCGCGACCAGATTTTCCAGCAGAAACAGGAGATCACAGACAGCATCCAGTATGCCAGCAGGATTCAGAATGCCGTCCTGCCCCCGGATTCCATGCTCAGCAAGTTGCAGGATCACTTCATCCTGTTCAAGCCAAGGGATATCGTAAGCGGCGACTACTACTGGATGACGCTCAAGGACAACAAGACCATTGTTGCGGCAGCTGACTGCACGGGACACGGGGTGCCGGGGGCCTTCATGAGCATGCTGGGAATTTCCTTCATGAACGAGATCGTCAATAAATCGGATACCACCCAGGCCAATGAAATACTCAACCAACTGCGCGGCAACGTAATTGCTTCCCTGGGCCAGACAGGTGTAGAGGGGGAAGCCCAGGACGGGATGGACCTTGCCCTTTGCGTGATCGACACAAAAGATCTCAAGATCCAGTTTTCCGGCGCCTACAATCCCCTTTACCTGATCCGAAACGATGAATTGATCGAATACAAGCCCGACAAAATGCCGATCGGCATCCACAGGGAAAAGAGTGATCCGTTCAGCAACCATATCATCGATGTTGAAGTGGGTGACGCCCTTTATATGTTCTCCGATGGTTATGTCGACCAGTTCGGCGGGAGCAAACAAAAGAAATTCATGACCAAGAATTTCAAGGAGCTGCTGCTTCGGATCAATAAAAAACCCATGCAGGAACAGAGGGATATCCTCGACAGCACCATCCTGGAATGGATGGGTGGTGTCGAACAGATTGACGATATCCTGGTCCTTGGCCTCCGCATCTGATCAAGCGTTCCCCTGTATGATTCTCCCCGGCGACCCGGGTGCAACCTTATGTTAAAAAAAATAGTCTTATACCAATTCGGGAGTTTTGTTTTTACGTAACTTTCTCCAGAGGTTTTTTCCATAACAAATTTGATGAATGAAGCAATTCAGGTGACCAAGAATCATGGACATTTGAAACAAGAAGGGATGAATCACGTAATAACAAGTTATACCGAAGCAAACCAAACCACTATAATCATGAAAAAAGCTATCCTCTTTTGCTCCGTTTTCTGCCAGACAATTCTGATCGGCACGGTACTTAACGCCCAGGTGGTGATCGGACTCGAGATACAGAACGAGTGCGAGTTAGGCACGATAAACCTTTATAATTACAGCGATGTATCGACCACAGGTCCGGAAATATGGACCTGGGACATCAACGGCATGATCTTCCCCGATTACGAGGTACTGGGTCTTTTACTTCCAGCGGGGTATTACAATGTGTCACTGACCCTGTATGACAGTCTTGGCTTCCAGGGATCGGACTATAACAGTTTTGAAATCTTTCCCGATGCCGACAATTTCATGGTCTCATCGGGCGGGGAAGCCTGTCCCGGGGAACCCATGCAGTTCTGGTTCGATGACCGGATCAGTCCCTACTATGTCATGTGGACCTTCGGGGACAACTCCGTTCCGGAAGACCAGCACAAGTACAATCACCCCACCCATACCTTTTACGAGGCAGGCGTATACGATGTCACCCTGATCATAGATCATTACTGCGGACCGGATACCATTGTCCAGCAGGTCAATATCGGCGGAACCGCCAAACCGGATGTACACGGTTATATCACCAACGGCCCGGATTTCTGTCCGAGCGATCCCGTCATATTCGACGTTGATAATGAATATAAGTCCTACCTCTGGAACTTCGGTGACGGCAAGACTTCCACCCTGAAAAGGCCTCAACATATGTACCCTACCGATGTAGCCACAAACTATACCGCTACCGTCACGGTGACCAACACTTGCGGGAATTCGGATACCGACACCCTGCTGGTTACATTCAGGGATGACCTGGAGGCCTATGCAGGTTTTGACTTTTATTTCGACAGCTATTCCGGCTATCCCTGTCCGAACACAGCGGTTGAGTTCAACGCATGGGGAGCGGGGATCTACGAATGGGACTTCGGCGACGGGAGTTTCTCCGACATGCAGAAAGCCGTGAATTATTATACCAAGCCCGGGAAGTATTATGTTACCCTTACGGTCCGGAACGGATGCGGCTCGATGGACTCCAGGCTCGATTCCGTCGAGGTCAAGCTCGACCCCTCCGACATGCCCTATGCGGATTTTTATTTCGAAGTCGAGGGAATGGACGACGGAGAGGATTGGAGCGATACCATTGTGGTCTGTCCCAGCATGCTCATCAATTATCACAATGAAAGCTGGTCCAACAGCGGGGCAAGTATGTCCTACAAGTGGGATTTCGGGGACGGGGCCACAGCCCTGACAAAGGATGCCTTTCATTACTATTCGACCGCATCCGCAACACCCTACACAGTCACCCTTGTGGCAAAGAACGGCTGCGGGGGAAGCGACACCCTGAGAAAATATGTGCGGGTTGACGCCAGCCTCATGCCCGAAGCCATGCAGGGAGTGACCCCCCTGGTCATCTGCGACGGGGAAGCGGTTTATTTTTATCTTGAAGACGGACTGGAAGAAGGGAATTATTCCTTCGACATTGATTTCGGGGATGGCACACCTCCGCTTACCAATGCAACGAGCTACGGGGATTCAATCCTGCAAACCCTGGCAAACCATATCTATACCGGGGAGGCCGGGGATACCTTCAATTACGTGTTCAGCATCACCAACCAGTGCGGGAACACGCTCGACCAGACGGGTACCATACGAATCACGGACGACCCGGGTAAAAAACCCTTTTACTACGTGAACAATACCACCTCAAGCGGGGAAGGCGGTCCCATGCAGGACTGGAGCACCCCTAGCGATCCGTCCGACCATGAATTTGTGATCCATTTCATCTGGCCGGGATGGCCGATGACACAGGACAAATTTGCCGTCTTTTTCTGGTACGAAGGATTTTATCCGGAGGGGGATCTCGGACCGGCCAATGGGTACGTGGAATTCCAGTCTCCGAATGCGAACTACGGGGACTCGGTCAAGGCATACATACCTCTTGATCCCTCCTACCCGCCCATAATCGGGTTTGCCGTCGGATGGACCTGCGACGGGGTCTATGAGCAAGGCGTGGAACCAGAGGTTTGGGGCATGCAGCTTGATTCTCTGGGCCTGCCCCAGGAATCATTTCCCCTGGAACCCTACGGCTATACGAACATGGCAACCGTAGGCGATCCCGTTGTCCTGGACCTGGATATGAGCTGGGACGGGCTCTGCAACGACCAGCGGCCGGGAAGGCACTATTTTTACCAGGTTAATGCGGGACAGTATATACAGCTGAACTTCGACCGGGAAGACAACGAGTACGACCTGTATGCGACGAGGGACCAGGAAGGATATGACTATATAAGCGAAATCTCCTATGGGGATTATTACCTCACCGGCCCGACTGACATGCAACTGACCGACTGGTACGATTGCCCGGAAATGAGCGGAGATTACCAATTCATCATCAACGGGGACAGCCTTCAACTGATCATTATTGAGGACGGGTGTGCCAACCGCGTCAAATACCTTACCGATTCCATCTTTATGAAAAAGCCGGATTTCGGAGGGGAAATGTACGACATGGCCGGGTGCCCGGGCGACAAGGTACGGTTCACGATCGCAGGCGGTGCAAGCTACGAATGGCATTTCGGAGACGGCTCACCGGTCAGCAGCGAGCCCTACCCAATCCATGTCTATGCCGCCCCGGGCGATTATGACGCCTTCGTGATTGCCCTGAACAACTGCGGGCGCACGGATACGATCCAGACGCCTGTCAAGATCAGTACAAGCGCCGCCCCCTTTGCATATTTCTGGTATGAAGGAAGTTATGAACACAGCCGGCTTGAGAATATCCAGTTCCGGTATGGGGATTATTATATGGATCAGGTTGGCAATTATTCCTATTACTGGGAGTTCGGCGATGGCGCTACATCCACGCTCAGGGACCCGGTCCATGCCTATGAAAGGGACGGTGAATATATTATCAGCCTGACCGTGACCAATGGTTGCGGATCCACTACCGAAACCCAGTGGATCTACATAAAAGACGCCATACTGGCATGCGAAGCCAAGATCGCCATCGATTCGGTGGTTGGAAGGACCGTTTACCTCCAGGACATTTCGAGGGGCGATATCACGAACTGGTTCTGGGACTTCGGGGACGGGTTTACCTCGGGTCAGCAGGATCCTGTCTACACATACAACTATGACGGTGTCTTCTTTGTATGCCTGTCCGTCTACGACAGCATCAATAATTGTGCACACCAGGTCTGCCGTCGGGTACAGATAGGGACCCAGAATTGTGTCGCGGACTTTACGGCCAAGGTGAATACAACGACGAACAAGGTGCAGTTTACCGATCTCTCGACGAATGCGACCGAATGGTTCTGGGACTTCGGCGACGGAAGCTTCTCGGATCTGAAGGATCCCCTGCACCTCTACGAGCCGGGATGGTATTACGTGTGCCTGTCCATCTATAACAATGCCAGCGATTGCTTCGCCTACCGGTGCATGGAAGTCCAGGTAGGGGTTGAGGACCCGACCCTGTGCTACGCCGATTTCAGCATCTTCGTGGATGACTCGACCAATACCGTTCGGTTCACCGATGCATCGTCCGCGGGCATTACCAACTGGTACTGGACCTTTGGAGACGGCTCCTACAAGGAGGAAAGGAATCCGGTCAAGACTTACAAGGGACCGGGGATCTACGAGGTCTGCCTGATCGTGTTCGATAAGAATACAGGCTGTTCGGACGAGGTCTCCATGGAGATACCGGTGGGTGTTTCGGATTGCAACCTCAGGGCTGATTTCGCCTTCTTCATCGATATTACCAACAGTGTTGTGACCTTTAATGACCGGTCCGGAGGCAAGCCGACCAAATGGTTCTGGAACTTCGGCGACGGCGGGACTGGCTCGTTGCAGAACCCGAAACACAAGTATGAAAAACCGGGCTATTACCTGGTTACCCTTTCTGTCCTGGATGAGAGCAACGATTGCCGCGATAATATGGCGGAATTTATCCAGATAGGGGCCGTCGATTGCCGTGCGGCATTCGAATACAAAGTGGATGCGGCTACCCGGAACGTCCAGTTCTACAACAAGTCCACAGGCACAAGTGCTGAATACTTCTGGGATTTCGATGACGGAACCTTCTCCGATGTAAAAGACCCGGTTCACCAGTTCAGCAAACCTGGGATCTACTTTGTATCCCTGACCCTGGTTACCGGCGACGGCCTGTGCATGGACTTCTTTTACGAGCCCATACAGGTTGGTACGGTGGATTGCGCGGCCGAGTTCAAATACTTCATAGACTCTGCCACCAACGTTGCCTACTTCACGCCCGAGGAAATCGGGTCGGCCACGGCCTACCTGTGGTTCTTCGGAGACGGGGCCATCGCAACCGGGAAAACAGCCCAGCACAGGTTCACCCAGCCCGGCTACTTCACGGTGGGGCTCAACACCTTCGATGAATCGACGACCTGCATGGACTACTGGGAGGAGGTCATCCTTATCGGAAGCGCAGGGGCAGACTGCCGTGCAGGATTCAGCTACGTCAGCGATCCGGCCAATAAGACGATCAAGTTCGGTGACCGCTCGAAGGGAACCATCGAAGATTATATCTGGGATTTCGGTGATGGCTCGCCGATCGGCACGGAGCCGAACCCGGTACATACCTATGCCAGGGGCGGGTATTACCTGGTCTGCCTGACCGTGGTGAACAACTTTGGCATCCCGAATACCTTCTGCGACTATGTACAGCTTGCAACTGCCGATGAAGAACGGTGCTTCGCAGACTTCTTCTTCAGCATAGACAGCGTGTCGAAAACGGTTGAATTCATGCAGCAATCCCACGGCAACCCGAACGAGTTCCTCTGGAATTTCGACGACGGTGAAACCTCCATCCAGGAAAATCCGGAGCATACCTATTCCGAGGCTGGGTACTACATGGTCGGCTTAAGCATCAAGAGCTCGACTCTGAACTGCAGCAGCAGGCGCTTTAAGCTGGTCAACGTGTCTGAGGGGAACCGGGGACTGAGGGCGGACTTCTCCTTCGAAGTTGACAGTTCCGACCTGAAGGCTGATACCTACCCGGTTGATTTCGTAGGCGTTTCCCTGGGGGATGCCGGCAAGCTGAAATGGACCTTCGGCGACGGTAAATCCGACACCACCAGCATGAACCCGACGCATATCTATTCCGTGCCGGGGATCTATAATGCATGCCTGATCATATCGAACCCGATCACCCAGGATTCCGACACGACCTGCCAGGAGGTCACCACCCCGGGGTACGGTGTCGGGATCGATCCGGAAAGGGGTTGGGGCGAAAGGATCGGGAACTACCCGAACCCCTTCGATCAGATCACCTATATCGTCTATGATCTGATGCTGGGCACCTCGGTTGACCTTGTCATCTTTGACCAGACGGGAAGGATGGTTGACATACTGGTCCACGAAAACCAGGAAGCAGGCCGGCACGAGCTGGAGTACGACGGTTCGAAACTCGACAGCGGGATCTATACCCTGAGACTTGCCACAGACCGGGGTGTTTATACCGCACGCATGGTCGTTCGCTAAAGTCGTCGGCCAGGATCTTCCGCCCTTTCATTGGAAAAACCGCAGGGATTGCATCGCAGCCCTGCGGTTTTTCTTTTTAAAAAACACTAACTTAATGGGTCCAAAAAATCCAACGTCCCATGGCCTATAAGAGTATCAATCCATTTACCTGCAAGGAAGAGGCAAGCTTCGAATTTCTCTCCGACATCATACTGAAAAAAAAGCTCAGGCTGGCAGAAAACCGGTTCAGAGAATGGAGCATCACCCCCGTTGCAGAGCGGGCCAGGATCCTCAAACGTACAGCCGATTTACTGGAGAAGGATGTTGAGAGGCATGCGGCCTTTATCACCGGTGAAATGGGAAAACCCATCAGCCAGTCCAGGGCCGAGGTCAATAAATGCGCCTGGGTATCCAGGTACTATGCCGAGCATGCGGAAAAATTCCTGGCACCCGCCCGGCTTGAGTCCACCGCAAAAGAAAGCTATGTCCGATACGATCCGCTCGGGATCATCTTTGCAATTATGCCATGGAACTTTCCATACTGGCAGACCTTCCGGTTCCTGGCCCCCAATTTTATGGCCGGGAACACCGAACTGCTTAAACACGCCTCCAATGTACCCCGCTGTGCGCAGGCCATGGAGGAGCTTTTTCTCGAAGCCGGCGCCCCGGAAGGCGTGTTCCAGAACCTTTTCATCACCTACAAGCAGGCCTCCCATGTGATCCGTTTCGAAATGGTCCGGGGAATCACCCTCACCGGCAGTAATTACGCGGGGAACCGGGTTGCCGAATTTGCCGGTTCACAGGGCAAGAAAACCGTTCTCGAACTGGGCGGAAGCGATCCCTACCTGGTTTTTGCCGATGCAGACCTGGAGCAGGCAGCCGAAACCGGCATCATGGCACGTTTCCAGAACAATGGCCAGAGCTGCATCGCAGCCAAGCGGTTCATAGTCGAAGATAAAGTCTTCGAAGATTTCCTGGCACTGTTCAAATCAAAGGTCGAAGCCCTGAAGGTGGGAGACCCCATGGATCCGGAAACGGTGATCGGTCCCCTGGCCCGGAAGGACCTCCTGCTCGAGCTTGAGGACCAGATCCAGCATATCCTTGACCAGGGAGGGAAGACCATTACCGGCGGGAAACGGCTTGAAGAAGGTTGCCTGATCCTTGAGCCCACCATCGTAACGGATCTTCCCATCGACTCAGCGATAAACCAGGATGAACTTTTCGGGCCCGTCATACCGGTTTTCCGTTTCCGGACGGAAGAGGAAGCCCTGGAAATGGCCAATCATACCCCGTTCGGGCTGGGCGCCAGCGTCTGGACAGCTGACAGGGATCGTGCGGACCGGATGGCCCGTGGAATTGAGGCCGGCACCGTGGCCCTTAACGGCATGGTCAAATCAGAACCCGGGCTTCCCTTCGGTGGCATTAAGGCTTCCGGCTACGGGCGGGAGCTTTCCGAGATCGGCATACAGGAATTCCTGAACATAAAAACAGTGAATTACTTCTAAATCCTGGTCCACTGCATCCAGGCCTCATGTCCAGCGCCCCTTCAGGGTATCCTTCTGAAGGGTCCTTTCGAGCAGGTCCAGGAATTCCTTCCGGGAGATTTCCAGGGCTCCAAGGCTTTTAAGGTGGGGGGTGGACTGCTGCGTATCGATAAAGTCGAATTGTTGCTGCTTCGCAAACTCGACCAGGTAATGGAATGCAATTTTTGAGGCATCCCGCTCCAGGTGGAACATGGACTCACCGAAAAAAGCCCTTCCGAGCGAAACGCCGTAAAGTCCCCCGACAAGCTTCCCTTCTTTCCACGATTCAAAACTGTGTGCATAACCTTCCTCATGCAGCCGGATATAGGCATCAATCATATCCTGTGTGATCCAGGTGCCCTCCTGACCAGGCCTGGGCTGCCGGGCGCATTGCCGGATCACCTCCGGAAAAGCCGTATCCGTTCGTATCCTGAATTCCCCCTTGCGGATGGTTTGATCAAGGCTTTTGGAGACCTTAAAACGATCGGGGAAAAGTACCATCCTCGGATCGGGCGACCACCATAGTATGGGTGAACCCTCGGAATACCATGGAAAAATTCCCCGGGAATAAGCTTCAAGAAGCACATCCAGGTCGAGGGTGCCGCCTGCGGCCAGCAATCCGTCTTCCCCTGCAAGGATGGGTTCGGGAAAATATCCACGGTCAAAGACAGTTTTTTTCCTGTTCATGGTTCGAAATTAAGATATGGGGGGACAGAACACAAATAATTGGCATTGATACTTGATGCAATAATTTGTATATTCATTCGTCTTTATCCTGAACCGACCAAAACCTCCAACCATGTTCCGCAATTATCTGATCACTGCCATCCGAACCATATTCCGGCAGAAGGGATTTTCACTCATTAATATTCTTGGACTCGCAATCGGACTTGCCTGTGCCCTGTTGATCCTGCTCTGGGTTCAGGATGAGCTCAGCTATGACCGCTTCCATGAACATGCCGACCGGCTCTACCGGGTTGAAGAGAACCAGTTTTATTCCGGTGAGGTATACCATGTCAACGTAACCCCTTACCCCAGCGGTCCAGTATGGAAGGAAGAGATCCCCGAGATAGAGGATGCCTGCCGCTGGCAGTGGCCCAGCGGGATGCTCTTTACCTACGGCGAACTCTCCTTTTATGAAGGGGGCTGTGTGGCCGTCGATTCGAGCTTTTTCGACATGTTCAGCTTTCCCCTTCTTATGGGGGATCCATCCACCGTTCTGGCCGAGCCCTGGTCCGCCGTGCTTACCGAGGAAACGGCGGAAAAATATTTCGGGGATGAGAATCCCGTCGGAAAGGTCCTGACGGTGAACAACCAGTACCAGTTCACGGTAACCGGGGTCCTTGAATCTCTTCCGAAGAACAGCATCATGGGTTTCGATATCCTCGTGCCCTTCAGCTACATGCATGAGACCGGGCAGTACCAGGATCACTGGGGGAGCAATTCCATACGGACCTATGTGTTGCTGCAGGAGGAGGCAATCACAGACACGGTGAACGCCAAGCTTACGCGGATCGTCAAACAACACAACGAGGGCAGCAACACCGAATTCCTGGTAGCTTCCTTCCCGGATATACACCTTCACGCATACGGGGGGTACGGCCACCGGCCCGGGGCAATTATTTTTGTTTACATCTTTTCTGCCATTGCCCTCTTCGTCCTGCTCATCGCCAGCATAAATTTCATGAACCTGTCCACCGCACGCTCGGCAAACAGGGCACGCGAGATCGGGCTGAGAAAGACGGCCGGTGCAAACCGTCGTGCAATCATCATGCAGTTCTTCGGAGAATCCCTCCTCCTCGCATTCATCAGCCTTGTCTTTGCGCTGGTCATCGTCTCCTCCATCCTGCCTGTGTTCAACACGATCTCCGGCAAGGAGCTGGATTTTAATAGTTTACTGGATATCCGCTTTATCCTCTCGATGATCCTCGTGACTTTTATTGCCGGAATCATATCGGGCATCTACCCGGCACTTTACCTCTCCGCATTCCGCCCCATAAGGGTGTTAAAAGGGGATCTCAGCTCAGGGATGAAAAGCGGGCGCATGCGTAAAATACTCGTGGTTGTCCAGTTCACCCTCTCGGTTTTCCTGATCATTGGGACCGTAGTCGTCTACAAACAGCTTATTTATATGAAAAGCAAGGATCTGGGTTACGACCGGGAGAACCTTTTCTATGTTTATATGCGGGGGAACATAAAGGACAGCTACTATGCCCTGAAAGAAGAATTGCTAAGGGATCCGAATGTACTGAACGTCACTGCCAGCGGCCACGAACCCCACCATATCGGCAGCAATTCAGGCGGTGCCAACTGGGAGAGCAAGGATCCCGAGCTGGAGGTGCTGATCGGATACAACCCGGTGGATTTCGATTTTGTGGAAACCATGGGCATTGAAATGGCTTCAGGCAGGCCTTTTTCGAAGGAATACTCTTCGGATCTTTTCCAGGATACGACTGCCAACTTCCTGATCAACGAGGAAGTGGCCAGGATCATGGGTGTGGATGATCCTGTAGGCCATCCATTCTCCTTCTGGGACATCAAGGGACATGTTGTGGGTGTGATGAAGGACTGGCACTACCATTCGGTGAGGACCAAAATTGAACCCCTGGTACTGGTCACGACTTCGGTGGACGACTGGCTGAGCCATATTGTAGTGCGGATCGCCCCCGGGGATGTCCCGAAAACCATGAAAGGAATCGAAAAGACATGGAACGAGCTGATACCCGATTATCCTTTCGATTATACCTTCGTGGATGAATCGCTTGACAAACAGTACCGATCGGAGGAACGCCTCGGGAAACTGTTGAAATATTTCACTTTCCTGGCGATCATCATCGCCTGCCTCGGGCTTTTCGGCCTTGCCTCTTTTACGGCCGAGCAGCGGACCCGCGAGATAGGCATCCGGAAGGTCATGGGAGCCCGGGTAAGTACCGTGATGCTGCTTCTGTCAAGGGAGTTTACCCTGCTCGTGCTGATTTCCTGTATCCTGGCCATCCCTGCTGCCTGGTATGTACTGTTTAAATTATTCCTGCAGAATTTTGAATACCGGACGGAAATGTCCTGGTGGATCTTCGCCGGTGCCGCCCTTGCCGCCCTGCTGATCGCATTCCTGACGGTTACTTACCAGGCGGCAAGAGCGGGCTTGACCAATCCCGCCGATGCTCTTCGTTACGAATAGCCGGACGGGCCTGGGCTGATCCTCTCTCCGTTTCCGCTCCATGCAACGGAATTACGGAATAATTCTTAATTTGCATGAACAAGAACAGCCCGTCCATTATGAAGTGGAGAACGGACCTCAGAAAATTCGAATCGGACAATTACTCCGGATCAGCGGAGTTGCTTGAGCAATACATCGAGCTTATTCTTTACTGGCTTGAAAAAGGGGACCTGCAATCACAAAAGGACCGGGGTTTTCTGATGGACCATATCCGCAAACTCCAGAAGATCCATAATACCCTGTTTGTGCTGGTGCATTTTTACAACCAGGTGATACGGATTCTGAATGAAGAGAAGGAGGACTGGAACCGGATTTTGCTGGGTTTCTTAAGGGAGTATAAGATCGTGTGGGCCAAGGTCAGCATCAATGTGGCCACACAGGCCCTATCGGTCATTGATTTGAGCCAGCGGGTCATTCTGACCCATAGCCAGAGCAGTGCCGTAAAGGAAATCTTCCATCAATACTCAGGCAACCGGAAAAAAGTGAAAGTCATCCAGACCGAATCACGGCCGGTGCTTGAGGGAAGAATGCAGGCATCGATGATCAAAAGGCTTGGCTACGATGTTATGCTGGTCCCCGATGTCGGATTTGCCAGGCACCTGGATAAGATCAATATGATACTGCTGGGCGCCGATTCCATCTACCGCAATTATTTTGTCAACAAGGCAGGCACCTATGCGATTTGCCTGGCAGGTAAAAATGCAGGAATTCCTATTTACGTACTGGCAGACAGCCGTAAATTCTGGTCGAGCCTTCCGCCGGAGCGACAGGAAACCGAATACGTTGAAGAACAAAAACCCGGGGAGGAAGTATGGGAAGATCCTCCGGCCGGCATTGAGGTTGAAAACTATTATTTTGAAAAAACACCTTCGGCCTGGGTAGATGGTTTTGTAACTGAAAAAGGGACAATCAAACCCTCCCGGATCGAGAACATGAAATCCATCCTGTAATATACCTCCGAATGAAAGCCAGTTTAAAACAACAAATGAAAAAGATAATCTGTGCTGTCTGTGCCTCCGTTGCCATCGGTGCATGTACGCAAAAACCTGCGACCGATGCCGCGTTCCCTATACTGACCGGGGATTACCTGGGACAGGAAGTCCCCGGTGATTCGGCCGAACTTTTTGCTCCCGGAATTGTCAGCACAGGCATGACTACCCGCGATGTTGCCATCTCCCCCGACGGGAATGAAATCTACTTCGGGGTATCTGTCGGCAACTATGCATTCACCACCATTCTGGTGTGCCGGCAGGTGGAAGGAAAGTGGACAGCTCCTGAAATAGCTCCTTTCTGTAAGGATCCAAAGACCATGTACCTGGAACCAGCCATGAGCTGGGACGGCCGGAAACTGTTTTTTCTTTCCACCATGGCAGAGGGGGATGAATCTCCCGGCGATCAGGACATATGGTATGTGGAACGGCTCAATGATGGATGGAGTGAGCCGAAGAACCTTGGAGAACCGGTCAATACAGAGGATTCCGAGTTTTATCCCTCCCCGGCCAGGGAAGGTCATCTTTACTTTACCCGAGCCCGTCAGGGAAGCCAGCTTAACCGGATCTTCAGATCCAGGCTGGTGGATGGGGTATACCAGGAACCGGAACTCCTGCCTGAGCAGGTCAATTGCGGAGTGAACCGTTTCAATGCCTTTATCTCACCCGAAGAGGATTACCTGATCATACCTGCCATGGGAATGGAAGACAGCCGGGGCGGTGTGGA
>CAZVLG010000433.1:0-4490 GCA_964627835.1 uncultured Bacteroides sp.
GAAGGGATCGGAATGGTTGACCCCTCCGACAAGTTCCTGCTTGTCAATCCAAAAGCAGAAGAGATATTCGGGGTCTCCCGGGAAAAACTGGAGGGCCGCTCACTGTTTGACTTCGTAGACAGCCAGGGCCAAAAACTGATCCGGGAACAGACCGAGCGGCGGAAGACCGGTCTGAAGGATACCTACGAAATGGAGATCAGGCAGGCCGGTGGAGGAAAAAGGCAGATACTGGTAACCGCAACCCCTCAATACCAGGACGACAAATTCATGGGCACATTTGCCGTTTTCCGCGATGTGACGGATTGGCGGAAGGCGGAGGAAAACCTCCGGCAATCGGAACGGGAACTTCGGGAGGCCAATGCCTCCAAGGATAAATTTTTCTCGATCATCGCACATGATCTCAAGAATCCTTTTAATTCCATACTCGGGTTTTCCGATCTCCTGCTTAAGGATTATTCCAATTATGATAAGGAGGAAGTACTGACCTTTATCCGGATGATCAACGAGGCCTCCCGGCAGGCCCATAACCTCCTTGAAAACCTGTTGAACTGGTCAAGGGCACAGACCGGAAGGATAAATATTGAACCAACCGGCATTGACGTTCATGATGCGGTGGAATCCGTCTTCCGCCTGTATGAAGGCAGCACCAGGGAGAAGAACCTGAGCATGATAAACAGGGTGCCGCCCGGAACCCTGGTCAACGGTGATGCCAACATGATCCCGACGATCCTTCGTAATCTCGTATCAAACGCCATCAAGTTTACCTGGCCCAGGGGGAAAATAACGGTCAATGCAAAGGTTTCCAGGAAATGCGCCGACATCATGGTCAGCGACACAGGGATCGGTATCCCGGAAGAAATGCAAGGAAAATTGTTCCGGATCGAGGAAAACGTAATCCGTACAGGCACTGCCAACGAGGAGGGTACCGGATTGGGACTGGTACTCAGCCAGGAATTTGCCAGGAAAAATAAAGGAAGCATAATAGTCCACAGCAAACCCGGTAAAGGATCGACCTTCAATCTCCGGCTTCCCGCGCCTGACTAATTAACTCCACGAAGCATAAATACAATAAATCCAGAACCATGATCCCCAATCCACAGACCGCGACCTATGTGAACCGCTTGTTATCAATGAACCGCTCAAAATGCCTGTCCCTGATCCTCCCGGTCCTTCTCTGCATTTCATGTATAAACGATCTGAATGCACAGAAAGATGAAAGCCTGCTCCTGACCTTCGGGGGACATAAAGGTCCCGTATACAGCCTGGCCGTCCACCCTGACGGCAGTACCATCGCCACCGGGTCGGAAGACATGATGATCCATCTTTGGGATCCGTTCACCGGAGAAATCCGCCAGACACTGGAAGGGCACAGTAAACCGGTTAAATACCTTTGTTTCTCAAACGATGGCAGATACCTCGCGAGTGCAGCCAGTACCGAAATCCGGGTGTGGGACCTGGAAAACGGCAGTTCGACAAAATATAGCAAGCATGTGACCCATGTTTACAACCTGGATTTCAACAAGGATGCATCGCGCTTCCTGAGTACCAGCCTGAAACCCACCTTCAATGAATGGGACAGGTTGGAAGCCGAGGTCATCAGGACCTTCGATCATCACAGCAGGAGCTGCCTGGTTGCTGCCTACAGTCCGGATAACACAAAAATTGCCAGCGGCTCGCTTGACCTGACGATCAAGATATGCAATGCCGGGACCGGGGAGGTGATCCATGACATATCGGCTCACGGCGGGAACATCCTTTCCATCGATTTCAGTCCCGACGGGAAATTCCTCGCATCCGCCTCCATCGACCAGAACGTCAAGATCTGGAACGTGGAGACCGGTAAGATCCACAAGCTGCTGCCAGGGCATGAATATGTCGTGGCATATGTCCGCTTCAGTCCCGACGGCCGCTACCTCCTGAGTGCTTCCTATGATAAAACCGCCAGGCTTTGGGAAATGGCCACCGGCAATTGCATCTATACCTTTGTCGATCACAAGGAGGCTCTGTTCGCCGCAGATTTCCTGCCGGACAGCAAGCATGTGGTGACCTGCTCCAACGATGGAAGGGCCATGGTCTACGAGATCTCTCCAAGGTTTTTCGCAGAATACTACTATTTCAGTGAACTTCAGCAGGAAATGAGAGAGTCCGGCCTTTTCGAAGAGCGCCGTAAAGGTGAAAAGAAGGAAGACTACCAGCTCCGCCAGGAAAAAGCGGCAAAATTCAGGCAGGAACTCTATCAGAAGTATCATCGCAAACATCTCGAGGAACTTGAACAATAGAACTGCTTCATAGCATATCCGCACATGTTTACAAACATCATGCATCCATTACCAAACGTCTGGATCGCTCCCTAATTTTATGTTCACCCCAGACATCCTTGTTAATTCCCCTGGCTGCTTATGCCCCTGAGATTTTTTCTGCATTAGCACTGGAGATCCCACAGGGAACTGTTTTAAATTATAAAATGATTTGCCGTGGAATTACCTTTTGCAGAGTCTTTCAAGATCAAAATGGTCGAACCCGTCTACCGGAGCACCCGCAAGGAACGGGAACAATGGATCAGGGAAGCCAGGTACAATATTTTTAACCTGCAGAGCAGGCAGGTATACATAGACTTGCTGACCGACTCCGGAACCGGTGCCATGAGCCAGCAGCAATGGGCTGAGATGATGCTCGGGGATGAAAGCTATGCCGGTGCAAGTTCCTATTATAAAATGAAGGAAAGCATCAGGGATGTTTTTGGTTTCGAGCATTTCCTGCCGGTGCACCAGGGAAGGGCCGCCGAGAACGTGCTTTTCTCCGTGCTGGTGAAAAAGGGAGATATCGTCCCGGGGAACGCACACTTCGACACCACCAAGGGACATGTGGAGTACAGGCAGGCAACGGCGCTCGATTGTACCATCCAGGAAGCATACGACACCAGCCTGATCCATCCATTCAAGGGCAATGTTAACACGGCGATCCTGAAGAATGTGCTCGAAAAATACAACGATGTCATTCCCTTTGTCATCCTTACCCTGACCTGCAATACCACCGGCGGACAACCGGTCTCCATGCAGAACATGAGAGAGGTCCGCGACCTGGTCCATGAATATTCCATCCCGCTGATCTACGATGCGGCCCGCTTTGCCGAGAACGCTTACTTCATCAAGCTCAGGGAGGAAGGATACAGGGATAAACCCATTCCAGAGATCGTACGGGAAATGTTCTCCTACGCCGATGCCATGACCATGAGTGCCAAGAAGGACGGTATTGTCAATATGGGCGGATTCATCGGGTTCCGTGATCAGGACATGTATGAGAAGTCCTGCACCTACAATATTATGTTCGAGGGGTATATCACCTACGGAGGAATGACGGGCAGGGATATGAATGCCCTGGCCAGCGGGCTCCGCGAAGCCACTGATTTTGAATACCTGGAGACACGTATCCGGCAGACCGAGTACCTGGCGAACCGGCTCCTTGAATACGGAATCCCGGTGCAGCAGCCTACGGGCGGCCATGCAGTCTATGTGGATGCCACCGGTTTTCTGCCAAAGGTCCCGAGGGAAGAATTCATTGCCCAGACCCTGGTCGTCGAACTCTACCTTGAAGGCGGCATCCGGAGTGCCGAGATAGGGACCCTGATGGCGGACCGGGATCCCCAGACCAGGGAAAACAGGTTTCCTGAGAATGAGTACGTAAGGCTTGCCATTCCCCGGCGAGTCTATACCAACAACCATATGGACGTGGTCGCTGCTGCATTGCGAAACATCTATGAGCGCAGGGAAAAGATCAGGTCCGGGTACAGGATCCTGAAAGAGGCCCACATCATGAGACATTTTACAGTCGAACTGGCACCTGTTTAACAACTATTTCACAAGGCCGGTTTTTGCAGTTCCTCAATTAATCCCCACCTTTGGGCTCTTGTTATCATTTCCCCTCTGATGAAAGACCTCACCAAAGGCAATGAAGCCCGGCTGATTTTCAACTTTGCCATGCCCATGCTGCTGGGTAACCTGTTCCAGCAGCTTTACAATATCGTGGACACGATCATTGTCGGGAATTTCATCGGCACGCAGGCACTGGCCTCCGTGGGGGCCTCATTTCCCATTATATTTACCCTGATCTCCCTGATCATAGGGGTTGCCTCGGGCGGAACCATAGTCATTGCCCAGTATTTCGGAGCGAAAAGATACGGGGATGTCAAGAAGGCCATCCATACCATCTATATTTTCCTGACCGTTGCATCCATTCTGCTCACCCTGATCGGGATCCCGCTCACGGATGACATCTTCCGGCTTATCAAACTTCCCGAAGAGCTCATTCCCGAAGCCACGACCTACCTTTCCATCTATTTTACCGGGTTCCTGGCCATGTTCGGTTTCAATGCCACGGCGGCTATTCTCAGGGGACTGGGGGACTCGAAGACCCCTCTTTACTTCCTGATGATCTCCACCCTGTTCAACATCGGATTTGACCTTCTGTTCATTGTTGTCTTTGAATGGGGC
>CAZVLG010000434.1:0-6057 GCA_964627835.1 uncultured Bacteroides sp.
AGGAAGGCCGGAAGCCGCGCTGCAGGTATTCGAGGATATCATGGATTCCGAATTCGACGGAACATCTCCCGTTTTTGGTTCGGTTTACCTTTACCTGATCTCCATTCATTATGAACTGGGCAGTTCAAAGGATGCCCGGAGGGTATTCCAGGAGCTGCAGGAATCGGACATCATCGGAAAGGATGAATTTATCAAGACGGCAAGAGATACGGGGATTGTAAGATAAGCACAGGGGAAGCATATTTTTCTTAAATTAGGATCTCAATCCCCAACACCCTGTCATGAACTTCAGGATACACAGCCTTCTCTACTTCGGTACCGGAATTGCGTTCATAAGCCTGGAAACCATCGGTGCCGTTTATCCGGGAATAATTGTTAAGGACCTGATTATCCCCATCCTGATCTGGCTTTACCTGCGTTTTATCAAAGGAGAGTCGAACCGCTTTCACCGGATGATCCTGCTGGCCCTTGTATTTTCATGGGCCGGCGATGTCACACTTCAGCTGACCCAATTCCGCGAGGATTTTTTTCTTGTGGGACTGGGAAGCTTCCTTGTCGCCCAGCTTCTTTACCTGCTGGCATTTTTCTCAACCAGGGGGGAAAATATCCTGCTCAGGAAGTTCTACCTGTCCCTTCCCGTGATACTTTATGGCATTCTTCTTCTATGGTTCTTATGGGACGGACTCGGGGATATGAGGATGCCCGTCACCGTCTATGCGGCGGTGATCCTGAGTATGCTCGTGGCTGCCATAAACCGGAAAGGTAAGGTGAACCCCCAGAGTTACCAGCTCGTCCTGATGGGAGCCATCCTTTTCGTGCTTTCCGATTCTATGATCGCCGTGAACAAATTCAAGCAATCCTTTGAGCTTGCGAGGGTGGCCATTATGGGTTCCTACATAACGGCCCAGTACCTGATCGCCATCGGATGCCTGCGGCAATTTAATCTAACCCTGAAAAAATAAGGTTCCATGAAGTATCTCCGTTATCCCCTTTACCTTTTGCTCCTGGCCATTGCCGGATTCCTGTTCCTTTTGATTTACGGGACCCTGAGCGACTATAAACCGGAGGAACAGATCCTCCTGTCGGAAAATCCCGAAGCCCCGCCGATACCCGACAGCACATTCAATATAATGATCTGGAACATCGGTTACTGCGGCCTTGGAGAGAAAATGGATTTTTTCTACGACGGCGGAAAGGGAGTAAGGCCGGACCGGGCAGCCTCCGAATTTAACCTTAAGGGAGTGCTCGGTTATGTGGAAACACTTGATTCATGCGATTTTCTGCTGTTCCAGGAAGTGGACATCAAATCGAAGCGGAGTTACCGGATAAACCAGGTGGATTCACTGGAAAAAAGGCTTGCCCCTGAACACAACTCGTTCGGGAAGAACTTTGATGTCTTCTTCAATCCTGCCCCTCCAAGAGACCCGCTCGGGAAATTGCATTCCGGAATTGCAAGCTACAGCAGGCACCTTCCGGCCTCGAGCATGCGATACAGCTTCCCGGGTAATTATTCCTGGCCGATGGGGGTATTCATGCTTGACCGTTGCTTCCTGGTGGACCGTTACCCGCTTTCCGGGGGGAAGGATTTGCTGGTCATAAATACCCATAATTCAGCCTATGATGATGGAACCCTCAGGAAAGGGCAGATGGACTACCTCCATGGATTCCTGACGGAGGAATATAAAAAGGGGAATTATATTGTTGTGGGGGGTGACTGGAACCAGACGCCGGCAGGGTTTGTTCCCGCCTTCGATAGAGATAAATTCGATACGGTCCAGTTGTCCTTCATCGATCCGGATTATTTGCCGGGTCAATGGACATGGCTCTACGATCCGGCCGTACCCAGCAACCGGAGGGTGGATATCCCCTATGTGCAGGGGGTCTCCCGCACAACCGTGATCGATTTCTACCTGCTCTCGCCAAACCTGGAACCCCTTTTTGTCAGGGGAATTAACCTGGATTTTACCTGGTCCGACCACCAGCCTGTCCTCGCCCGCTTCAGGCTCAGGTAAAGGATCTGCCGTGTATTCAAAGCCATTGCCCCAAACCAGCTAAACCATTCTACTGTGAGAACCGCCAAGATCATATTCCGGATACTCATCGTCCTGATCATAATTGCCATCGTCGGTTTTGTGTTCTTCCTCCGATATCTCTCACACAGGGCGATCCCGGATTACAATGCTGAGATCGTCATGGTGGACCTGAAAGGGAAAGTGGAAGTCTTTCGCGATGCTTACGGCATACCGCATATCTACGCCGGGAACGAAGAAGATCTCTATCGTGCCACCGGGTATGTGATGGCCCAGGACAGGTTCTGGCATATGGATCTGCTCAGGCATGTAGCCGAGGGCCGCTTGTCCGAGATATTTGGCGGGGATATGGTCGGGGCCGACCAATTGTTCCGCTCACTCAGGATTGAAGACAAATCCAAACGTATCATGTGCAGAACGGAACCGGAGATCATGGCATGCATCGAGGCTTTTTCGGAGGGAATAAACCAGTACCTGTCGGATATGGGGAGGAATCTCCCCCTGGAATTTGCCCTGCTCGGATACGATCCGGAACCCTGGCTGCCTGTTCACACCGTCAATATGATCGGGTATATGTCCTGGAGTTCCTCGTCATCCTGGGCGAATGAGCCGGCCTTATTCAAGGTCTCGCAGCTGGCAGGGGAGGAAAAAACCAGGGAATTGATCCCGGATATTGACCTGCAGCAGCCTATTTTCCCGGAATTCATCCTTGAGAGCCAGTCCCATGACGATCTGGACCTGCTTTCAGGAACCAGGTTCATAGATGAAATGGGTTTACGGGTTTTTATGGGGAGCAATAACTGGGCGGTAAGCGGCGAACGCAGCTTCAATGGCATTCCCATCGTATGCAATGACATGCATCTGCAACTCGACATGGCTCCGGGAGTCTGGTACCAGATGCATCAGGTAATACCAGGGAAACTGAATGTGAGCGGGATCGTCCTTCCGGGGACCCCGTTCGTAAACGTCGGACATAACGACAGCATTGCCTGGGGAATGACCTATGTGAGCCTTGACGATATCGATTTCTACCTGGAAACCATAAATCCCTCCGATACCAACCAGTACCTGCTGGACGGTGAATGGAAGGATATGGAAGTTCGGGAAGAGGTCATCCGTGTCAAGGGCGGTGAAACAGTCAGGCGGATCAACCGCTTTACGCACAGGGGACCCGTAATCAGCAGCTTCAGGGACATTGATGAAAAGGTAATCTCGATGCGCTGGTCCGGCAGCGAATACAGCAATGAGATCAGGACCGCATACCTGCTGGACCGGGCCGATAATGTATTTGACTTCAGGGAGGCTTTGCGAAGCTGGACAACCATAAGCACCAATTCCGTTTGCGGGGACGCCGCAGGCAACATCGCCCTGTATGTAGCTGCAGGAGTTCCCGTTCGCAACGGGACTCCGGCCCTGGTCATGCCGGGAGACACAAGCCTGTATGACTGGAAGGGTTTTGTGCCCTTCGAGGAGCTTCCATACGGCATCAATCCACCCGGGGGATATCTAGCATCTGCCAACAATCGTTCTGCGGGACCTGCCTATCCATATTACATCAGCCAATGGTTCGCGGTCCCAAGCCGCTATAATCGCATCCTGGAAATGATCTCCGAGATCGATACCTTCTGCATCGAAGATATGATGCGGATGCAGTCAGACCAGAAATCCCTCTGGGTGGGGAAAGTCATGAATGTGTGCAGACCACTTCTCCTGGATGCGGACCTGAGCGGGAATTCCCTGGCAGCCTTTGACAGGATCCATGCCTGGGATGGGGCCATGGACCCGGATGCCATTCAGCCATCCCTCTTTGAAGTCTTCAACATAAAGCTGATCGAAGCGATTTTTTTGGATGAACTTGGCGAATCGTATCCGCGGTTTACGGGGATGGGCACCATTACCAGGGGACTGATGGACCGGATCATGGAAGGCCAGGAACCGACCTGGTGCGATGATGTACGGACAGAGGATACAACGGAATCTTTCAGTGATCTTGTGGTTCCGGCATGGAATGCCGCCGTGGAATGGCTCGAGGAGAATTACGGGATGGATATGGAAGCCTGGTTATGGGGCGATCTTCACCGGGTAAGCATGCGACACCCCCTCGGATCCGTAGGACTCTTAAACAAAATATTCGGATTGGAAAGAGGGCCTTACCGGGTGGGAGGTTCCGATCATACGGTCTGTTCCTACAGTTACTCTGACCTCAGGCCGTTCGTGGTTTCCAGCGGGGCTTCCCAGCGGCATATTTATAACCTGCTTGAACCGGATGATTCGAGGATCATAATCCCAACCGGAGTCAGCGGCATACCCGCCAGTGATTGTTTTTGCAACCAGACGGAACTGTATATCCGTAACCAGTACATCGGTGAATCATTCAGCCGGAAGAAGGTCGAAGCGGAGGCAAGATACCGCAGTACATTTACTCCAAGATAGGCAGCTCGTCCGTGTTATGGAGAAGCCGGTGCATGGTGCCCAGCAACTGGAATGTATTTAAAGGTTTGGAGATGTGCACATTGCATCCTGCTTCCAGGGCACGCTCCTTGTCCTCCGTCATCACGAATGCAGACTGGGCAATGATGGGCAGTTCCTTGCGTATTTTCCGTATTTCCCTTGCTGCTTCATAGCCCGAGATACCGGGTACCTGCATATCGAGCAGGACAATATCAATTTCCGGGTCGTTCCGGCAGACCTTGACCGCGTCGCTGCCGTTTTCCACAGTCTGCACCTTGATACGGGTATGGGCCAAAATTTCAGAAAGAAGGAACGACGCTGCAGGATCGTCCTCAAGGATGAGCACTTTTTTACCTTTCCAGTTGTATTTTTTAATGGACCTTACGACCATATGAATTCCCGAGTTTAGTAATAGAGCACCCAGGCCTCCGGGTCATACGCTGAGCGTATCCGTTCCAATTCCTTTATGGCGGCCTGTTTGCTGGGGTGAGAATTGAAGCAAACGGCGTGAAGGTTTTTGCGCATGCCGAAGATGGATGCGTCATATCCCTTGTTTCGCAGGGTATGAACATAGTTTTCAGCATTCCGGATGTCAGCGAAGCAACCCGCCACAACATAATATCTTCTGCCTGCCGTCCCGTCCGTTGGTTCGGGTCCCACTTCTTCCGGTACATCGAGGGGTGTGTCTGCCTGGTCCCCTGCATCGGTTGCCGCTGCGGGCTTTTCCTGCGGCGGCAAATCCGCTTCGGGTCCAATGACAATCGCTTCTTTTACAGGTTGATCCCCTGTTCCCATATGCAGTACACTGCGGACCTTTTCCGGGAAAATGAACCAGGCGGCCGCCAGGAGTATTACGATCAGGGCTGAAGCACCGGCAATCCATGGCCAGGATTTTCGATTTTTAGTACCGGAATGGATGTAGGCACCGAACGGGTTTTCTTCGGCAACCGGGGTTTCCCTTTCATATTCCGGTATCTTCGGGGTTTCCTGTGTTACTTGCACCTCCTCTTCCGCTGCCGTTTCTGTTTCCTCTTTGATTTCATCTGCTGGGGTATGTTCTGGTTCAGCATCCCCGTTTCCTTCTCCCGGTACCCCGGTATCGCCCTTGCCCCCTTCCTTTATTTCGGAGGTCCCTTGCTCATCAATCTGGAAGGGAGGTTCCTCACTGTCGGGAATGAGGGGCGTATCGTCCAGGGTAGCATCCACATCAACCTCCGTATCTCCTTCATCCAGTACAAATCCGGCAGCATCGGCTGGAACTTCGGCAATTTTATCAACGCCTTCCGGGGATGGCTCACCAGTCTCTGTTACAGGAGTGCCCGGTTCCTCGACAGTTTCTTCAGCCTCTGTTACAGGAATTCCCGGTTCCTCGACAGTTTCTTTAGTCTCTGTTACGGATCCGCCGGGTTCAGCGGCTGGTTCCGCCATGTCTTCGCCTGTATCCGGGTGCCCTTTTTCCTCTGCTCCGGATACGGCTGAGGATGCTTCCTTTGTTTCCAAATCTGCAGGGTCCACTGCCTCTGCTATTTCAGTTTCTGATGCGCTTTTTTTCTTGGTTTTCTCAGCCGCTGACTCG
>CAZVLG010000435.1:0-4901 GCA_964627835.1 uncultured Bacteroides sp.
TTGCTTTACCATTGCAAGCAGGCCGTTAGAGCGAGTCGGGGAAAGGTTCTCGCGGAGCCCGATACGGTCAATAAAGTAAAGGTCTGCGTCCAGGATCTCCCCGGGTTCATGGCCGGAAAGGACCCGGATCAGCAGGGATACAATCCCCTTGGTGATGATGGCGTCGGAATCGGCGCTGAAAGATATTTTCCCATCCTCGAGGTCCGCTTTCAGCCAAACCTTTGACTGGCAGCCGTTGATCAGATACTCGTTGGTCCTGTATCTGGGATCCAGGACGGGCAGATCGGCACTCAACTCGATGAGGTAATTGTATTTGTCGAGCCAGTCGTCAAACACTTCGAATTCGGCAACGATCTCTTCCTGTATTTTTTTCGTTTTTGCTTCGCTCATCGGAGGTCAAAGTTTAATGCCTTCTGTTGGGCAAATCCGGTACAAAGATAATCATTGAAGTTCAGGGTTCCTTACCGGAACATTTTCAGCACCCGCTGGAGTCCCTCGTAAAGCCGGTCGATCTCCCCGGTAGTATTGTAGAAAGCCAGGCAGGCCCTGAGGGTCCCGGTGATCTTAAAATGATCCATGACCGGCTGGTTGCAGTGTGTACCGGTACGAACCGCGATCCCGAGCTTGTCCAGCACCATGCCTGCATCGTAGGGATGGATGTCTTCGAGCAGGAAGGAGAGGATGCCGATTTTATCCGGTGCCGTACCGAAGATCTGCAAGCCGGGTACGGACATCAGTTTCATGGTGGCGTATTCCAGGAGCGAGTGTTCGTATTCGCGGATGCGGCCGAGCCCGATCCCGCTGATATAATCGAGGGCCGAAGCCAGTCCCGCCGCACCAATGTAATTCGTTGTCCCCGCTTCGAACTTGAAGGGTAACTGATTGTAGGTGGTTTTTTCGAAGGTGACGCAGTCCACCATGTCCCCTCCCCCCTGGTAGGGCGGCATGTCGTACAGGTACTGCTCCTTCCCGTAGAGGACCCCGATCCCGTTGGGCCCGTATACCTTGTGGCCGGAGAAAACATAGAAATCGGCATCCAATTCCTGCACGTCCACCTGTTCGTGTTGAACGGCCTGTGCGCCGTCGATCAGCACGGGGACATTCCGGTCGTGCGCCCGGTTGATGATATCCCTTACCGGGTTTATGGTTCCCAGGGTATTGGATGCATGGGTTACGGCCACGATACGGGTTTTCCGGGAGAGCAGTTTGTCGTACTCCTCGAGGATGAGCTCCCCGTTCTCATTAAACGGAACGACTTTTAACTTAGCCCCTTTTCGTTCACACATCATCTGCCAGGGAACAATATTGGCATGGTGCTCCATCTCGCTGATGATTACTTCATCCCCCCTGGAAACGTACCTTTCTCCGAAGGAAAAGGCAACGGCATTGATCGAACCCGTCGTGCCGCTGGTAAAAATGATCTCGTTTGAGGAAGCGGCATTTATGAATTCCCGCACGGTTTCCCTTGCCTTTTCGTAGGTATCGGTCGAATGCTCGCTCAGGTAATGGATGCCGCGGTGGATGCTGGAGTTTTCCTGTTCGTAATATTTCCGAACGGTTTCGATGACCTGGCGGGGCTTCTGGGTGGTGGCACCATTGTCGAGATAGGCCAGGGGCTCGTCGTATACTTTTTTCGAGAGTATCGGGAAGTCCTGCCTGATCTTGTCAACGTTGAATTGCATGAAACCGGATCTTATTTAGGCTGTGGAAGGTCACCACAGGCCATGGAACAGTTATTGCAACGGGAGAGCTCTCCCCTGAGGCGTTTGTCGACCAGATCATTGATCCTGGCCTTCAGGGGGGCCACCTCGATCTTGTCGATCACCTCATGGGCAAACGCATAGAGCATCAGCAGCCTGGCTTCCCGTCGTGGGATTCCCCGTGACTGCATATAGAAGAGGGCATTTTCGTCCAGCTGGCCGGTCGTTGCGCCATGGCTGCAGCGAACATCGTCGGCATAGATCTCAAGCTGGGGCTTGGAATTCATTTTCGCCTCATCCGACATGAGAATGTTGTTGTTGGTCTGGTAGGCCACGGTCTTCTGGGCATCCGGGCGGACCAGGATCCGGCCGTTGAAGGCCCCGGTTGCCTGCTCGTCCAGTATGCCCTTGAAAAGCTGGGTGCTGGTGCAGTTTGGACTGGCATGATCGATGTTCACGTAGTTGTCGATATGTTGTTTCCGGTCGGCCAGGAACAGGCCGTACACCTGGCTGTCTGCACCTTCGGCATTCAGGAGGACATGGGTATTGTTCCGAATGGTGCCGCCATGCAGGGTAATGGTGTTCGATTTGACCTGGCTGTCCTTTTCCTGGTGGATGAACAGGTTGGTCAGGAGGTTCGAGTTCAGGTGCTCGTTCTGCACCCTTGAGTAATTGAATTGGGCCCCGGGACCGGCATAGATCTCCGTCACCGCATTGGTCAGGAAGCGGAAGGGAGAGAGAGTGTGATCGCAGATGATCACCTCGGCGCTTGCATTATCCTCCAGGATGAAAAGGTTGCGGTAATGCAGGAGGGTATCGAGGCCGGTCATCGGAAGGTGCACCACCTGCACGGCCTCGTCAAGGGATTTCCCCCGGGGCACGTAGATAAACAGCCCGTCAAGGGCAAAGGCCGTATTCAAATCTACCAGTCCATCCGGAGAGTCACCTGTGTATTTTGAAAAATGTTCTTTCACAAGCTCAGGTAATTGCTTCAGTGCCTCGGCAAGACTTCCGATCATAATCCCGTTATCCAGCCGGGTCAGCTTGGATCCCTCCCCGAAATAAAATCCATTCAGTATAATCTCCAGGCGTGTCCGGAGGTTGGGGACATCACAGGTAAAGATATCTTCCACCCTGAAATCCACTTTGCTGGGCTGGAACTGCATGGAGTACTTTGGTTCAAATATTTTCTGAAGCGATGTGTATTTATAAAGCTCGCTTTTCTTGTCAAGTATGCCCGTTTTGCTGAAGTGGTCCATCGCGTCATGGCGGATCTCCCTCATAAAGGAAGGGGAGGCCTTCTCCAGGATATCCTCCTTTTCCTTGAACAGGGCTATGTATTCCTCGCTGGTGCTCATACGTTGTTTCCGTTTGCTTCGGCCCTGATCCAGTCGTAGCCTTTTTCTTCCAGTTCCAGCGCCAGTTCCCGTCCGCTCGATTTCACGATCCGTCCCTGGAAAAGCACATGCACATGATCCGGTACGATGTGATCAAGCAGGCGCTGGTAATGGGTGATGACGATGGTGGCATTGTCCTTGTTTTTCATCGCATTGACCCCTCTGGCTACGATCTTCAGGGCATCGATGTCGAGTCCGCTGTCCGTTTCATCCAGGATGGCCAGCCTGGGTTCGAGCAGGGCCATCTGGAAGATCTCGTTCTTTTTCTTTTCCCCGCCCGAGAATCCTTCGTTCACCGATCGGTTGGTAAGCTGTGAATCAAACTCAACCAGTTCTTTTCTTTCCCTCATGTATTTAAGGAAATCACCCGCCGAAAGGGGTTCCTTTCCCTGGAAGGTCCTGTGTTCGTTCACGGCGGTTTTCATAAAGTTCACCATGCTGACACCGGGGATCTCGACCGGGTACTGGAAACCCAGGAAGATACCCTTTTTGGCCCGTTCCTCCGGGTCCATTTCCAGAAGGTTCTCTCCCATGTAGGTTACCGATCCGCTGACCACATCGATCAAATTCCTGCCGGCCAGGACCGAGGCCAGTGTACTCTTCCCCGAGCCGTTGGGTCCCATGATGGCATGCACCTCGCCTGCCTTTACATCCAGGTTTATGCCTTCCAGTATCTGTTTTCCCGCGATGGCTACTTTTAAATCCTTAACTGATAACATCATGCCCATTTATTCCTGTTAACGTTCATTCTTATTACCATATTCATTGCATCATCCAACGGATCCTTCCAGGGAGATCTGCAGGAGTTTCTGGGCTTCCACGGCAAATTCCATGGGCAGCTTGTTCAGCACTTCCCTGGCATACCCGTTCACGATAAGTCCCACAGCCTTTTCGGTGTCGATGCCCCGCTGGTTGCAGTAGAAGATCTGGTCCTCGCTGATCTTGGAGGTGGTGGCCTCATGCTCCACGATGGCCGAGCTATTGTCCGTTTCAATGTAAGGGAAGGTGTGCGCCCCGCATTTATCTCCCAGCAGGAGGGAATCGCACCGGGAGAAATTCCTTGCGTTCTCGGCATTTTTCAGGACGCGTACGAGTCCCCTGTAAGAATTCTGGCTCCTGCCCGCCGAGATCCCTTTCGAGATGATCGTGCTCCGGGTATTGCGGCCGATATGCATCATCTTGGTGCCCGTATCTGCCTGTTGATGGTTATTGGTGACCGCGACCGAATAAAACTCACCGATCGAATTATGCCCTTTCAGGATGCAGCTCGGATACTTCCAGGTAATGGCGGAGCCGGTCTCTACCTGGGTCCAGGAGATCTTGGAATCGTTCCCTTTGCAGATGCCGCGCTTGGTGACAAAATTATAAATGCCGCCCTTGCCTTCCCTGTCCCCGGGGTACCAGTTCTGAACGGTGGAATACTTAACCTCCGCTTTTTCGAGGGCCACGATCTCCACGACGGCTGCATGCAGCTGGTTCTCATCCCGCATCGGGGCGGTGCATCCCTCCAGGTAGCTCACGTAGCTTTCGTTGTCGGCAACAAGCAAGGTACGTTCAAACTGCCCGGTATTGGCCGCATTGATACGGAAATAGGTCGACAGTTCCATGGGACATCTCACCCCCCTGGGGATATAGCAGAAGGAACCGTCGGAAAAAACCGCCGAGTTAAGCGCCGCAAAATAATTATCCGTGTAGGGGACCACGCTGCCCAGGTATTTCCGGACAAGGTCGGGGTGGTTTTTTACCGCCTCGCTGAACGAGCAGAAAATAATGCCCAGTTCCGCCAGGGTTTCCGAGTAGGTGG
>CAZVLG010000436.1:0-15447 GCA_964627835.1 uncultured Bacteroides sp.
AGGAAAAGCAGGTGGAAATTGGTCATTCCTTCTTCCGAAATATCCAGCAACTGCAGGGTATTTTCAAGGAATTCGAAAAGTTCCCTGCTCGGATCTTCCTCCTGTAAAACCTTGTAAAGCACTTCGGCCAGAAACAGGGCCTGGCTGTTCTTATGCATGTCAAAGGGTATGGTCCTATAAGGCATGTAGTTCCGGATTTCCTTGATCCGCTGCAATTCCCTGGATTGTTTATGATAGGCTTCAAGTTCCAGAAGTGTTAGGGGCTGCAGCAGGTTGCCTGAATATCTCGATTTTTTCCCGCGGATGCTGTTTACCAGGTAAGCCTGCCGGCCGTAAAGATCGGTGTACATGTTGACAATGGCACTGCTCTCCTTGTATTTTATATGGTGGAGGACGACTCCCTTAACCTTCTGTATCATCAGTGTGTCAGACGATCCGACTTAAAGCTGGGTAAAAAAAACAGATTTTGCAAACTTCCGGCATTGTTAAACCGGCGCTGCAAAATATCGGTGCAGCACCTTCGGAATGTCAAAACGGCACTACATAGCTGCGCGATGTCAGGTGCCTTATTTGACAATTCCTCAGGTGCCGATATTTTAAAGGCGCCTTTTTCAACAATACCTTCAGATAAATTGTAAAATCTGAACTTTTTACCCTGGATTAGTTGATCACCAGGAGCTTGGTGATATGGGTTTTGGAGCCGTCCTCATCGGTGCAGAAGATAAGGTAGACCCCGGTTTGCACACGCTCACCGGAAAAGCTGCGCCCGTCCCAGAGGGCCTGTCCCCCGAGAGCCGTAGTTTCGTAAACGATATTGCCTGCAATGTCGGTGATCTTGACATTGACATCGCCTACCAGTCCCGTAATAACGATCTCCCCATCGAAGTCATGGCGGACCGGATTGGGGTAGACATAAACCCCGCTGTAATCCTGCCGGCCTTCGATGGCGGTACCTTTATAGGATATCAGTCCCCTGTCGGTCCCGATATACACAATGCCGTTCTCCCCGTTAATGGCAATATCGGTGATGTAGTTGGAGAGCAGGGGACTGTTTTCTTCCGTGAAATGATGAACTTCTTCCAGCCCGTCATCCGACACAAGGTAGATTCCCGATTTTGCTGTACCGATCCATTTCCGGTTGGCCCCGTCCACGGCAATGGCCGTCACCTTTTCGGTCCCCAGCAAAATATCTGCCAGCCCGGTCCCGTCGTTCCGCGGAACGATGATTTGCTGCCCATAAAAAAGGTCTTCACCGAATACGCGTGTGGGACTATAATAAACTACAATCCCTTCATCGGTGCCCACCCATATATTGCCTTCATGGTCTTCCGCCAGGGCGAAAACATTGTTGGTGATCACCCTCCCGTTGAGGTCAACCACGTTAAACTTTTCGTAGCGGTCATCTGAAACATCGTCAACCGTGCCGTTGACATCGAAGGCAAACAGGCCGTGGCCCAGGGGACAGATTAACCATTTATGATCGTTTGAGGTATTGATGATCCCTCCCAGGAAATTCAACTTCAGCTTCCCATCCAGGTTAAAACTTTTCCATTCCCCATTTGCTTTTTTTACCGAGACCGGCTCCGGGACACCTGAGTTACTCATCCAAAGATTATTTCCATGGTCAAAGACACATCCACCCAGGCGGAAAAAATCACCGCCCTCGATCATGGTCTGAAGGGTACTGTTGGTATGGTCGTAAACTTCAATGAGTTCCCCGTCCCGGTATTCCAGCAGGCCCCACCCCCAGGAAGCACCGTAAACATGATTTTTATCCGCGGGATCAACCGCAAGGTCTATCAGATCACGGTAGTCCACGGTGCTGGTCCCATTCCAGAAACCTCCCTGCAACACATTCAGCTCCACTGGATTATAAATATTTTCCCATCCGCCACCAATGTTTCCGGCGGCGGTATACAGTACATCTCCCTTCAAGGCAATGGATGCAACGTCAGGACTCAGCGGTCCGTTGGGCGAGATAAATTCAGCCGGGCCGGATACGGGTATCCGGTACATGCCTTCCAACCGGTCTGCAATCCACACTGTGCCATCCAGATCGTATATCGCATGAACCGGCTGGTAGGAATAAATGGAACGAACCTCTGCATGGTCGTCATCGTAAATTGTTGCGTAATTGGCCGACACCACAACCAGGTGATCCGAGAGCCCCCTGGCGTAGTGGATCCTGTTGTTTTCTTTTGTCTGAAAGATATTCCACATGCCGTTCTCATGGTAGTAAAGGATGTCGCCACCCGGATCATTGCTCCGGTACCCCGCGTATAATCTATCCTCAAACCAGCAGATGGTTCTGAAGGTTTCGGCTGCGTGAGGGATATCCACGATCCTTGACCAGTTGTTGAAATCGACCAGATTGGTATTGCTGATAGGGGCCATGTAAATCCCTGCTTCGGTGGCAGCATAAAGGCTTTCGCCATCGGTTGCCATGTCGTAAACATTGGTGAATCCGCCATTTTCCCCGATCAGATAGGTATCCTTTATTTCTTTTTTCTCCAGATTCACCACCACGATTCCGAATCCGCATGACAGGTAGGCCAGATCATCAACGATCAGGATATTATGGATCGTTTTATTGCCTGTAATTTGTTTGCGTTTGATATCTGGGATGTTGAAAATCTCATCTCCATGCAGGATATCAATATTGGTATTAGTATAGCAGATCACGAACTCATCCCGTTCAACTGAATAATGGATCGCATTGATTTCAAGGTCTGAAAGACCATCAATTTTGGTAATAAGGTTTACCGTATTGGAGCCCTTATCATAATAAAACAATCCGCTCCTGGTTCCGCAATACATTCGATTGCCAGCCTCTGCAACCTGCCGGCTTTCCCTGTAGGGCAGATGGTTCTTCCATTCGCCGATGCCCGGCTGCGCCCTTACCCTGCCCGGGGCCAAAACAAGGAGAAGGCATAAAAGAACCGTCCGCATATCCGCCTGCATTATTCCTGCACGAATCATGTTCCTGTTTTGGATATAAATACGGATAAACAGCCGAGTTATTTTATTAAGCATCGTAATTCTTCAAAAATTGCACAAGTTTAAGGACAGCCCTTGCCCGGTGGCTTATTTTGTTTTTTCCCTCCAGCGACATTTCTGCAAAGGTCTCCGTGTATCCATCGGGCAGGAATACCGGATCGTATCCAAATCCTCCTCTGCCTCTTTTTTTTTCGAGTATACTGCCCTCCACAATCCCATCAAATGTATATTCTTTTCCGTCGGTGACCAGGGCAATTACCGTTCGGAACCTTGCCCTTCTATCGCTTCGCCCGGTTAATTTTCGCAAGAGTTTGCGAATATTGGCATGAGGAACCTGTTCACCCGGCAGTCTTTCTCCGCTCATTTCAGCATAACGCGCCGAATAAACACCGGGGGCACCTGCAAGCGTCGCGACCTCGAGCCCCGTATCATCAGCAAAACAGTCCCTCCCCAGCCGCTGATAAACCCACCTGGCCTTTTGCAGGGCGTTGCCCTCCAGGCTGTCCTGGTCTTCGGGTATTTCCTCCCATATCCCTGCCTGGTCAAGGGTCAGCACCCTGAATCTCTCGCCAAGGATGGCCTGTATCTCTGTGGCTTTGTGTTCATTATGCGTGGCAAAGATCAGTTCCTTCATCGGCTCAGATAAATTTTTGTTTTATTCCGTTTTCTTTTGACACTCATCCAGACCGCTCGGATCAATCAAACCGGAATCGGGGTCAATCCATTCAGACTGGCAGGATCATCCGAACCGGACCGGCAGATTCATTCAAAATCAGGCCGGCAGGCTCAATAAAAAAAGGCCGCAAAGTATGGGATTAGTCTTTGCGGCCCAAATATAATTTCATCAAGGATCAACCTCCCGTGGCGCTAAATCCGCCACCGATCTTACCTGGGCGGGGATTGATGCACATCACCGGAATCTGAAACTTATTGGATATGATTTGCTGTTCGTTGGCCCCCATTACATAGTCTGCCACGGTTATATCCTTGGTGGTCATGATAAGCAGCAGGTCGGCCTTGATCTCATGGGCGAAATCGATTGTCTCATGCGTAAAATCCTTTTTCCCTGGAGAAGTATGGATCTCATGCGGGATTTCATTGCTGCGCATAAATTTCTCAGTAAACATAAGGTTGGACTGGACACCCTTCCTGAACCTCTTATCCGTCACCTTGTCCTTTATGATGTAAAACGTTGATTTATACAACCTTGCAATGTAATAGATCCAGTTGATCTTTTCCTTGTTCTCACTCCTGAAATCGAGCGGAAACACGATCTTTTCGAATCCATGTGAGGTCGGCGGCGCCTGTACCACGATGAAGGGTACCTTGGATCCGGCAATCACCTTCAGCGCCCAGCTACCGATCAGTTTCTGCATGCCCTTCATGCCATGGGTCCCCATGATAACCATTTCGGCGTGGGTATCTGTCGCCACCTCTGAAATGGTTGTGAAAATAGTACCAACCGGGACCACGGTGGTAGTCTTTACATTGTACTTTTTGGACGTTTCTTCAGCAAGGGCATCCATTTTAACCTGAGCGGCATCTATTTCCTTGTCCTTTTTTACAATGTGAATGAGGGTAACATCGGTATTCAGGTGCTGTGCCAGATTGACACCATGCTCCAGTGCATATCCGGATTTTTCAGTAAAATCCCATGTTACCAGGATGGGTCTTTTTGTTTTCTGTTCCATAATTATGATATATTCTTAATTAAGGATTTTAATTCATAAATTTGTTTATTTTGAGCTAATTGCCCAAAATTTCAGATTGACAAGTTATGAATTTTCTTCACATTTTGAGAAGATTTGTTTTCATTTTTTTAGCTTTTCAATGCTGGAGTATTGGGGGCTTTGTTTTAGCAGCTTCTCATTTTCAGGAATTTGGGCAGCCTTATGTCCAAACCTACCTGCCCGGCACGTTCACCTATGTAAATCATTTCAATTCAATCGCCCAGGGAGAGGAAGGTTTTATTTATGTCGGGGCCCGAAATGGCATTCTACGTTTTAACGGAAGGGACTGGAAACATATTGCTTCCAAAGGTGATCTGCACCTGGTAAAACATCAGGACCGGATCTTTGCCTATAACAAAAACGGGGTGTTTTTACTCTCACGGTCAGCAAACGGAGAACCGGAATTAATGGATGGGATAGCTGCCCTGACCGGTGAGCAAGACCTCCCGGCTCAGGGAAACACCCGTCAGCAGGCCGGGCTGCTCGATGGAAGCATCCTGGAAGTTATATCACACCGGGACAACCTTTACATCCTCACTTCGGAAGGATCGTATATTCTGGGGAAGGATACGCTGACCCGGTTCACCCCGGGCATCGTGCCGCTTCGTATATTTCCTTCGGGGGATGCAATTCGGATCCTCTCCCGGGAAAATGGATTGTTTCAGTTCCAGGCAGACCAGTTGAAAGAGGTGCAGATCCCCCGGGGAATGGTCCAGATTTCACAGATCCTGGCCTTTGATACCAAGGCAGTTTTTATCGACGGAATAAACAATAAACTGATTGTCAGCGGGCCAGGAGACAGTGTGCTCGAACTGCGGCAGGCAGAAAAGTTCCTGGAGGAATATGATTTTACCTGCACAGCCAAGCTTTCGGATGATCACATCGCCATCGGAACCCGCAAAGGAGGCGTTTTTATTATTACAGCCGATGGAGACCTTATTTACCACATTACTGCAGTTTCCGGATTATACGGCAATGAAATCCTGAATCTCCTGGCTGATCAGGCAGGGAATTTATGGGCCCTCCACGAGCATGCCCTCAGCCGCATTGAGATCCCGTCTGCATTCAGTTACTTTTGCCCCGATAATGGCCTCGATGGTAATGTAATGGATATCCTGAGGCATGAAGGCGTATTGTATGCTGCAACGAGCAGGGGTCTATTTCGCCTGCAGGCAGGGGATGATCCGCAGATCCCCTCCTTTGAAAGAGCTCAATTTATACAGGTCCCCGGAATCAAAGAAGACTGCCGCTGCCTGGCAAACACCTCCGCCAGCCTGCTGGTGGGTGGCAGGGGGGGACTGTATGAACTCAGCTCCGGGAACGTCCGTCAGATCCTTCGCAACCCCGTTAACGCACTTTTTTGCGATGTCCAGCATAATGTCCTGTTTGCCGGAACCGAAACCGGTATTCGGATCTTCAGCCTGAATGACTGGAAAGAAATCCAGAATTTCTCCATTCCGGATATATGTATCGATAATATTGCCATTTCAGAGTCGGGTTTCCTGTGGCTCTCATCCAGGTCGGGTGCGTTCTACCGCTCCACCAAGCCCTTCAGCAATGCCCAGAACCTGAGTTATACGAGTTATGCGTCTGAAGATTTGCAATCCATCGACGGATCCTATGTTGACATGATCAGCACGCCCGGGCATCTGTATTTTTCAAGCTTCAAGGGATTGTTCACATTTGACCCTGCAGCCAATCAATTCCTCCGTGACAGTTCTTTTCGTTTTTCACTCCCGCAGGGATCCTACCGGATCCGACAGGTAGAACCGGATGCCCGGAAAAACCTCTGGCTCAGTATCGACCACCCTGATAACAAAACAGACAAGATCTGGCAGGCCATCCGCAACACCGACGGAGTGTATGAAATGCATCCCCTCTTATTCCGCCGTGTAAATCCCATGATCATCAACAGCCTGTTTGCAGAACAGGACGAGGTGTTATGGATCGGTACAAATAAGGGCATCGTTCGATTCGATGCATTGGCTGTCCACCCCGAAAATCCGGTGTCACAAACTTATATTTCCGGCCTGAGTATCGGGAATGGTCCGCTTTTACCCTATGATAGGCTGGTATCCAGGGCATTCCAGGAAACCCTGAAAAAGGGCAGAATGGACATTCCCTACTCCAGGAACAGCATACGATTTGAATTCCTGTCCACCCAGTACAATTGCGAATCTCTGCCCCTGTTTCAGTATCGGCTTGATGGCCTCGATGAAAAATGGTCCGACTGGAATTCAAATTCCTTTGTGGAATTCAGAGAATTGAGCCATGGGAAATACGAATTCTTTGTCCGGAGCCAGGACATTTACGGGACCATTTACGGTGCCGGTTCATTCCCCTTCCGGATCAGTGCGCCGATATACAAGTCCTGGTATGCACTGCTTATTTACCTCTTCCTGGTTCTGGTCATGGTGTATTTCATTCAAAAATGGACAAACCTGAAGCAACTGCGTGAGCAATATCACCTGGAAGAGGTCGTCCAGGAAAGGACCGAATCCCTGGTTAAGGAAAAGGAGAAAACAGAAGACCTGCTTGCCAATATCCTCCCCAAAACAACCGCCGACGAATTAAAGGACACTGGCAAAGCCACTTCAAGTAAGTTCAAAATGGTGACCGTCCTGTTCGCAGATATTCAGGGATTTACGAAGATCGCCGAAGAAATGAATCCGGATAAACTGATCGATCAGCTCGACAAGTTTTATTTTCATTTTGATTCGGTCATGGAAAAATACAATATCGAGAAGATCAAAACCATTGGGGATGCCTACATGGCAGCGGGCGGCATTCCAATCAAGAACTGTACAAATCCAGTCGAGGTGGTGCTGGCAGCCCTGGAGATGCAGCAATATATGAAAGAGTTGAAAAAGACAAAAGCCGATATCTGGGATCTGCGCATCGGCGTTCATACCGGTTCCGTCATTGCGGGCGTGGTGGGCCAGAAGAAATACTCCTACGACATCTGGGGAGACACTGTTAACACTGCCAGCCGGATGGAATCGTCGGGTGAGGTGGGAAAGGTGAACATCTCCGCCACAACCTACAAACTCATCAAGGATTTTTTCCAGTGCGAGTTCCGCGGAAAAATGCCCGTTAAGTACAAGGGAGACATTGCCATGTTCTTTGTAAACGGACTCAACCCGACCTTCACCGAAGCAGATAGGGTCACTCCCAATGCGAAACTCTTCATTCAGCTCCAGCTCCTTCGCCTGCTGGATGTGGAGGAATTTATCATGAATAAATTGGAAAAGGAACTTCCCCAAGATCTTCTCTTCCATAATGCGGAACATACCAGCCATGTATATACTCAGGTTGAATTGCTCGGACGCGGAGAAAAGATCAACGAGGAAGACCTGCTCCTGCTTAGGACAGCGGCCCTCTTGCATGATATTGGATACATCGATCAAATGGATGACCACGAAGCCCGTTCGGTTGAATATGCCCGTGAGATATTACTCCTTTACCGCTACAAAGAAAAACAGATCGAACGGATCTGCGAACTGATCCTGGCAACCGCCATCCCATCGGATCCAAAGAACCTTCTTGAACAAATCATTTGCGATGCAAACCTGGACCACCTGGGCCGGGTCGATTTCCTGATACAATCCGACAAGCTGTTCCAGGAATACAGGATGAGGCATAAGATCAAGTCCAAGAAAGACTGGAACCAGTTCCAGATCAATTTCCTTAAAACCCACGAATTTTACACCAGCATTGCTAAGAAGATGTGCGAGGTGTCAAAGGAGCAACAGATCGAAAACATCCTCCAGTTCTCCTGATTAACGGTCGTTCCGGGAATGTCAGCGTACTGAGCATGTTCTCCGCAACCTGGTTCAAAACCATTAATTACAACCGGTTTGGTTGGCTATCTCTGGTATTATATCTAATTTTATATGCGTTTATCAAAGTTTTGGTACAATCATGAACATCGACTGGAAAAACCTTCCGTTTGGCTATATGCCCACCGACTATAATGTTCGTTGTTATTACCGGAACGGGAACTGGGGTGAGCTCGAGGTCACGTCCGATGAATACATTCCCGTTCATATGGCCGCGACCGGTCTTCATTATGGGCAGGAGTCCTTTGAGGGAATGAAGGCTTACATGGGGAAGGACGGGAAGATCCGGATCTTCCGCTGGCAGGAAAATGCCAGGCGAATGAAGCGAAGCGCCGAGGGAATAAAGCTTGCCGTAGTACCGGAAGATCTCTTTCATAGAGCCATCGTCCGCGCCGTTCAGTTAAATAAACGTTTCATCCCCCCTCCCGGGACAGGGGCATCCCTTTACATCCGTCCGCTTCTGTTGGGCACAGGTGCCGAGGTCGGGGTCAAGCCGGCAAAGGAGTATCTCTTCCTTGTATTTGTCACCCCTGTCGGTCCCTATTTCAAGGAAGGATTCAGTCCCGTCAATATGATGGTATGCCGGGATTTTGACCGGGCCGCCCCATTGGGTACCGGTCATATCAAGGTAGGGGGAAATTATGCCGCAAGCCTCGTTTCGCTTGAAAAAGGACATGAAAAAGGATTTGCATCGGTCATATACCTTGACGCCAAAGAAAAAAAATACATCGATGAATGCGGCCCTGCCAACTTTTTCGGGATCAAGGGAGATACATATGTTACACCGGAATCCCATACCATCCTGTCTTCCATCACCAACATGAGTCTGCAGGACCTGGCCGTCCAGCTCGGAATGAAAGTTGAGAAACGGCCTGTTCCCCTGGAAGAAATAGGCGAATTTGACGAAGTGGGGGCCTGTGGCACCGCGGCTGTGATCTCCCCCATAAAGAATATCGTCGATCCGGATACAGGAAAAACCTATGAGTATTGTCGCGATGGCAAGCCGGGTCCCGTCTCCGTTAAACTCTACAATAAACTGACGGCCATCCAGTATGGTGACGAACCGGATCCATTTGGCTGGATCGAAATCATCGCCTGATTCCCCGCAAGGGTAATATTTTATGTTATGCGCATCCCGGCGGACCTGTGCCAAGCAATCCCCGGAAGGGTTGAATTACCCTCCATGCTCGTCCTTGCGAACCGGAGCCTTTCTCATCCTGGCGGACCGGCACCATGGGGTGCGGAACGGGTTTAACAGCAAGTCCCAAGTCCCCGGGCAACATAAATTCAATAAGCGAAGGCATTTACACGGAATTGTTTATTTTTGTGCATTCCTGAAACGGGCGGATGAAAAAGAAAGAACCAAGCATAACGAGGAGGAAATTAAGAAGTTCCTACGCAACCTCCATTGTCAGTATATCGCTGGTGCTTTTTTTACTGGGCCTGGTCGGACTGCTCCTTTTGAATGCCCAGCGCCTGAGCACCCATGTACTTGAGAACCTTGGGTTCACCATAATCCTGAAGGAACAGGCCAAGGAGGTCGACATTATCCGCCTGCAAAAGAACCTGGATGCCAAGGTCTATGTGAAATCTACCGATTACATCAGCAAGGAGGAAGCCGCCCGGGAAACCTCCGAAGAACTTGGGGAGAATTTCATCGAATTCCTGGGCTACAATCCGTTGCCTGCCTCCATTGTTGTAAAGTTTTATGCCAGCTATGCCAATCCGGACAGTATTGCGGCCATTGAACAGGAACTCCAGCGCTTCGAGGAGGTCGAGGAAGTGATGTACCAGGAATCCCTGATCCACCTGGTCAATGAAAATGTGCGCAGGATAAGCCTGATCATCCTTGCCTTCAGCACCCTCATGTTTTTCATCGCCATCGCCCTTGTGAACAATACCATCCGCCTGAGTGTATACGCACGCCGGTTTCTGATCAATACCATGCAGCTTGTGGGGGCCACGCGTTCGTTTATCCGCAAACCTTTTTTACTTAGGAGCGCGGGACACGGGATTTATGCCGCCCTGATCGCCATTCTGCTGCTGACCGGTGTGATCTACCTGATCCAGAAGGAATTCATGGAAGTGATCAGCTTCGACGACATTGATATTCTGGGTATCCTTTTCCTGATGGTGATTCTGCTCGGGATCATCCTGAACTGGGTATCCACATTTTTTGCAATCAATAAATATCTTCGGATGAAATCCGATGATCTGTATTATTAATATTATGAATCATGGCTAAAAAGAAACCCGAAAAGGAAGGCCCTGACTTTCCGCTACAGAAAGAGAATTACATTTTACTGATCATTGGTTTTGCCATCATCATGATCGGCTTCCTCCTGATGATGGGAGGAAAATCCGATGACCCCAATGTTTTCAATCCGGATATATTCAACTTCAGGAGAATCACCCTCGCCCCCATTGTCGTCCTCTTCGGATTTGTATTCGAAATATGGGCGATCATGAAGAAACCTAAAGAAGAGAAATCCGAGTAGATGAGCTGGCTTGAGGCGTTGATCCTTGGACTGGTCCAGGGACTTACAGAATTCCTTCCGGTAAGCAGCAGCGGGCACCTGGAAATCGGCACATCCATTCTGCAGATTGAAGCCAGGGAAAACCTTACCTTCTCCATTGTCGTGCACGGGGCAACAGTCTTGAGTATCCTGGTTGTGTTTTACCGTGACCTGCGTGAACTCCTGGTCCGGTCCCTTCGCTTCGAATACAACGAATCCAGCTCCTATCTGCTTAAGATCCTGGTTTCAATGGTTCCTGTGGGACTTGTAGGTTTGTTCTTCAAAGACCAGGTGGAAGCACTTTTCACCGGCAACCTGGTCTTTGTCGGAAGCATGCTCCTGATCACTGCAACCTTCCTTGTGATCACCAATTTCGTGCCTGTGGGAAACCGGAAGATCACTTACCTGGATTCCCTGATCATCGGGATCGCCCAGGCACTTGCCGTTCTGCCGGGGATCTCACGATCCGGGGCCACCATCAGTACAGCTCTTTTCCTCGGGAACAAACGCGACGAAGCAGCCCGGTTCTCTTTCCTTATGGTGATCCTGCCCATTATTGCAGCCAATTTGATGGACCTGATGGACATGGAACCGGCCGGGGCCGGATCGATCGGATGGCTCCCCCTTTTGGTTGGATTCGCGGCTGCTTTTGTATCGGGACTCATCGCCTGCAAATGGATGCTCTCGATCGTAAAAAAAGGAAAGCTGCTTTACTTCGGGATCTACTGCCTGGTCATAGGTGGTGTCGCTCTTGCGGTTGGACTTTTATAAGAATTTTCCATAGCAGTATCAGGATGTAAACAATGACCCAGCTAAACTCAAATACAGATTTTCTGAAAGGTGCCGTCCTTCTGATCGATAAGCCGGTGGACTGGTCCTCTTTCGATGTGGTCAAAAAGATCCGCAATCTGCTGCGCCATAAACTGGGCGTGAAAAAGATCAAGGTGGGACATGCCGGCACCCTCGACCCCCTGGCCACCGGCCTCATGATCCTGTGTACCGGTAAAGCCACCCGTGAGATCGATTCCTACCAGGGCATGCCGAAGGAATACGAAGCCTGTTTCCGGCTGGGACAAACCACTCCCTCCTTCGACCTGGAAACAGAAATCGACCGGGAATACCCCACGGACCATATCAACACCGAAAGGATCACCCAAACGCTCAATGAATTTATCGGTGAATCCGAACAGGTCCCCCCGATATTCTCCGCAAAACGGTTCGGGGGCAAACGGGCCTATGAATTTGCCCGACAGGGAAGGGATATGGAAATGAAACCGGTAAAGATCACCATCCATGAGTTGGAACTACTGGGGTTCCATGAGAAGGAACTGAGGCTCCGGATCCTCTGCAGCAAAGGAACCTACATACGGGCCCTGGCACGCGACTTCGGATCAGCCCTGCAAAGCGGTGCCTACCTGGCCGAACTCCGGAGAACCGCCATCGGGAGTTATTCTGTCAGGGACGCCCTGACTCTAAAAAAATTTGAAGAAATGTTGAACAATATGTAACCAACAGGGTTTTCTTACGTATAAAGGGACTCGTTAAAATATTCCGAAATAACCATATATTCCCATGAAATTATCCCAATACAAGTATAATCTTCCGGAAGATCTGATTGCCAAATATCCGTCCGGGAACCGTGACGAATCCAGGCTGATGGTGCTAAACCGCCAGAAGCGCAAGGTGGAACACAAGGTGTTCAAAGACATATTGAGCTACTTCAACGATAAGGACGTGCTGGTATTTAACAACACCAAGGTTTTCCCTGCCCGATTATACGGGAATAAGGAAAAAACGGGTGCGGAGATCGAGGTCTTCCTGCTGAGGGAACTGAACCGTGAACAAAGGCTATGGGATGTGCTGGTTGATCCTGCCCGGAAAATCCGGATCGGCAACAAGCTTTATTTCGGCCAGGACGATGTGCTGGTTGCAGAAGTCATTGACAATACTACTTCCCGGGGACGAACATTGCGTTTTTTGTACGACGGGGATTACGAAGATTTCAAGAAGACACTTTACCAGCTGGGGGAGACCCCTCTCCCGAAATTCATCCAGCGGAACGTTGAGCCGGAGGACCGGGAGCGTTACCAGACCGTATATGCCAAGCACGAAGGCGCCGTGGCCGCCCCGACCGCAGGTATGCATTTCAGCAAACAGCTTTTGAAACGGCTGGAAATCAAGGGTTGCGAATTTTCATTTATCACGCTTCATGTGGGACTGGGAAATTTCCGGACGGTTGACGTCGAGGATCTGACCAAGCATAAAATGGATTCCGAACGAATCATCATAGCAGAGGAAGCCACCCAGGTGGTCAATGCGGCCAAGGACCGGAAAAAAAAGATCTGCGCGGTCGGTACGACGGTGATGAGGACCCTCGAAAGTTCCGTTTCTACGGAAGGGTACCTTAAACCCTACGACGGCTGGACCAATAAATTCATCTTCCCCCCTTATGAATTCAGCATTGCCGACATGATGGTCTCGAATTTCCACCTGCCCGTATCCACACTCCTGATGATGGTGTCTGCATTCGCAGGTTATAATTTCCTGATGGAGTGTTACCAGGTGGCCATCAAGGAAAAATACCGCTTCGGCACCTATGGAGACGCCATGCTGATCATCTGACAGCACCCCGAAGCAGAATAAACCCGAACCCGGACCGCATTATAAAACGGAAACCATCGGATGCCAATACTGAGTTCCATAGTAAACTGGGTAAATACCAAGCGGCTTCACCAGATCGAGCTCTTCCGGAAATACCCCTGTGATGTGCAGCGTGACGGACTGATGAAATTATTGTGGGAAGCAAGGGATACCTGGTTTGGGAAAAAGTATGGCTTCTCCGATATCAAAACCATCGAACAATTCCAGGACCGCGTACCGCCGAGTTCATACGAAGATATTCAGCCCCTCATCCATAGGGTCATGTCCGGGGAACAGAACCTGCTCTGGCCCAGCGAAGTGAAGTGGTTCGCAAAATCTTCGGGAACCACATCGGAAAAAAGCAAGTTCATCCCGGTTACCTGGGAAGCGCTGGAGGAATGTCATTTCCGCGGCGGGAAGGATGTCCTGGCAATCTATCATCAAAACTACCCGGACAATACACTACTAACTGGCAAGGGACTTACACTTGGGGGCAGCCACCAGATCAGTTCCTATTCGAACCAGTCGTTCTATGGGGACCTTTCGGCCATACTGATTGAAAACATGCCTTTCTGGATGCATTTCATCCGCACCCCCAGTCAGGATGTCGCCCTCATGTCGGAATGGGAGGAAAAGATGGACGTGATCACGCGCGAGACCATCCGCGACAATGTCACCAGCCTGGCAGGCGTACCTTCCTGGAACCTGGTCCTGATAAAATATATACTGGAATTCACGGGAAAGAAAAGCCTGCTTGATGTATGGCCCAATCTTGAACTGTTCATCCACGGGGGAGTGAGTTTTACCCCTTACCGTGACCAGTTTCATAAACTGATCCCATCCGGTCAGATGCATTACCTCGAGGTTTACAATGCATCGGAAGGGCATTTTGCCATCCAGGATGAACCGGACCGGGACGACATGCTGCTGATGCTGGATTACGGGGTATTCTTTGAATTCATCCCCGCCGAGCAGGCATCCGATCCGAACGCGAAAGCCCTGACCCTGAACGATGTTGTCCCCGGTGAAAACTACGCCATCCTTATTTCAACCAACGGCGGATTGTGGCGTTATCTTATCGGGGATACCGTGGTGTTTACCTCAACCTTTCCCCATAAAATAAAAATCTCGGGGAGGACCCGTCATTTTATCAACGCCTTCGGAGAAGAGCTGATTATCGAAAATGCGGAAAAGGCCCTTGACATTGCTTGTTCCAAGACCGGTGCAAGCATCCATGAATTTACGGCGGCACCCATCTACATGGGCGATGAACAGAAAGGTTCCCATGAGTGGCTGATCGAATTCGAGAAATCCCCTGCAGACCTGGAATACTTTACATCGGTGCTTGACATCGCGCTCTCTTCCATCAATTCGGATTACGAAGCCAAGCGCTATAAAAGCATCACCCTCGAGATGCCCACTGTACGAAACCTGCCCCGCGGAACGTTCTATCAATGGATGAGGGCGAAAGGGAAGCTCGGGGGACAGAACAAGGTGCCGCGCCTTTCAAACGACCGGAAATATGTAGATGAGATCCTTGCCCTCCGGGGGGAAAACAAATAAATGAAAGGGACCCGGTTTATAGCCCTGTTCCCAAGGACGATCAATCCCAGATAATGAAGCTGATCTTATTCATAGCGCTGTTCGCACGCACGTTTCTTCCCGGCGGTTATCAGTTTGTCCGATCGGTCGAGGTGGCCGGTGACATGCATTTCTCGGATCCCA
>CAZVLG010000437.1:0-12128 GCA_964627835.1 uncultured Bacteroides sp.
GCAAAAGCCCTCAGTTTGAGGGCTTTTGAAATTCTGCGAATATCTGAGAATCGATTCTGCAGTCCGTAGGGGAATCGAACCCCTGTTACCAGGATGAAAACCTGGCGTCCTAACCCCTAGACGAACGGACCGTTTTTTTATCGGCGGTGCAAATATAATTGAATTTTCTTATCAGGCAAGGCGTTGAAATGAAAATTATTCGTTAAAAACCCCCGTGCATCAATGGATGAACGCTGTATCGTTTTGAAGTGCGGTTTTCGGGTTTCCGGGATGGTTCCTATTGGATGATCCTGTCAGCAGATTCCACGATACTGCTTGCAAGTGATTCCAGGTCCTCTCCGTCGAAATCTCCGGAAGTCATGATCAGCAGATTCCGGTTTTTCCAGCCGGCATCAAGAAGGTCATTGATAAGTTTATCCGCGTCAGTATATACCTGGAGGCCTTCCTTGCCGAAGGCGGACCGGACCTGCCCTGACGAGATCCCGGGCAGTTTTTTATGAGCAATGGTTTGCGGATTATAATAGACCATGGCAGTGTCTGCCTTTTCCAGGGAACCCTGGTAGCGGGGAATGAATTCGGCATTCAGGCTGCTGAAGGTATGAAGTTCGAGTACGGCCGTCAGCTTTCTGCGCGGGTATTGTTCCTTCAGGGCGCTGGCGGTGGCTTCCACTTTGGATGGGGCATGGGCAAAGTCAAGATACACACTTGTCCCCCCGTTGCCCGCCAGCTTTTGCATCCTCCTGCCGGCCCCGGTAAAGGATTGGACGGCCTCGTAAAAACGTTCCTGGTCTATCCCGAGGATTTCGCACACGGTCCGGGCACCATTGATGTTCTGCATATTATGGCGGCCAAAGATCCTGAGAGGATACTTGCGATCATTGTTCAGCAGATATGTTGTTGCGTCATTTATTTCATAAGGATGTTGCCGGTAAGGGATGTAATCCAGGATCCGCCCGGAGGATCTCACCAGGTCCCTCAGGATTTCATCTTCCATGCAATAAACCAGGGATCCCCCAACCTCGGTCTTTTCAATGAAAAGCCTGAATTGTTCCAGGTAGTCTTCCTCTTCGGGAAATACGTTCATATGATCCCAAGCGATCCCGGAGATCAGTGAGATATGGGGCTTATAAAGATGGAATTTCGGCCGCCTGTCGAGCGCGGAAGTAAGGTATTCATCCCCTTCGAAGACCGCAATTTCCGAATCATCATGCAGGCCCACCATGGTCTCAAAACCCTGTACCAGCGAGCCAACCATATAATCAAACCGGATTTCATGGTATTTCAGGACATGCATGATCATGGAGGTTATGGTGGTCTTGCCGTGGCTTCCCCCGATGACGATCCGTTTCTTCTTGCGGGTTTGTTCGTAGAGGAATTCGGGGAAGGACTGGATTTTGAGACCCAGTTCCCGGGCTTTCTGCAGTTCCGGATTTGATTCCCGGGCATGCATCCCGAGGATCACCACGTCCAGGTCGGGGGTTATGTTGCCGGGGTCCCAGCCGGTTTGTCCCGGCAGTAACCCCTGACCGGCCAAGCGGCTCCTGGAAGGCTCGAAGATCTCGTCGTCCGATCCGCTAACCCGGCATCCCTTTTGATGCAGGGCCAGGGCCAGGTTATGCATGACCGCGCCCCCGATGGCTATGAAATGAACACGCATTTTTGAATATCTTTGCGATCTTAGCACAAAATAAGCAAAGATATGGAGATTTATACAGTCGCCTGCGGAAACATGAAACTGGACGGTGGTGCCATGTTCGGCGTTGTACCTAAAAGCCTCTGGAAAAGACAGTACGAAGCGGATGAGAACAATATGATCGCCATCAGCATGCGGAGCCTGCTGGTGGTGGAGGGAGACCGTAAGATCCTGTTTGATAATGGGATCGGGGACAAGCAGGATCATAAGTTCTTCAGTTATTATTATCTGTTCGGGGAGGATACACTGGAAGGATCCCTGGGGAAGCTGGGATTCAAACCTGAAGACATCACGGATATGGTCCTGACGCATTTGCATTTTGACCATTGCGGGGGAAGCATAAGGTACAATGAGGACCGATCGAAACTGCTGACCGTCTTTCCGAATGCCAGGTACTGGGTAAACCGCTCTCAGTGGGACCTGGCCCTGCATCCCAACAGGCTTGAAGGCGCGTCATTCCTGAAGGAGAATTTTGAACCCATCCGTCAAAGCGGCCAGCTTGAATTATTTGACAGGGAATTTGAACTTACGCCCAATGTGCAGATAAGGCTCTTCGACGGACATACCGAAGGACAGGGCGTGGGACTGGTACATTATGAGGGCAGGACGGTGGTCAACACCGCCGACCTGATACCGCTGGTGGGCAACATCAGCATGTCCTGGGTCTGTGGGTACGATACCCGGCCACTGGTTTCGCTCACGGAAAAATCGGATTTTCTGAAGGAATCGCTGGCGAACGATTACATCTACTATTTTTACCACGATCTCGAAACGGAATGCTGCACGCTTAAGGATACCATGCGCGGGATCCGGGCGGACAGGAGCTTTGCCCTGAATGAGATCAGGAGTCTTCAGGATTGAGCGAAAAAGCGCTATTACCTGGTCCGGGGAAATATAACCTGTGAAATCTCTACTTTCACCCGCTAGTAGGTCGGGTGTCCCTTGTAGACCCTGGATTGTGATAATGGTACCAGCTTGCCGTGGTAACTGAGGGCGCCGGACCAGTTCCCGCGAATAGTGGCATCGGAGTATCCTCCTGCATTCACCATCATGGTTATATCATAATTTCCGAAGCTTGACATGAAGTTCATGCTTACGGAATAGGAATCTCCCTTTTTGCCTATCTTGGTGTATTTATAATTGTTGACCCTGCCTTCGACGGTGGTTCCCCCTACACCATTGTACCCGGCACTCATTGCTGAGCCCAGCTGAACGGTTACGACCAGTGAATCAAGCATGACAAAATTGATGTTTGACTGGACAGGTACACGCGATCCGGATCTATCGCTTAAATATTCAGCCTCGAGAACAAATTTCTGGCTTGTGATCATATATTCAGTCAGGACTGCCATTTTTTCCCTCTCTGCTTCCTGTTCCGCCTTTTTTTGCTCACGCTGCAGTTTTTTGAGTTCAGATTTCGAAAGTTTCTCCTGATCCTGGGCATTGGAGCCGAGGATGAGAACAAATGCCAGTAAAAAAACGGTTACGGTTTTCATATCTACATTTATTTTGATGAATTTTTAAGTTTTGCCGGCCTGGTTGAATACCGGGCCGGGAATATTCAGCTGAATTTCATGTCTTGACGGGATAAAAATACTTCAATTTGAGATGCAATCCAACGCCTGGAACATAATCAGGTCTTTACATGCAAATTGTGTGCCGGATTGGGCAATAGAAATCCACCATGCACGATCCGGAATTCAATTTTCAGAGCATGACCACCTGGTCTATGCCGGACACGGTCATTCATATTATTGGGGAGAATGATAAAGAAGAGGACATCGATCGCTCATACGATGAATTAATGTTGACGGTTACCAGTGGATGGAATTCGACACCCTGAATCCGGCCGATCTGGTCCTGCTGATCAGTGCTGTTACGACGACAGACTCCGGTATCTCTTACGACCCGGGATGGTGGTGGGGATACTGGGGATGGCGGCCGGGCGTTATTACTTTTTTCGCGGCGCTATTTTTCGGCTCCATCAGTCTGTATTAATGACCGCCCGCACTCTGGCGTTCGTCAGGTTGAGGTGAGGAGCTGGATCATGGCCTTCATTTGACCCTGGAAAGCAACCAGGAACAGTCCCACCGAAATTATAACATCTGCCGCCAGCAGGTAGTTTCTTTGTATCCTGCATTTGACCAGCAGGAAGGATACTGCCAGGCGCTGCACAGCCTGGATCAGGAAGAATGCGAAGATCCGGGGACTGTCGGGATTGAAATCACGGGCGGCTTCCAGGTTTCCCCGGATGATCTCCGAAAATGCTTTGGACATGCCCGATGATGGCGCTGCCTGCCCCGTGATTTCTTTGTAAAAGGATGGCATGGGGTAATTGTCCCTTTCCGCGGAGAAAAGCCCGGAATAAAGAAAGATCGAGCCGATCAGGGCGGCCAGGATAAGATTTATAATCAGGTATGGCTTGTAATCAGCCAATGAATGCGGGCGTGTGTTTGTCCATTCCCTGAAAAGGCATATCCACCGGGATACCCCCCACGAAAGCAGGCAACTGGATACCCCCACGAAAGCAAGCACCGGGGATGCCTCCTGAAAGCAGGCACCGGTGTTTTTAGTGCTTCCGGGTGGTTCCTGGACTAATCGTCAGTTTCTTCCAGGGCTTTTTCGTATTTCTGCTGGAGTTCCTCGAATTTGGCGCGCTGTTCATCGGTTAGCCGGGGACTAATGGCTGTGATCTTTGTTGCCAGGGCGACAGCCTTTGCCGAAACCTTGACATATTCGGCCAGCGCATCAATATCCCCCTGGTTGGCTTCATCGACTAAACCGATGTAATCCTGGATCAGGCTTTCGTAGGTGTCAAGCACCTCTTCGAACTCATCGTCGCTTATCTCTTCCCCCCATTTCTCTTCCCATTCCATATCGTATTCGAGATCTTCCAGCTTGTCTTCCAGTTCCTCGCCCAGTCCTTCCAGCTCATCACCAATATCTTCAAAAGCCTCTTCGATGTCATCGCCGAGTTCTTCGTCGATCTGTTCCATGATCCGGATCCCTTCTTTTGACCACCATTTCCCTCCTTCCGTAGCTACCTTTGCGAAGAAAAGTAACCACATGATTGCGATGCACGTACCCAGGATGGAAACAACAAGCCCTGAAATCGGCAATCCCCTGGAGCCGTTTGATTTTGTAGCCTGGGAGAGACCGACTGCACTGAGTACAATACCCCCTGCGCCGAGGATCAATCCCAGCACGGAGGTGCAGCCAAGTACGGCCAGAGGGATGGCGACAATGCCCATGATGAGGCCTGCAATTCCAAGCCCCTGTCCCGCATTCGTTTTAACTTCTTCCATAGTATGTTATGATTAGGGTGTGACCTACCAAAGATATAAAACGTAATGGTTTACTTCAAGCCTTCGAGCAGTATTTCAAGGATTTTTTGTGCGGCCCGTGTGATGGAGGTGCCCGGACCGAATATCCCGATCACGCCGGCATCGTAAAGTTCGTCGTAATCCTGGTGGGGGATGACGCCGCCGGCGATGACCATGATATCTTCGCGGCCAAGCTTTCTGAGTTCATCGATCACTTTTGGGATCAGGGTTTTATGTCCCCCGGCAAGGCTGGAAACCCCCAGGACGTGCACATCGTTTTCCACGGCCTGCCTTGCTGCCTCGGCCGGGGTCTGGAACAGGGGACCAACATCCACATCGAAGCCGATGTCCGCATAACCGGTTGAGACCACCTTGGCTCCCCGGTCATGTCCGTCCTGTCCCATTTTTGCGATCATGATGCGGGGTTGCCTTCCCTCAAGGCGTGCGAACTCGGCGGCCATTTCCCTGGCCTCCTGGAACACCGTGTCCTGGACCGATTCGGCTGAATATACCCCGGAAATGGAGCGGATGACCGCTTTGTAGCGTCCGTATACCTGTTCCAGGGCGAAAGATATCTCGCCGAGGCTTGCACGCTTCTTTGCAGCCTCAATACTGAGTTCCAGCAGGTTCCCGCTGCCGCTTCGGGCAGCCTCTGTAAGCCTGTCAAGGATTTCCTGCACTTCTCCCTGGTCTCTTTCGGCTTTGAGTTTACGCAGCCTTTCGACCTGTGCTTCACGAACCGCCGTATTATCCACCTCCAGGATTTCGATCGGATCTTCTTTATCAAGGCGGTATTTATTGACGCCTACGATGACGTCCTTCCCCGAATCAATCCTTGCCTGCTTGCGTGCTGCCGCTTCTTCAATCCTCATCTTGGGCAGACCCGTCTCAATGGCCCTTGCCATGCCGCCCAGGGTTTCGATCTCTTCGATCAGTTTCCAGGCACTTTCTGCAAGCTCCCGGGTCAGGTGTTCAACATAATAGGAACCGGCCCAGGGATCGATGGACCGGGTTATGTCCGTTTCTTCCTGCAGGTATATCTGGGTGTTCCGAGCAATGCGGGCTGAAAAATCCGTGGGCAGCGCAATGGCCTCGTCAAGCGCATTGGTGTGGAGGCTCTGGGTATGCCCCAGGACGGCGGCCATGGCTTCGACACAGGTTCTTGTAACATTGTTATAGGGGTCCTGCTCGGTGAGGCTCCATCCCGAGGTCTGGCAATGGGTTCGAAGGGCGAGTGATTTGGGATTCCTGGGATTGAAGCCGGAGACGATCTTTGCCCAGAGCATGCGGGCAGCCCTCATTTTGGCAATTTCCATGAAGTGGTTCATGCCGATGGCCCAGAAAAACGAGATCCTGGGTGCGAAGGAGTCAACATCGAGTCCCGCATTCACCCCGGTCCTCAGGTATTCGAGTCCGTCGGCGAGGGTATAGGCCAGCTCGAGATCAGCCGTGGCGCCCGCTTCCTGCATATGGTACCCGGATACGCTGATGGAATTGAACCGGGGCATTTTTTCAGAAGTATACCTGAAGATATCCGCAATGATCCTCATGGATGCTTCCGGGGGGTATATGTAGGTGTTCCTTACCATGAATTCCTTCAGGATATCATTCTGGATCGTACCGCTGAGTTTCTCAAGCGGCACTCCCTGTTCGAGTCCCGCAACAATATAAAACGCCATGACCGGCAGGACGGCGCCGTTCATGGTCATGGATACAGACATTTTGTCGAGCGGGATCTCGTCGAAAAGGATATTCATGTCGAGAATGGAATCTACGGCAACACCCGCCTTTCCCACATCACCGACCACACGTTCATGGTCCGAATCATATCCCCGGTGCGTAGCCAGGTCGAAGGCAATGGAGAGTCCCTTTTGTCCCGCAGCCAGGTTCCGGCGATTAAAAGCGTTCGACTCCTCCGCGGTGGAGAAACCTGCGTATTGCCGGATGGTCCAGGGCTGCATTAGGTACATGGTAGAATACGGCCCGCGCAGATACGGGGGGATTCCCGCCGCATAGTCCAGGTGGTCCATCCCCCGCAGATTTTCCGGCGTGAAAATATTTTTTACATGGATGTGTTCCGCGGTCAACCAGTCGGCCGGGGCGCCCGGCAGGCCCTTTTTGGGCTTTTTCTTCAGGTCTATGTCCTTAAAGTTGGGTCTCATTTTCAGTGCGTTGCTTTTTCATCAGGCAGCTTGATTATCCGGCATCCAGGCTTATATGCCTAAAAGTTCCTGGTAATGTTTTAATTCTTCCAGCACATTGGAGCGGGCATGAATGAAATGTTCAGCGCCTGCTTTTTGCAAAGCATCCAGGTGCTTTTGCGGGTATCCCGCGATAACGGGGATCATGGCCTTGCCCCTGGAGGGGCTCCCGGCTTTGTGCCCGGCAGATTTTTTCGTGCCGGCCTGAAGGGCGGTGGAACTGTCGGCGGTCTTGGATTGTCCACGGGAAAGTGAAACCAGGTCGGCGGCCATGGAAGGATATTCCTCGTCGGAACTGCACAGTACCACGATGTCCGCGCCGGCCTTTCTTGCCGCATCCATTCCCTGCCGAACGTTGGTAAATTTCCCGATGTTGTCGATCACCTGAAATCCCGAGCAGCCGAAGAAATTCATCGTGAACATGGCCCTGGCCCTGCGCATGGCCAGGTTGCCCAGGGGAACGATGAATACGACGGGCTGCCTGCCCGGGTGATTTTCAGTCTTCAACCTCAACTCCTCGAATTCCCTGGCACCCCGGAATGATTCCAGCGGTTCGACGATGCGCTGATCGGCGGGAAGCGGCTCCGGTGATTTGGGGTGGCCGATTATAGGCTGATCCCCAGACAGGATCCCCGGTGATTTTGCAATTTTGCCGATTTGGTTTTTCTCCGCCCCTGCAGCCTCCTGCCTCAGGTTTGCAAACGAGCCTGCCTGTTCATCCAGGATGGGGTACTGGTTGGTACCCAGGAGCGTTTCCCTTCGTATGGCAAAGTTGCCTCGTCTGGAAAGAGCGGTGTTCTTTACACTATCCTGGATGAATCCCTTGGCCAGGGATTCCAGGTACCCCCCCTTCTCCTCGGTCTGCAGGAAGAGGTCCCAGGCACCGGTGATCAATGTATCCGTAAGGTTTTCAATATAATAGGAGCCAGCGGCAGGATCGATAACCTTATCCAGGTAGGATTCTTCCTTCAGGATGATCTGGGTATTTCTGGCCAGCCTTTCGGAAAACGGACCGGGATCCCGGAGTGGCAGGTCAAAAGCGGTCACGGTCAGGGAATCCGCCCCGCCGAGAATGGCCGACATGGCTGAAGTTGTCCCCCGCAGCAAATTTACATGCGCATCGTAGAGGGTCTGCCTCCAGCGTGAAGTCATGCTGAGGAGGAACATGGCCGGCAGGTCTTCCGCAGAAGGGCTGTGGGCCTCCAGGATCCTGGACCACAGGTACCTGGCCGCCCTCAATTTCGCAATTTCCATGAAGTAACTCGATCCGACGGAAAACTGGAACTGCATGTGCGCGAGTATGCTCTCCAGGGGGAGCCCCATTTCGCTGAGCCGGACCAGGTATTCGTTTCCCTTGGCCAGGGTGAAGGCCAACTGCTGGCTTACCGTGGCCCCGGCATCGTGGATAAGGTTCCCGCAATTGTGAATGACCCGGAACCCGGGAAGGTGATCGCGGGCAAATGCAAGGCAGTCCCTCAGCCCGGAAAGATCGGAAGCCATGTCTGCCTGGTAATTGCCGGTTGCCGCCAGCCAGCCCAGCGGATCCAGGGAAATGCTGCCTGTGGCCTTTTCCGGATCCGGGCCGTTTTTCTGAACGAAGCTGTGAAACCAGCCCAGGATATCCAGGTAATTCCGGTCAAGGATAAAATTTACAGGGGTTTTTTCCAGTGGCAGGGCTTCGAGCAGGGTATGGATGTCTTTTTCCTTGAGCTCGCCGGCTGCCCTCAGATCAAATCCGATGGATGTGACACCCTTTTCAAGGATCTCCAGCGCTTGACGGTTGCCTGATTCCGGGTTTCCGACCGGGATGTCCTGGCGGACCAGCCAGGAATTATCAATGGTCCGCGAACCGCGCAGGTAAGGGAACTGCCCGGGGAGGGATGCCAGGTATTCGATTCCCCCGAGATCTTCCCTGCGGTAGTAGGGACGGACGTGGTACCGGTCATGTGTTTCCCAGACCAGGGATTTTTCATAATCCGCACCGCCGAGATCCTCCCTGATCTTTTCCTCCCAATCCCGGGTCGGGACGGCTGGGAATTCCTCCGCAAGGTTCAGCTTCTTATCATTTCCATTCTCCATACAAACCAGATAAAAATGAAATGCAAATTTAAGTGATTTCTGCGACCCGTGCGCAATGATATTTATCAGGGACCCCGGGGGACTAAAACCGGTAGGCGAGGCCGATGTTGATATTTACCGTCCCAATACTCATGTCATAAGTCGTTTTTCCGGTCAGGCTGCCGACAAGGCCATTCTCGTTGACATTGAAGGATGGCGTGCTCCGGAAGTAATCCGCCGATACACGGATCGAGTATTCGGGCTTGACATGGAAGCGGATCCCGGTGCCGAGCATGTATGCGAAATTCAGGGTCTGACCGCTATGGCGTTCAAAATATTCCTCGGTTCCTGCAATTACAGTGAACTCACGCGGGGGAGACATTAAAAAGCTGAGTCCCGCAACCCCCCTGAAATCAAAATTCATTTTCCATACGGGGATGGTCACGATGGGCCCCGCCATGATGTTCGAGTACAGCCAGTTTCCCACTTTCATGTCCACCGTTACATCGGGCGGTACGGGATCCGGGATGATCTCCTTCAGGTCTTCCCCGATCTGGTTCCTGTCCGGCGAATTGGAACTGAATGTGAAGCTGCCCGCGATTCCCACGTAATAATCGAATATGTAGGCCCCCGAGAATTCAAGGACGAACCCCGGAAGGGCATATCCGCCGTCCTCCAGGAGGCTCTTGCTGGCAAACTCCTCGTAGGGCAGGGAACCCCCGAAACTGAGTCCCAGGTAACTCCTCTGGCCGTATCCGGCAGTAAGGGACAGGCCAAGCAGGCTCAGGATGAACAGGTGTCGTATCATGAAGACAGGGTAAAATATAGGCCTGCTAAAGATAGCTGTTTAATCCGGAGGATACTCAATTTTCAGCAGCAGCTTCGGATATCATTGCCCGCGCTGCTGAAATGAATCATTGCCTGGGCCGCTGATGCCTAATCGAGCGAACCGGTCATCTTCGAGGGATCCACCCAGTGGTCAAAATCCTTTTCGCTGACATATCCGAGCGCCAGGGCCGCCTGCTTCAGGGTCGTGTTTTCGGCAAATGCCTTTTTTGCGATCTCGGCAGCCTTGTCGTAGCCGATGTGGGTGTTCAGGGCCGTGACCAGCATCAGCGAATTTTCCAGGTTCTTCTTGATAACGGCGGGGTTGGGTTCGATGCCTACGGCACAGTTGTCGTTGAAAGACCTGCATGCATCCCCGAGGAGCCTTGCGGAATCAAGGAATGCAGCAATCATCACGGGTTTGAAAACGTTCAGTTCAAAATGGCCGTGCATGCCGCCGACAGAAATGGTTACATCGTTCCCTATTACCTGCGCACAGGACATTGTCAGGGCCTCCGCCTGGGTCGGATTAACCTTGCCGGGCATGATGGAGGAACCGGGCTCATTGGCCGGGATCGCAATCTCGCCAATACCGGAACGGGGACCAGAAGCCAGGACCCGGATATCGTTGGTGATCTTCATCAAACTGACGGCCAATCGCTTTAAAGCTCCCGAAGCTTCCACGATGGCATCGTGTGCGGCGAGGGACTCAAATTTGTTCGGGGCCGAGACGATCGGGTATCCGGTGAGCTCGGCGATCTTTTTTGCTACCAGTTCGGCATAACCCTTCGGGGTATTGATACCGGTACCCACGGCGGTGCCGCCAAGCGCAATTTCGCACAGATGGGGGAGGGTGTTTTCAAGTGCTTTGAGTCCATGGTCAATCTGCGAAACATAACCCGAAAATTCCTGGCCAAGGGTCAGGGGAGTGGCATCCATCCAGTGGGTGCGCCCGATCTTAACCGTGTTCTTGAAAGCCTTGGCCTTCTTGTCAAGGGTGTCACGCAACTTCCGCACGCCGGGAAAGGTGTAGGTCATCAGTGCATAATTGGCGGCGATGTGCATGGCGGTGGGAAAGGTGTCGTTGGAAGATTGTGATTTATTCACATCGTCGTTGGGATGGATCAGCCGCGTACCTTCACCGAGGGTGTTCCCTTCAAGCACATGTGCCCGGTTGGCAATGACCTCGTTGGCATTCATGTTCGACTGCGTGCCGGACCCGGTCTGGTAGATCACCAGGGGGAACTGCTCGTCGAGCTTCCCGTCGATGATCTCGTCGCAGACGGCAGCGATCAGGTCCTTTTTCTTTTCGTCCAGCACGCCGAGTTCAAAATTACTGATGGCAGCCGCTTTTTTCAGGTAGGCGAAGCCCATGATGATCTCGGGCGGCATTTTCCGGGTACCGATCTTGAAATTGTTCAGGGAGCGCTGGGTCTGGGCGCCCCAGTATTTGTCTTGGGGGACCTCCACGGGTCCCATCGAATCTTTTTCGATCCGCACATTCATGGATTAAGGGATTTTAATTAGTAATTCGTTTTATTGGGTCCATTTACAGAACATATGCAGGATATAGGTCCTCCCGTCCGAGGTGGTCCCGATGCCGGGGCCGGACTGGGTGTAATTCCCTTCCAAGAGTGCCTTCCCGTTCGGGTCGGCAGCCCATGCAGCAACCACCTCCGCGGCGGTCTGGGTGGTGATCTGCCAGGAAATGGTGGCTTCGTTGCTGATGTTGTTCACGCCCAGCTTGCCTTCAATGGTATGCCAGCGCTCCCTGATGTCGGCATCGGCATCCGCTTCCGATATGCTTCCGTTGGCTCGTCCGATGGAATGCTCCTGGGCCTCCTTGACCATGACAAACTGGAGTACCAGTTCATCCAGTCCCTGGGAAACGCGGTAATTGTTCACTTCATCATGAAGTGCCTTTTCGAAGGCCGAAACCTGGGTAAAATCATCGTCCTTCTCGCATGAGACCATCACTGCGCTCATGCGAGAAGGACGATGATTTTACCCAGGTTTCGGCCTTCGAAA
>CAZVLG010000438.1:0-3696 GCA_964627835.1 uncultured Bacteroides sp.
ATCACGTTCATGAAAAGATTGGAGCTGTCTACAATGGCTATTTTTTTTACTTCCTGGTCCTCTGACATAGCCATCCACGCAGGGATGATCATAAAGCTGGCGAAGATGATGGGACCGAGGACCGACATGATGATGAATGACCTTTTGCGGACCCTGGTGATGTATTCCCTTTGTATGATCAAGCCTGTTTTGCTCATGGACCCTTGTTTTCTTTCACCACGCGGATGAAAATATCGTTCATGCTTGGAAAAACCTCCTTGAATGAAATAATATGGACAATGGGCAGCAGCAGGGATAATAATTCATTGTCCGTCGTGTGATGCAGCAATCTTATCTGAACCCTGGTAAGGTCTTTCTCCCGTTTCGTGTCCAGCAGCTCATAGTGCTGGTTCAGGGCTGATCTGATAAGTTCCGGATCGCCATGGAACCCGACCTCATAGGTATCGGTGCGGTACTGTTCCCGGATCAGGTCTATGGGTCCGTCGATGAGGGTGCGGCCTTTATCGATCAGGCTGATATGGTCGCAGAGTTCCTCCACCGAACCCATATCGTGGGTGGAGAAAATAATCGTGGATCCCTTTTCCTTCAGGGCCCGGATCTCCTTTTTCAGCATATCGGCATTGATGGGATCGAAGCCGCTGAAAGGTTCATCAAAAATCAGGAGTTCGGGTTCATGGAGGACGGTAATCACGAACTGCACCTTCTGCTGCATGCCTTTTGACAGTTCCTCGATCTTGCGGTTCCACCAGCCGCTGATCTCAAATTTCTCGAACCAGGTCTTCAGCTTTTCCTGTGCGTCAGCCTTGGACAGCCCTTTCAGGCGTGCCAGGTACAGGGCCTGTTCACCCACCTTCATTTTTTTGTATAGTCCCCGTTCCTCGGGAAGGTAGCCGATGTTCCGGATATGTTCCGGATTCAGCCTGGCACCGTTAAAATACAGCGATCCTTCGTCCGGCGCCATGATCTGGTTGATGATGCGGATCAGGGTGGTTTTGCCGGCCCCGTTTGGCCCGAGAAGTCCAAAAATGCTTCCCCTGGGTATGCTGACCGAGACCCGGTCAAGGGCCGTGGTATGGATGAATTTCTTAACTACGTTCTCAGCGCTGAAAATATTCATGCCTGCAGCATTGGTGAATCTTCCCTTACCGGTCCCACCCCAGTCCAGGCAGCAGGAAAACCGCCGATGGCCCTTCGCCTGGTCAGCTGGATTGGAAATAACCTCTCATCCGCTCAAAGAAGTTTTTTTCGCTACGGTCCGGCTGGGGTATAAAATTAGGAGAATCTCCCAGTTTTTCAATGAGTTTCTGTTCTTCTTTTGAAAGGTTCTTGGGTACCCAGACATTGATGCTGACCAGCAGGTCGCCTCTCCGGTAACCGTTTACATCCGTGATGCCCTTATTCCTGAGCCGAAGGATCTTGCCGGGTTGCGTACCCGGGTCGATCTTGATCTTTACTTTCCCGTCTACCGTGGGGATCTCAACGGGTGTACCCAGTGCGGCCTGGGGGATGCTGATGTGAAGGTTGTAGAGCAGATCGTTCCCGTCACGGATCAGCTCCGGGTGGGCTTCTTCGTGTATCATTACAAGCAGGTCACCGTTAATGCCGCCGCGACGGGCCGCATTGCCCTTACCGGAGACCGTCATCTGCATACCTTCTGCCACACCTGCGGGAATACTGATGGGAATTACTTCCTCCTCCTTGACGATCCCTTCCCCGAAACAGCCGGTACATTTTTCTGTTATGTTTCTGCCTTCCCCTCCGCAGGTGGGACAGGTGGTGACCGTTTGCATCTGTCCAAGAAAGGTATTGGAAACCCGCCTGACCTGCCCGGACCCCTGGCAGGTACCGCAGGTCGAGTAGCTTGATCCTCCCTTCGCCCCGGTCCCGCTGCAACTCTTACAGCTAACGTACTTGTTTACCTTGATTTTTTTCTCCGTACCGTTGGCGATCTCTTCCAGGTTAAGCTTAACCTTCACCCTCAGGTTCGAGCCTTTACGGGTTGGCCTGGAGGACCTGCGGCTGCTGCCTCCAAAACCACCAAATCCGCCGAAAGCATCTCCAAAAATATCCCCGAAACTGGCAAAGATATCCTCAATGGTCATGCCGGCCCCGCCGAATCCATTCCCGGCCGCACTGCCAATCCCCGCATGTCCGAAACGGTCATAACGGGCCCTTTTATCATCATTGCTTAAAACCTCGTAAGCTTCCGCGGCTTCCTTGAATTTCTCCTCTGCCGCGGAATCCCCCGGGTTTTTATCAGGATGATATTTAAGGGCCTGTTTCCGGTAGGCTTTTTTAATATCCTCGGCGGAAGCAGATCTGGGAACATCCAGCACCTCGTAATAATCTCTTTTCCCCATTATACCCCGATGACTACCTTTGAGTAGCGAATCACCTTATCGTTGAGAAAATACCCTTTTTCAATGACATCCACCACTTTGCCTTTCAGTTTTTTGTCTTCCGCAGGTATCTGGGTCACCGCCTCATGCACATCCGTGTCGAATTCCTTGTGCATGGCATCGATTTCCCGGACACCCTGCTGGTTGAGATATTCTTTGAACTTATTGTAGATCAGGTGCATTCCCTCTTTTACAGCTTCCAGGTCCTTTGCTTCATCAATGGATTTCATGGCCCTGTCCAGATCATCCAGAACAGGGAGTATCCTGAGATAGATATCTTCCCCGGCCAGCTTGGTCATTTCCATTTTTTCCCGGAGGGTACGTTTCCTGTAATTGTCAAAATCGGCTGACAATCTGAGATACTTATCTTTCTGAATCTGCAATTCTTTCTGCAATTCCTTCAATTTGGCAGAATCATCCTTTTTTTTACCGGCCTGTGTTTTCGATGTAACTGTTTTCGGGGATTTGCTGCCTGGCTTTTTATCCGTATTTTTCTCTTCCTTGACAGCTTGATCCTGTGCTTTCTCCTTGCTCGTCATATTTATGTCGTTAGAATATTGAACTCAATGTTGTCCAACCTGAACAAATGTTTTGCCAATCCTTAAATCAGGACAAATTGACAGGTTATCGCAAGCTGCGTCCCCTGCCGCATAAGAAGTGGCAGGCTTTTCCCCGGGAAGTATCTACTTTAATAAATCCAGGAGTTTCTGGTGAAGTGCTTCCCCGCGAAGGTTCTTTGCAAGGATAATGCCATACCCATCGATCAGGTAGTTGCTGGGAATGGCGTTTACAGCATAAATCTTGGCAGCCTCCGCGTTCCAGCCCATAAGGTCGCTCACATGATAGGGCCACTCCAGCTTATCCTTCTGAATTGCCTCCGTCCAGCGGTCCATGCTTTTATCAAGGGAGACACTGTATACGGTGAATCCTTTACCCTTTGTGAATTTCTTGTCTTTAAACCGGTTGTAAGCATTGACCAGGTTGGGGTTTTCATACCTGCAGGGTCCGCACCATGATGCCCAGAAATCAATCAGAACCATTTTGCCCTGCAGCGAGGAAAGAGCGATCTTTTTGCCATCCGGTGAATTATAGCTTAGTTCCGGTGCAAGATTCCCAACCTGTGTCCCGACGGGAGCCTCAACTGCCTTCTTCACCGGCTCAAGGAAGGCCAGTGACACCATTACAATCCCCACCAGCAGCAAGGGAACCAAATATTTAACTTTGACCATGGGTATCTCTTTTAAAATTCCGGCCAAAGATAGGAAAAATTACACACGTTCAATGGAAGCACCGATCT
>CAZVLG010000439.1:0-7770 GCA_964627835.1 uncultured Bacteroides sp.
CCCCGTCCTATTCGATTCAATGGTCCGACGGATCTTCGGGCAGCCTGCTGCAGGACCTGGGGCCCGGGACATGGGATGTGGAGGTCACGGACGCAGTCCAGTGCACGGCAGCGGCCTCCTTTACCCTGTCTTCGCAGGAAAAAAATTGCGTGATGGTCCCCGAGATCATTACACCCAATAACGACGGGTACAACGACACCTGGAGGATACCCGGGATCGAGTATTACCCGGATGCCACGGTCGAGGTCTATGACCGATGGGGTAAGCAGGTTTTCTTTTCAAAGGGATACGGCCAGCCCTGGGACGGGACTTTTAACGGCAAGCTTCTCCCCATGGCATCCTACCATTATGTAATTAACCTGAACAACGGCAGCCCGGTGCGGGTCGGTAACATCACCATCGTGAAATGATAAGGAACCTGCCAAACATATACACAGGCCGAACTCTGGTCGCGGATTGCATCGCAATTATGCAGGTCGCACTGCTGTCGGCCCGGAACCTGCGATTCCTTTCCATCCTGCTCGTCGCGATGCTGCCTGTCTGGGCACTGGCCCAGCAGCAACCCCTGATCACCCAGTATACCCTGAATAAATTCCTGGTCAATCCAGCCCTGGCCGGGGCCACCGGTTACACGAATGTGAATTTCACAGCCCGCCAGATGTATTCCGGGTTTGAGAACGCCCCCCGCAGTTTTGTGGTCAGTGCCAATACGCGCCTGCTGGAGGACATACACATCCTGAAGCGCCAGAAAGTCGAAAAAAGCAGCCTGCGGGCAAGCCGAACAAAGAACGTCGGAATCGGAGGATACCTGTTCAATGACCGGAATGGTATCATTAGCAGGACCGGCATGCAATTAAGCTATGGGTACCATATTAATTTCGATGGCAAATACCAGCTTTCGTTCGGCCTTTCGTTTACAGGTTACCAATTCAGGATCGATGACCAGAATGCCCTGGTACTGGATCCCGATGACCCGCTCCTGACGAGCAATAAAAAAAGTTTCTTCATACCGGATGCCAACACGGGAATCTACTTCTCTGGGTATGGATTCTATACAGGGCTCTCCATAACCGAATTGTTCGGTTCTTCAATCAAGCTGGGGGCCAACAAGTTCGAGAATTACAAGACCCTGCGGCATTTTTACCTCCTTGCGGGATACAAATGGGCAGCATCCGAACAGGTTTACCTGGAACCTTCCTTCCTTGCCCGGGCAACGGTTGACCGGATTGAGCTCGACCTCTCGGCTAAAATATTCTACCAGAGAAATTACTGGCTGGGTGTTACCTACCGGACCAATAAAACCCTTGCCTTCATGGCAGGCTTCAGTATCCAGGAATTTTACATGGGATATGCCTATGATGCCAGCATGGGTGCCATCCAGAGTTACGGTGGAGGATCGCATGAAATTGTCCTGGGGATGAAGATCGGTGAGAACAACACTCGCCGCTTCCGCTGGCTCCGTCCCGATATCAGCGAAGAAGGGGAATGATCCCGACCCCATCAGTGCATTCCCCTCAATTCGATCCTCGCATCACCGGCTCTGCAATCCATTCCCCTTAATTCAGGCTCTTCACCTCCGGTCCTCCATTCCCCTCAATTTGGACCCTTAGCACCTGTCCCGCTCACCCGGGACCATCATTCACGGCCCCCCAGCCACCTTCCGATATAGGCATCCACATCGAATTTCCGCCTGCATCCCTTCTCGTTCATATACCTGATCTTCCCGGATACCGGCCGGTCCGCCCAGGCCCTGTCATGCACCCCCCGACCATCAGGATTTCAGTTTGAGCCATTTGATCTGCCTGGTGCTCACAAATCCCGGTCAACCGGAATAAATGTGCGAGTCATTCAATCTAAGTAATTTCTTTCACCTCCCGGGCATTGATAAAGAGGGTGTCGCCGATATTCTCGTAACCGAGAAATACATTCTCGCCGTCATGCCTGATCTGCTCGGAGTGGAACCCGATGATGGAAATGGCGGCTTCTGCCGAGTACTTGTTCACCAGGTCTTTGATGTCCGTGCCTTCCACGGGCTGGAGAATCTCGATATTTCGTTCGGAAATGGGGAGGCGCCCGGACTGGATCATTTCAATTAGTTTTTTGCGTGTTGCATCCACGTCTTCATTCAGGCTTACCTCAAAAATCTTGAGGTATGACTTCCGCATATCCGGATGCGAAGAAATAATGTATCCCAGCAGGATCATGAGGTTGGCATTCTGGAAATCAATATGCCTGATCCAGATATGGATCCCGTTGGCGGGCCTGATTTCCCTGGGGGAACTTCCCAGTACACCCACGTCGTAATGGGCGGCTTCGATCAATGCAAAGTTTTCAATGATCTGTTTAAGGTTCACGGGGTTTTTCTTGTCGAATTCCAGGAGCATCCCGTTGTTTTCCATTCCGGAAACACCGGGAATCTGTATCACCTGTGCAATGGCCGATGTAGGGGACGGTGAGATGATTGTATCAACATAGATGTGGCTGCGCTTATCGGCGGTCAGGGTAAGCAGTTTCTGCATGGCCCCTATTGAGGCATCACGGGTGCTTTTCGAAAAATAATCGTTGATGAAGTGGATATAGGTGCCGAAACCATGGCGGTAGGATATCCAGTTCAGCAGGCGAAGGGCATTCTGACGTTCGAAGGTGGAATCAGAGATACAGATGGTCGATGGCCTCCATGGGACCTTCCCGCCTGTCAGCCTGCGTTTCTGAAGGTAGATCTGGATGTTCCTGCTGAGCTGGAAAATCGCATTGCTGAAAATGGCTTCGAGTCCCCTGCGATCCTTATGCACATAGCTCATAATTGAATAGAGGATCACAAGCAGGATGATGGCAAGGATGGCATAGCTGGGCCTGATCTTGAACATCAGCCAGAAACACATCACAAATCCCAGCAGGGAGATGTACCATCGTGAACGGAAAACCGGCCTGTAGGAGGGATCCGCCCCGAAATGGAATAAAAAGGATATGAGGCAGAGCGAACCATAGGTGACCATAAAAAACATTGAGATTATACTTGCAACGGCATTAACATTTCCCAATGCCACAAAAACGAATGCGATCAGGCAGGTAAGCAAGGAGGCGTTGACGGGCTCGTTCATCTCCCCTTTCCCCCGGGCAAGCCAGTGATTGAGTCGAGGCAGGGGGAAAGAATCGTCGAGTCCCAGGGCCTGCAGGGTCCGCGGTGCAACCATCACCGAACCGATGGCCGAAGATATGGTCGAGGCCGCAAGTCCCAAAGGAATGATTATTCCCCCGTACAGGGCGATCTTGCTCATGATCAGCTGTTCGCCGATCAGATTCTCCGGGGAAGCGGAGGTGAACAGCTTCCAGGCAATGAATACATAGATGATCGCCCCCGAAATCGTGGCAAACGTCGTTCCGAGTGGTATGGACTTCCCCGGGTTCCTGAGATCACCCGACAATCCGACACCGGCGGTCATCCCGGTAAAAGCCGGAAATACGATGGCGAAAACAATGAAGAAATTGGAAAAATCATGCCCCCCCGATCCGAAGTACATGATCCCGTGAGAAGGTTCATAGTCTGTCTTCCCCAGGAAAAAACAGACAATGGCTATGAAAAGGATGCCCACGACAATATACAGGGCACGTACCCCGGTTCCTGCCCCCCGCTTTACGATGATATAGGTAAGGATGCTCATGGCGGGCAGGCTGATGACCTGGCGCGGGAGGTTGAGGTTGTATTGCTCGCTCAGGCGGTTGAATACCGGTTCAAAAGCCTCGGTAAAGGCAATTACGTAAAAAGAAACGCTGATGGCCTGTTAAAGAAAAAGTGAAATACCGATGGTCGCACCGATGTTTAGCCCGAATGAACGGGACATGATGTAATATTCCCCGCCTCCCTCCACGCGTTTGTTCGTGGCCAGTTCCGAAAGGGCAAGTGCTGTGGGAATGGTTACCGAATGCCCGACCAGTATGATCAGGATCACCCCCCAGAAACCCAGCATACCAACCGCATAACCGAAGCGCAGGAATAGAATGGCTCCAAGAATGGTTGAGATTGCTGTAAGGAATACCGGCAGGGTCCCGAACCCCTTTTGTTTCGATTTACTCATCCTTTTAAGGCCTTCTGCTCCTGTAATATTACTTAAAAATTTCTACATTTGCCCGCTTGCTTGGAGGCAGCTTTTCGTATTTTTTATCGATATTTGCAAATAGCTGTAAAACAATTAATTATATTATAATCATGGGATTCCTGCGCAAAGACAAACTGTTCTCCAGGGGCTGGTTCATCAACTGGGTCCTGATTGTATCCGGCTCCTTCATCATGGCTGCCGGTTATGTGTTTTTCATCACACCGCACCGGATCGTTCCGGGAGGGGTTTACGGGATAAGCATCGTCATACATTACCTGAGTGAGGGACTGTTCAGGTTTGCCCCTGAAGGCCTGCCGGTGGGTGTGATGGGACTGATTATGAACATCCCGCTAACCATCATCGGGATCCGGATCCTGGGTCCCCGGTTCGGGATCAGGACCATCCTGGGATTCTTCCTGACAGCCGGATTCATCGACCTGCAGACGCTGATATGGGGCAACCGGGCCCTGGTGGAGGGCGATGTCCTGCTCTCCAGTATTTTCGGGGGTGTGCTGATCGGTTTTGGACTGGGACTGATTTTCCGGTCAAGTGCAACCAGTGGCGGATCGGATATCGTGGCGATGATCCTGTCAAAATATACCAAACTGCCGCTCGGGCAACTGCTGATCTATGTGGATTCGGTGATCGTTTTGCTGGGACTCATAGCCTTCGGTGACTGGAAGGTCCCCCTGTATTCCTGGCTGGTCATTTTCATTACGGGAAAGGTGATCGATGCCACCCTGACCGGGGCCAATTACAACAAATCCGTCTTTATTGTCTCGGATAAATACAGGGAGATCCAGAAGGTCATCATACAGGACCTGAACCGGGGCGGCACCCTGCTTAAGGGCACCGGGCTCTACGAGGAGACAGACAGGCCCGTCCTCTTCACCAATGTGAACAGGAGGGAGCTTGTGATGCTGCAAAACCATATCAGGGACATCGATGAAAAGGCATTCCTGACCGTCATGGATGCCAAGGAAGTACTCGGCGAAGGATTCAAATCCCTGAAGGAAGCCTGACCCGTAAATAAAAGCCTATAAGTCCAATCCGTTTAACTGCAAATTCATATAATGATAAAGCAATCAAAAGGGGTTCGTTCATGAACCGAGCCCCGATTACGTTATATTTGAAAAGTGAATCCCCAGGCATGAAAACCCATTTCCATTCTTCCCTTATCCTGATAGCCTTCCTCCTGTTAACAGGCCTTCTGAGTTCCTGCAGGCACTGGACCCATAAGGATGCCCTCAAAACTGACTCCTACGTGGTGATGCTTTCCCTTGACGGATTCCGCTGGGACTATCCCGAGCATTTCGATACCCCTCATCTTGACAAACTGGCCGAAACAGGGGTGAGGGCTGAGGGACTGATCCCCTGTTTCCCCAGCAAAACCTTCCCCAACCACTACAGCATTATTACGGGCCTGCATCCCGATCATCACGGAATTGTTCAGAACAGTTTTTACGATCCGGGGATGGACAGGTATTACAGCATCGGGGACAGGCTGAGCGTTGATGATGGTGATTTTTACGGAGGGGAACCGATCTGGGTAACCGCCGAAAAACAGGACGTAAAAACGGCCAGCTATTTCTGGGTGGGATCGGAAGCCCCTGCCGGGGGAATGCAACCATCCATCTGGAAAAAATACGATCATGACTTCCCGTTTGAGTCCCGCATCGACAGCGTCATTGCCTGGCTCCAGCTTCCCGTGGGAATGCGTCCCCGGCTGATCACCTTCTACATGCATGAACCGGACAGTAGGGGACACAGACTGGGACCGGAAAACCCGGAACTCGGCCGGACCATTAGCTACCTTGACAGCCTGGTCGGGGACCTGGTCTTCAAACTCTCCACGCTGGATGTCGCGGACCGGATCAACCTGATCGTCACTTCCGACCATGGAATGGGTCCCGTGAGCCCGGAACGGTATGTAGACCTGGCCGATTACCTGGACACCTCCTGGATTGCGATCATTGAGGGGTATAATCCGAATTACCTCGTTGGAGCGGAGGAAGGATATTACGATTCCATCCTTGCCTGCCTCGACAGGATCCCCCATGTCAGCGGCTGGCCTTCGGGAGGAATCCCCGAGCGCCTGGTCTACGGGGACAATCTGCGGACCCTTGATTTCGTATTCCTGGCAGATTCAGCCTGGAGCATCGGATGGATGGAAGAGGCGGATGATGATTCCCGAGGGGCACATGGTTACGACAATGCCAATACGGACATGCATGCAATCTTCTATGCCAGTGGTCCCGCATTCAAACCCGGCCACACCCATCCCCGTTTCCCCAATACCTGCATCTATCCCCTCCTTGCCCACCTGCTTGGCCTGGTGCCGGCCGAAACAGACGGAGATTTCGCAGAGGTTGCCTCCATGTTAAAAGAAAACTAGCCTGCCCGCTGCCCAACCGGATACGGAACAGCCCCATCCTGCATATATCTGCCGCTAATCATCAAGCGAATCCAGCAAAGGTCATGGCTCCCTGATTATTCATCCAGGTGTTAAATATTTTATAAAGAGGCGTATTCGATTCTCAGGGTCTTGAATTAATCGGTATTTTTCAATAAAAATTTGAACGATGAAACGATTTGCCTTCCTTAGCTTTCTTGTGCTGTTTAGCATGCTGGTCTGCGCATTGCCACCGGTCGAACCCGGCGAGAAGGTCCCTGACTTTTCCGCATTGGACGAGAACGGGAATACCTGGACGCTTTCCGAACAGCGGACAAACTACATTGTCGTCTATTTTTATCCGGCGGCTTTCACCGGGGGATGCACCCAGCAGGCCTGTTCCTATCGTGACCATAAGGAGGAATTTGCCAAACTCAGGGCTCAGGTGGTTGGCGTAAGCGGGGATGAATATGGGAACCTGGAAAAATTCAAGGCCCACCATAACCTGAATTTCACGTTGTTGTCCGATCCCGACGGCAAAATCGCTGAAACTTTTGGCGTACCGACCAAAGATGGCAACAGTTTTGAAACAGAGGTCGATGGTCAGACCCTTCAGCTCAACCGCGGGGTAACCACGGCGCGGTGGACCTTCGTGATCGATGCCAACGGAAAGCTTATTTACAAGGACAGTGAGGTTTCCGCGGCCACCGATCCGGAAAAGGTACTCAAGTTCATCGCCACCCATGACCAGCGCAAATCCTGCACCCCCAGGTAAGCCGCATTGTGGGGTTTTACGTAAAAAACCCGCCGGGCAGAGAACGACCAACGCAAATCCTGCACCCCCAGGTAAGCCACATTGTGCGGTCTGGCGTTAAAACCTGCGTTGCGGGGCAAACCCTAAAGGCATGTTTGGCCGGCTATGAGGACCAGACGGTCAGGCAGCCGATTTTATAAAAACTTTTTTTATACAGGGAATTTTTGCAATTTTAGGGTAGTATTAGAGTTAATCTCCCACCCGAATAATTGCATCCATGCTGCGAAATTATATTACCATTGCTTTTCGTAACCTCCGCAGGCAAAAGGGGTTTGCTGTAATAAATATTCTGGGACTGACCATCGGGTTGACCGTTGCGGCCCTGATCATCCTTTATATTGTCCACGAACTGGGCTACGACCGCTTTCATGAAAACGCCGACCGGATCTACAGGGTCGCCATTGATGCCGAGATCTCCGGGCAGCGGCTGAATGTAGCTGTCTCCTCACCCCCCTTCGGTCCCGCCT
>CAZVLG010000440.1:0-24449 GCA_964627835.1 uncultured Bacteroides sp.
CTTCGACATTGATGCCAACGGCATCCTGAATGTTTCAGCCAAGGACAAAGGCACAGGAAAGGAACAGAGCATTCGCATCGAAGCCTCTACCGGACTTACGGACGATGAGATCGAAAAAATGAAGAAGGAAGCCAAGGACAATGAAGCAGCCGACAAGCAGTCAAGGGAAAAAGTCGATAAGCTGAATGCAGCCGACGCCCTGATCTTCCAGTCTGAAAAACAGCTCAAGGAATTTGGTGACAAATTGCCGGACGAGAAAAAGGAACCCATTGAGAAGGCACTTGCAAACCTGAAGGAAGCACATAAGAATCAGGACATTGAAGCCGTTGACAAGGCGACTTCAGAACTGAATACCCTCTGGCAGGCAGCCTCGGAGGAACTCTATAAGGCCAGCCAGGCACAGCAGGGCGGGGGTGAATCTGCAGATGCCGGTTCATCAGACGATGGAAAAAAGGACGACCAGGAAGTCACTGATGTTGATTTCGAGGAAGTTAAATAATTTTTCAACCTTACATTGGGGATCATGATCCAATAGGGATTGATCCCATTGAAAACAAAAGGGCCGGCCAGCCGGCTCTTTTTTTTTGCCTTCCCGGAAGCGCTCAGCGAACAGGGATACGGTATTAAAATTATTCGGTGAGTTTTTCGTTTTAAAAGAAACAACCTAGTTTTGTGGTAAATTAAATCATGATGCCGTTCCCATTGCATACCATCGCCTGGACTTTTATGCTTCTGCTCATATCATCCTCCGGGTACAGCGAGGCACCTCCGGATACCGTCTGGAACCAGACAGACGAAATGGGATGGAAACAGGGTCACTGGAGGAAGTACTATTCAAATGGAGAACTCATGTACCGGGGTTTCTTCAGGGATAACCAGCCGGAAGGAAAAATGCAGCGTTTCTATGAGGATGGAAAAATAAAGGCTGAGCTTATCTTTTCCGAAAATGCTGAGACCACCCGTGCCACCATGTATTTCCGGAATGGTCAGGCAGGTGCCGTCGGAAAATATACCAGGCAGCTGAGAGACAGTATCTGGAATTATTACTCCTATTATACGGGAACGCTTTCCTGCAGGGAATCCTACCGGATGGGGGTAAAAGACGGTCCCACCCTGAAATATTATCCCGAAGGCCCGGTAGCAGAAGAACTCCACTGGAAAGATGACCTGAAACATGGAAAGTGGGAACAGTTCTATGAAGACTCTATCCTACGACTTTCCTCCTGGTATAACCAGGACCAGATTCATGGTCCATACCGGGTCTACAACCGCAATCAGGTATTGGTGATCGACGGTATCTATAAGAATGGAAAAATGGATGGGGACTGGAGATTTTACGATAACGAAGGGAATTTGCAGCACCTGCTCCAATACGATGACGGAAATATCCTGAATGAGGAAGAATTAGATAAATGGGCGAAGGAATTCATGGATGATGTTGAAAAAAACCTCGGAAAGATACCGGAACCGGATATTGAGAACTTTTTCGAGAGAAGCCCCTGAAAAAGTAAGCATTGATGAGATTGACCGGGCTGTATATCGGTATGCTGCTATGCATGACCATGAGTGCCATGTCGCAGGCAACAAGCTATAAATTCTGGGTTCAGCTCGAGGATAAAGACAATAATCCCTACTCCCTGGAAAATCCCGGTGAATTCCTTTCACAGCGTTCACTCGACAGGAGGGCACGGCAAGGCATCCCGCTTACGGAGCAGGACCTGCCGGTAAGCCATGCATACCTGGACAGCCTGGCGGAGCATCCCCTCAGGATCCTGTACACAAGCAAATGGATGAATGCCGTCGTGGTGGAGACTTCAGACAGCAGCCTGGCAAGAACCCTGCAGAACCTTTCCTTCGTTTCGGGGGTCGAATACCTCTACCGCTCCGGATTGGGTAAAAAAAGCGGTACCGGAAAATGGGATGAAACGGAGCAGGGAAAACAGGAGAACTCTGATCAGTCCCGGAAAATGCTGGCCGGCAACCAACCTGAACTGCCCTCCGGCAACCAGCTTGAAATGCTTCAGGGCCACACGCTGCACCAGGAAGGATTCGAAGGGCAGGGCATGATCATTGCAGTGCTGGACGGTGGCTTTGCCAATGCTGACACAATAAGCGGCTTTGATTCCCTTTTTCTTTCCGGCAGGATCCTTGGAACCCGGAATTTCGTACAACCCGATTCGGCTTTTTTCTGGAAATGGAACGGTTCGCACGGCACCCATGTATTATCCATCATGGGGGGCGAGATTAGCGGTGCCTTCAGGGGATCTGCCCCGAAAGCGGCTTACTGGCTTATCCAGACCGAAGATGTCCGGTCCGAATTTCGCATCGAGGAGGCAAACTGGCTTGCAGGGGCCGAACTGGCTGATTCTGCCGGCGCTGACATTATAAACAGTTCTGTCGTGTATTCCATTGACTTTACGGATACCCAACAAAATTATTCCTATTCGGATCTGGACGGTAAGACAGCCCTCGTCTCACGTGCGGCCCAGCTTGCCGCTTCCAGGGGTATGCTGGTGGTCAACAGTGCGGGGAATGAGGGTAAGGCCGGCAATCCCTGGGGGTATATCCTGGCGCCTGCGGATGCTGAGGATGTATTGGCCATTGGAGCCGTTGATGCATACGGAAACCGGGCTGATTTCAGTTCGAGGGGACCAAGCTATGATGGGCGTATTAAACCGGACCTGGTGGCCCTGGGACTGGGGACATGGATGATCCGGTACAACGGGTCCGTCGAGCAGGGTAATGGAACATCTTTCTCTTCTCCGGTGGTCGCGGGACTTGCAGCCTGCCTCTGGCAGAAAAATCCAACGACCAGCATTGCGGAACTGATCGGGTCCCTCCGCTCCAGTGCATCCCTGAACCCATTCCCGGATACACTCCTGGGATATGGATTGCCAAACTTTGCACTCGCGGATGATATTATTACCGGCGTCCGGCCTCCCGAGGGTCCGCATAACAAGCTGCGGGTTTATCCCAATCCTGCCTCCGGGTACATCGAACTTTTGCCCGGACCGCTTGCCCCGGGCTGGCATCGCTACAGTATTTTTAATATGAATGGAAGAATCTGCATGAACGGGGAATTCTACATTTCCTGCGGCAGCAGTATCCGTATACCCGTTCACTCGCTTGCCCGGGGTGCTTATGTGATCCTTGTATCTTCGGTCAGTCAGACAGGCAGGGGAATGTTCATTAAACTCCCGTGAAAATGAAGAAAACTGAAATAACCAGGCTTTCTGATCTACAGGATGCGATCCGTGAAGTACTTCAGAACAATTTCGAACGCCCCAGATGGGTGATTGCGGAGATCAGTGATATCAAAGAGAACTTCAGCGGGCACTGCTACCTGGACCTGGTGGAAAAGGATGAGCATTCGGACAATCTGCTTGCACGGGCGCGGGCCACTATATGGGCAGGTTCCTACCGTATGCTCAAACCCTATTTTGAAACCGCAACGGGATTCGAACTTGCCGCGGGCATAAAGGTCATGGTTTCGGCAACAGTTGAGTACCACCCGGTTTACGGTTTGAGCCTGAATATCAAGGATATTGATCCGAGTTACACCCTGGGAGACGTCGAGCGGAAAAGACAGGAAATAATCTCACGCCTGGAAAAGGAAGGTGTTCTCCAAATGAACAAGGGAACCAGCCTCCCGGAAGTCCCCCAAAAAATTGCAGTCATATCCTCCAGGACCGCTGCGGGATACGAGGATTTCCTTGAGCAGCTTAATAACAATTCTTACGGCTATCTGTTTTATCCGGTGCTGTACCCTGCTGCCATGCAGGGCGAAAAGGCCGAGGGCAGCATCATACATGCCCTTGAAAGGATCTTTGAACATGAAGATTTTTTTGACCTCGTGGTGATCATCCGCGGAGGAGGCTCCAAATCAGACCTGGCCTGTTTTGACAGTTACGACCTGGCATTTCATGTTTCACAGTTCCCCATTCCGGTAATCACAGGCATCGGCCATGAGCAGGACGATACCATTACGGACATGGTGGCGCATACCCGGCTCAAAACCCCGACGGCCGTAGCCGGTTTCCTGGTCGACCGTCTGGCTGCCTTTGAGGCAAAGCTTAATGAATACAGCGAATACCTGGTTAAGGAGAGCCAGGTCATACTGAATGAAAAGAAACTGCAGCTCCAGCTCTATTTGCAAAGAATAAGCTCCGGTTCCCGTGCATATGTCCAGGAGCTTGGGGAACATTTACTGCTGCTTACCGGCCGGGTGCGTCACAGGATCCAGCAGACCATCGGGGATCATTTGATCCGGCTGATCCGCCAGGGTGAACACCTGAAAAACAGTGCCATGAATTTAAATCTCAGGAAAAAACTGGAGGTGACACATGCATCCGGCAGGTTGAAACAACAGATCAACAATGCATTGGAGCATGAACGGAAGCGCTTGGAGAACTATGCAAAACTGCTATCGTATGCCGAACCCGGTCAGATACTGAAACTTGGCTTCTCCATTTCAAGATTCAGGGGGAAAGCCCTGAAAGATACAGCAAGTCTGAATCCGGGAGATTTGATCGAGACCGAACTGAATAGAGGAAAAATCAACAGTGCAGTAACAGACATCGAAAAAAAACTTTACTTTCGTAAAACAAAGGAAAGATCCGGCTGATCTATGATCCGCAATACGATATTACTATCCCTGGCCATACTGTTATTCCAAATTCCCGGATGGTCGCAGGTGCATTCACGAATTGACAGCCTCGAAAACCTGCTTGAATCCGCATCACCAGAAGAAAGGATCCGCCTCTTCTGGCAGATCTCGGAATTATACTGGCAGCGTTCGTACGATACGAGCCTCTTGATGGCAATCCACGCTCAGAATATTTCCGAAGATTTAAATGATCCTTCCCTCACCGCGACTTCTCTTTACATGGTAGGCAATGCATACTATCTGCTGGGTGATTTCCCCCGCAGCATGGATTATTATCTTCAGTCACTCGACTTGCGTGAAGAACTTGGTGACAGCAATACCATTGCAAGCTCCTATAACAACATCGGCGCTGTTTACCTGAACATGGATGACGATCAGAGAGCCCTGGAATACTTTAAAAAATCGGGCGACTTGTTCCGGGCACTGGGCGATAACCATCAGCTGTTCCCCATCCTGAATAACATCGGCGCGGTATATATGGAAAATGAGATATTGGATACCGCCTTCCAGTACTTTGTACAGGCATACGATATTGCGGAGCAAAGCGGAAATGAGATCAATCTTTCCATTGCCCTGGCCAACCTGGGGGAAACGGCCATGGCTATGGGATTGTATGCCCAGTCAGAGCAGTACCAGGCGAGGGCATATGAGATCAGCCATGGGTTGGGGGACAAGGGCATGATGGCAACCATCAAATCCAATCTCGGGAAATTATACCTTCAAACCAAAGATCTGCCGAAGGCACTGAACGCATTCCGGGAAAGCCTTGTTCTGGCAAGGGAAATCAATTCGCTTCCTGTAATTCAGGAAAATTATAAAAACCTTTCGGAGTATTACAGCCGCAAAGGAGCCTATGAACAGGCCCTGCACCTTTACAAAATGTACGACCTGGTAAAGGACAGCATCATGTCACAGGAAGGTCTGATACAGATCAAGGAGCTTGAGTTGAAATTCAGTGCCCGGTCCCTTCAACAGGAGATCGAACTGTTGCGAATGGACAATGAGATCCAGAGCCTTAAACAAACCCGGCTGAAATACGGGATCATCTCGCTGACTGTCCTCACATTTGCATTGATCCTGATCTTCATAATATACCTTCAGCGGAATCGCTTTAAGAAGGAAACGACGCGGCTGCTGGAGGATAAGAACCTTCTGCTTGAGAAAGCCAATAAGAAACTTCAGGAATCCGAAAAGCACCTGAAAGAACTTAACTCCACAAAGGATAAATTCTTTTCAATCATTGGACATGACCTCAGGAACCCGCTGAATGCACTGCTGGGTTTCAGCGAGCTTATTTCGGGGAATTCAAGGGATTACTCATCGGAGGAGATACAGAAATACAGCAAGATCATAAACGATGCTGCCAAAAACATCCATCTGCTTATCGAAAACCTGCTGGAATGGTCCCGTTCCCAATCCGGAAATATCGAATTCAATCCCCGGGAAACAGAACTCCTTCCCATCATAGAGGATATAGTCAATATATTCGATATCCAGTCAGAGAAGAAGAACATCTCGATCGAAATTAACGTAGCGGATGGATTACAGGTATTTGCCGATGTAAATCTCCTTTCCACCATTCTGCGGAACCTGATAGGTAACGCCATTAAGTACACCTCAAAAAACGGAAAGATCCAGGTTTCCGCGGAACCTGCAGTTGATGGGGTTTCCGTTTCCGTCAGGGATACGGGTGTTGGCATGACAAAAGACCAGCTCGATAGTCTCTTCAGCCTGGCCCACGGTCCATCCACCCCGGGAACCTCAGAAGAAAAAGGAACGGGATTGGGACTCATCCTGTGCAAGGAATTTATTGACAAACATGCCGGCCGGATATGGGCCGAAAGCGAACCGGGGAAGGGCAGTACATTCAGCTTTGTCCTTCCCAATAAAGAACAGACCTGATCATGAGCAAAGACCCGACATATGGCGAAGCCATGGCTGAAATTGAAGAAATCCTGGAAAAAATCGAAACCGGGGAACTGGATGTGGATGAACTGACCGGAAAGGTCAAACGCGTTGCCAGCCTGCTTGATATCTGCAAGAAAAAACTAAGAACAACGGAAGCAGAGATTCAGAAGGTCATCGAAGGCCTCGAGGAAACGGATTAATTATCAATATTCATTTCCGTCTCAATGGAACTTATGTCCTCTTCCTGATCCGGGCAATAATCCGCCATATTACACAAATCGGCAGCAAATCCCACTCTTATATTGGTTGATCTGTAAAATTCCGTTGCCAGGTGTTTGATCTGGTTCTGGTTGGCGATCAATACCTGGATGGGATCGATATCCTCCATATTTATTTTTCCCTCCGCCTCCTGCAGGACTTTCAGATTGGCATTGATAATCCGCATTATTTCCTTGTAGGAACGTGCTATGGCAGCCAGGCGATGTCCGATCACTCCGATAACCTCAAGGGTTTCGGTACAGATCAGCGGGCTCCCGGAATTCCCCTGCTGGATGGCACAATCAACCTGGATGGAGTTAAAACTATCGCTATGAGCGTAATAGGAGGAAATGATTCCGCTTTTAATGGCCAGGTTTTCCTGGTCAAGCTGGTATCCCAGCACCGCAACGGGATGACCGATGCGATGATTGATCTTCTTACTGCACATGAGTGATGGAATGGCCTTGAAAGCTTTCTGGTCAATATTGAACAGCACAAAACCAGGATTGAACTTGGCACTCACTTTTACCTTGCAATTCAGGAAATCCTTGAAATTCATCCGAATTTCCCCGGAATCTGCAATCTCAGCCTCCGTAAACCGTATCAGTACCTCGGCAGGTTTTTCGAATTTATCAATAACATCGTCTGTGACCAGGTATTTCTTTACCTTGAATCCGGTAAAGGAGATGATCTTGGTCCCTGCATGACTTAAAAAATCGATAGAACACACGGAAGACTTGCAGTGTTCCCAGACTTTACTGTACATAGGTTTTGATTTTAAAAGTTATGCAGTGGTCTCGCCACAAATATACAACCTTTCTGGAATTATTCGTTTGCCCCGCCAAGCCCGTACCAGTATACCCTTTTTAGGTTCAACAGGTTCATGGCGTTAGACTCCAGGCCCATGAGATCCACCGGGACAAACAGAATCACCTGGTCGTAATACAAAGGAACAATGGCGGCTTCGCTTATGATTAACCTGTCTAACTGCCTGTATATCTGGTATCTTCGATTTTCCTCGATCGTTCCCAGGGCCTGTTCAAAGAGACGGTCGTATTCCGGCTTGCTGAAATGGGTGTAGTTGGGGCCTGAGGGACTAAAATTCCTGCTGTAGAACAGGGAAAGATAATTCTCCGCATCCGGGTAATCCGCAATCCAGGACCCCCTGAAAAAGGCAAGCTGTCCGTTGGCCATGCGGTCCCTGAACGCAACACCCGTATTAACTTCGATATTAAGGATAATACCGACCTCATACAATTCATGCTGGATGTATTCGCAAAGGTCCTGATAATCCGAAGTGGTGGTAAGGGTTATCTCCGGCAGGCCTTCGCCCTGAGGATAACCGGCCTGGGAAAGGAGTTCTCTGGCCCGGTCCGGATCATAGGTGTAACCCGGAACCTCTTCCTGGCTGAAAGATGGCATCCCCCTTGGTACAAATCCCGAAGTGGCCGGCATACCAATGTTATTGCGGAGATACTTCATCATCTTTCCCCGGTCGAAACCGTAATTTATGGCCTGGCGGACCGCTTTGATGAGCAGTGGACTCTCACGGGTGGCTTCCAGCTGAGGGTCAAGCAAAAATCCAAGGTATTCGGTGTTCAGGTAAGGCTGGCTGATCATTTTAATCCTGTCTGCATGATCCGGGTTAAGGACACCATTCCGGGAAATCATCTCATCTTTATAAACAGCATGTACACCCGACAGAAAATCCAGCCGGCCCATCATGAATTCCATAAACTCGGATTGCTTATCCCTGGTAAAACTGATGTTCACCGCATCCAGGTAAGGCAAGGGATTCCCGTCTTCATCACGCTCAAAATAGTGCTTATTCTTCAGCAGGATGAGTTTTTCATCTTCCTTCCAGTACCTGAAACGGAATGGTCCCGTGCCAATCGGCTCCTTCCTGAATTCTTCGCCCAGGGAATCCACGACCTCCCTGGGTACCACACTGCAATAGGGCATGGTAAGAAGTCCGGGAAACGCAGGGAAGGGTTCCCTGAGGAAAATTTTCAGAACGGTGTCCGAAACGGCCTGAAATCCATTAATGCTGCCGGCAGCATGCCTGTCAACTGCATTAAAGATCCAGGAGCCCGGGGAAGCGATCTCCGGATCAATGATCCTGTTCAGACTGTATACAAAATCTGCAGCCGTGACCCTTCTCCCCCTGCCCTGCGGGAATGCAGGATGGTCATGGAAGAAAACATCACTGCGCAGGTAGAAGCTGTACTCCGTCCCATCCCGGCTGCATTCCCAGGAATGGGCAATACAGGGCTGAACTTCCAGCTCTTTGTCAAGCTGCAGCAAACCATTGAAGATCTGGTTCACCGGCCAGATTATGGTCTGATTGCGCGCAAATGCAGGATCGAGTGTGGGAATGCCCTTGGACTCATTGTAGCGGAAAATATTTTCCCGTTCCTGTGTTGATGTTGAACAGGCTGCAAGCAGCAGGATCGATATTAGGATAGGCAGGTTCCGCATGATGAAACAGGGCCAAAGTTAAAACTTTAAGGTCATTCCTGCCATGAAATTAAATCCCGCCTGGGGAAAATACCCGTCCATACTGTACTCTGAGCCACCGTAAAAATACCTGTAAACCCAGGCATTGGTTTCGTATTTCTCGTTCAGTATATTGTTCAGCATCAGGTTCAATCCAATTTCCTTCATGAAACCGGGTCGGATCCGGTACTGGACCTGCAGGTCATTTATCAGGTAAGGATCCAGGCTTCTTGATTCCGCCTGGGTGTTATCTATATACTGGCGCCCGACATACTTTGAGAGCAGGGTGATGCTCAATCCCTCAAGGGGCTCATATCTCAACTTGCTCCCTCCCACGACCGGCGGGGAAAAACTCAGGTCCCGATCGCCCAGGGCATTGGCAAGCTGGTCAGGCCAGTTGTCCCAATCATCCACATAATCCGTATAATTCCTGACCCTGTTTTGGCTCAGGGTCAGGTTAAGATCCCAGCGCAGCTGCTCCAGGGGGTAAAATCCCATTGCCAGTTCTATACCCGCCCGGTAGCTGTCTTTCACATTGTTCATAATGGCCGCACCCACATCGTTTATCTCACCGGTCAGTACCAGCTGGTTATCATAGTCCATATAAAATAAGTTGGCATCCAGGACAGCTTTTAAGAAGTTCAATCGGTACGAAAGCTCATAATCAATAAGGGTTTCATAGGTAGGAACCGGTTTGGCAGGATCGGCATCTACAAGATTGGTCCGGTTTGGTTCCCGGTGCCCCATGGCGATGGATGCAGCCAGCCTTTGCCGGCTGCTGATATCAACGGTAGCCCCCAGCTTTGGATTGGCAAACTGGTATACGCGCAATTGCGATATATCCCTGAGATCATCATCGATTCCTTTGATATAATGCTCAATGCTTCGATACTGAACATCACCGAAAAGATAAAGCTGGGTTCCGATCCGGTAGTTCAGCTTTACATACATGTTCCAGTCCCGTTTCGTGGCATTGTTCCGGTACCACTCATGATCAACCTCGGAATCGCCGGCGAACCTTGCCCAGATCACCTTGCCGAAATGCCTGCCTTCATAGCGGTTCCATCCTCCACCCCAGAAGGCCTCGATCTTCCTGTATTTGTAATTCAGGGACCAGGTAAATCCGTAGAAATCATTATCCAGCCATTTTTGCCTGATCAGGTCACTCTCGGTGATGGTATCGCTGCCGGTGATTACGTCGTCAATCTGGTAATCTGCAAGGGACTCATCCTGGCGGTATCCTTCAAAATAACCCCTCCCGTAGGTGTAATGCAAGGCCGTGTTTAAGATAAAACGCCTGCCCAGTTCCCTGGAGTAGAAAAGCTGGTAATGGTCCTGCTGGTAATTATCGGTTTCGTTGTCGTAAAACGTAGTATCGCCTTGCGGGGAGATGATCATTCCGGCAGGATTGAATGTCCGGTCCCTTTCCAACAATTCAGATGGAACCCCGTACCAGGCCTGGTAGGTGTATTCCTTCCCCGAGAAAACATTCAGCTTTAAAAGGCTTTTCTCTGCATACCAGGCTCCGGAAACAAAAAAGGACTTGAGATCCGAAAATGCACGGTCAATGTACCCGTCGGAATTGATCTTCGACAGGCGCATATCCAGCGTGAAACGGTCTTTAAGCATCCCTGTTCCGACAGAAAGACTGTTTTTCCATGTATTGAATGATCCGTATGCGGTACTCAGCTCGCCGTATGGATCGGGGCTCATGGTAAAGGTCTGGAAATTCATGCTCGCACCGAAAGCTGCGCCCCCGTTGGTTGATGTGCCCACTCCCCGCTGGATCTGCACATTGTCAACAGAGGCAGCAAAATCAGGCATATTGATCCACCATACACCATGGGATTCGGAATCGTTCAGGGGAATGCCGTTTACGGTGACATTGATCCGGTTCATATCCGTCCCCCGGATCCTGAAACTGGTATATCCGATGCCGGTCCCCGCATCAGAAGTGGTGACCATGGAGGGGGTCAGGCTCAGCAGAAAGGGAATGTCCTGTCCCAGGTTCCGCTCAGCTATCTCTTCCTTTGTAACATTTGTATGGGCAACGGGTGAACTACGCCCGGCCCGGGTAGATACCACCATTACTTCTTCGGCCAATACCGTGGTCTCCTGCAGGGTAAAGTCAAGCCGGGATTCGCCGGTAATCTCAATTTCTGCCGACATGGTTTCATACCCGATATAGGAAGCCTTTACCGTATATCGGGCGGGGGACAGATTGGCGATGCGGTATTTTCCGTTAACATCGGTGATGCCTCCCCGGAAAGTCTTGTCGATGTAAACGTTGGCGCCGGTAAGCGCTTGTCCCCCGGTATCGGTCACCGTCCCTGTAAGCGTTGACTGCGCATGGGCATGCACAAACACGGTGGCCGCCAGAATGACGATCATCCAGGATTTCATAATACAGGTTTTAATATTGATTAACCATCGTTCCTAATTTCCCTGCGCCGGCATTACCCGGATCAGGTTCTAAGGGTATGATCTCAGCCCGTCCTGTTAAGGCACCCCCTTAGAGATAGTATTACAAAGATATGGAAAATCTAAAAGCAGTCAATAGCCGGGATGTATAAAATACCTGGCCTATGATCCGGGCCAATCCCCTGAAATCCGGTTTATAAGGATCTGCCGGAAACAAAAAAGCCGCTCCAGGGTATTCCCCTGAAACGGCCATCTTTATTTTATAAGGACCGCGATTTGTTCAAAGATTCACGGTCTTATCCCATGCTCAGTCTTATCCCATGCTCAGTCTTATTCCACGCTTAAAACGTCTTTGAAAGCCTTAGTTAAGGTGTCCTTCGGCAAGGCACCCATTGCCATCTGGGGCTGTCCGTCTTTGGGGACAAACAGCATTGACGGGATGCTCTGGATCCCGAAAATTGCGGAGAGCTCACGCTCTTCTTCGGTATTCACCTTGTAAATATCCAGTTTACCTGCATACTCTTCGGATAATTCCTCGAGTATGGGAGCAACCATCTTACAGGGTGCGCACCAGTCTGCATAGAAATCTATCACACATGGTTTTTCTCCTTCAAATTTCCACTCCTTGTTAACTTCGTAATTGAAAACTTTCTCCTTAAAGGTGTCCGCTGTAAGATGCTCGGTCATAATATTCTGTTTTATATGAACAAATGTAAATATCTGCAAAAATACGAATTAACCGCTATATGGCAAATCATGTGCCATGGTCAAGGAACTCATGATTTTATTGTAATTTTGTCATATAGGGTACAATTTGTCATATCTATATATGAATAAATGTCTTAATGATAAGATTTTCAAGTTAATTGCCGGCGTGGCAGAAGAGGATGGCAATCCCATATTTGTGATCGGGGGATTTGTGAGGGACTGCATCCTGGGGCGCTTGACAAAGGATATTGACATTGTCGTCCAGGGCAGTGGGATCGAACTGGCAAAAAAATGTGCAAACCGTCTTGGGGGGAATATGCCGGTCAGCGTTTTCAGGAATTTTGGCACGGCGATGATTAAATACGGGGGTCATGAAATCGAATTTGTAGGTGCCCGAAAAGAATCCTATCGAAGAAATTCCCGGAAGCCCATCGTTGAAGACGGCACTCTTGAAGATGACCAGAAAAGGCGTGATTTCACGATCAACGCCATGGCCATTTCCCTGAATCCGGATACATACGGTGAACTGGTCGATCCTTTCGGGGGCATGGAAGATATAGAGAAAAAAATACTCAGAACCCCTCTTGACCCGGAGCAAACATTTTCGGACGATCCGCTCAGAATGATGCGAGCCATCCGTTTCGCCACCGAACTTGAATTTACAATTGAAAAGGATACATTCAGGGCCATTAAAAAATCCGCTTATCGCATTGAGATCGTATCCAGGGAGCGGATCTCGGATGAACTCAACCGCATACTGCTTTCACCAAGGCCTTCCGTCGGCTTCAGGTTGCTTGAGCAATCCGGCCTGCTTGCGCTGATCTTCCCTGAATTCCAGGCTTTAAAGGGAGTGCACGAGGAGAATGGGCAGCGGCACAAGGATAATTTTTACCATACCATCCAGGTCCTGGATAATCTTGCAGAAGTTACGGATGATCTCTGGCTCAGGTGGTCTGCCGTTTTGCACGATATAGCCAAGCCCCTGACGAAACGATACGACAAGGACCTTGGCTGGACCTTTCACGGACATGAATTTGTCGGCTCGAAAATGGTACCCGGCATCTTCCGCAAGCTGAAGCTTCCCATGAATGAAAAAATGAAATACGTGCAGAAAATGGTGCTCCTGCATCTTCGTCCGATGGCACTCTCACCGGAAGGTATAAGCGATTCAGCCATCCGGCGCCTGGTATTTGATGCAGGCGAAGATCTTGAAGACCTCATGATGCTTTGCGAGGCGGATATCACTTCGAAGAACGAGAAGACGATCCGCCGGCACCTTAAAAACTTCCGTATCGTCAGGCAGAAGGTAGCCGAACTTGAAGAAAAGGATGCCATCCGTAATTTCCAGCCCCCCGTTTCCGGGGAGGAGATCATGGCAACCTTCGGGATACCTCCCTCAAAACCGGTGGGCATCATCAAGGACCATATCAAGGATGCCATCCTGGACGGGATCATTCGCAACGATCACGAAGAAGCCTACGCGCTTATGCTTGAGAAGGGGAAGGAACTGGGACTAAAACCCGTTAAGAAATAGACTTTCTTTCCTGGTGAATGCACACACCTGTACGGTAATCATACCCACTGGGCCCCCGGGGTTCAACTCCCCAAAGGTTCCAACTCACGTCAGGTTCCAACTCACGTCAGGTTTCAACTCACGATAGGTTCCAACTCACGTCAGGTTCGCATCCTTCCCGGGTTCCCGCAGCAGCCGGATTGAAAGGCAGGTCCGTCGGGGATCCGTAATAAAGCCGTCTGGAAATTTACTGGCTTCTCCAGAGATCAATGTATACCGGCAGATGATCACTGAAACCTCCGTGATATGCATACCCCTGGTAGGTCCTGAACGGCCGTCTGCCTGTCGAACCCGGATCTGCCTCCAGCAGGTAATCCGGGGCGAAAATCTTTTTACCGCCGGGCCTTACATACAGGCTGCTGTCCTTGAGGAATGCACCATTCACAAAAATGTGGTCGAACTCGTACCAGCGGCCCCGGTATTTAAGGGTCCCGTGCACATCATCACGCAGCCTGCCGGGTGTTCGGGTATCATAGATGGAGGTACCGGACAGGGAGCTGTCCCTCAGAATGGTTTCAGACCGGCAGGCATCGAAAAGGAGTGTTTCGGGTGTTTCGGATGTCTCTGGTATCTCGGGTGTTTCAGATGTCTCGGGTATCTCGGTTGTTTCGGATGTCTCGGGCGTCTCTGGTATCTTGGGTATTTCCGGCATCCTTGCGCGGAGGATGGTTGACAGGCTGGGATCGCCGGGCTCATCGTTCAGGTCTCCTGCGATGAGTATCCTGGCACCCATTCCGGCCTGTCCGATGGAATCCGCCAGTTCCCGGACAAGCCGTGCCGCCTCCAACCGGTCCGGAAGGCTTTCCAGGTACCCTTCCCACCTGGAGGGCCAGTGGCAGATGATCAGGTGGACCGTATCCCGGTCCATTACCAGTCCCTTTACATAAAGGATGTCCCTGCTTGGCTCCCGGCCCTGCAAGACGGGGATCCATCTGCATGCCAGCGGCCGGAAATGCGAAGGCAGGTAAAGCAGGGCAAGGTCTATGCCCCGCTTATCCGGGGAATCCCGGTGGATCAACCGGTAATTGTATTTTAAAAGCGGGGTCTCCCGCGTAAGCCAGTTGAGTACAAAACGGTTTTCCACCTCGCAGAGTCCGATAAGCTCCGGTGGTCTCCAGCCGCCGATCGAGGCCAGGACCTTATAGATCCGCTGTTCCTTTAACAGAAAACGCTCCCAGGTCCAGTGCCTGTCACCTCCCGGCAGGAACTCATTGTCCAGGCACAGGCTGTCATCGAAGGGATCGAAAAGATTTTCCACATTATAAAACACAAACCGCAGGTCCCCCCTCCCCTCCTGGGCAAATAACGGGATCGAGCAGATCAGCAGCATGAAAATAAGTCCTTTCATCATACATGAATGACGGAAGGACCCATTTCACGTATTCCTGTACACGAAAATCTTTCAGCCCGGACCGACAATTTTGAAATATCAACGATGGGCGTTGAGCCGGAAAGGTTGGCTTCGGTTATCTTGATATGGAATCGTTCTCGATGCGTTCGTAGGCTCCGATATCGGGACCCGGATCGTCCAGCCGGCTGTCGCCCTTAATGTCAAAGGGGTACTGAACAGCAATGTCATACAATGCTTTATCCTTGGCAGGTGACAGGGTGTCCAGAGCCAGGTTGTTGTTTTTAGTATCAACGAAGCGCGGATCCTCGCGGTTGATCACATTTACAAAATGATCCGGATCGCTCAGGTCGAATTCTTCCGGGTCCGCCTTGATCAGGCAATGGTCGAAAAGATATGGGATATCGCTTTCAGCATGCGCATCGACGATGATCTCGTATTCCTTGTCTCCATATATGATGCAGTTCCCGAAGTAGGCTTTTTCGATGGGCCGGACCTGTATCCCGCCGTAAATATCTGGGTAATAATTGGTCATGGCAAGCGAGGGGGTGGTTCGGTTTGAATACCCTGAACCCCAGTAATTGCCGATTGTGCAATGGTAGAATTCGTAACTTCCTCCGATATTGAGAAAAACGGCCAGTTGCCCGCAGTTCGCTATTACGGTGTTGCTTGCATGGATACTGGTTCCCTGTCCCAGGATACCCGCCGATGACATATTTTCGATCCTGCAATTCCGGATGCTCAGGTTGGGAACATCCGGCGTAATTACCGTATCCGCCATCAGTCCGATAATACCGTTCTTTATGTTCACATAATCCAGCTCGTTTTCCCTGGCTCCCGGCCAGAACCAGAGCAATCCCCACTGACCCGGGACGTTCCTGTACATATATTCCAGCCGGTCTCCCTGTATCACGATCGGATTGTCAAGGCTGCCGTGAGCCTTCAGCGTTCCCTTGAAAATGAGGATTGCATTCCGGTGCATATATATCCTGACTCCTTCTTCAATCGTCAGTGTCTCGAGTGAATCCAGGATAAGGTAATCCAGGATAAGGTAGGGTTTGTCGTTCACCCATGTGCCGGTCCCGATGGTATCCTGCCTGAATAGATGCACATCCATTCCCCAGGCCACCAGGTTCACATCCTGCAGGTTCCCGTTGGTATTGAACACGATGCTGTCATGGATGGCCAGGATGGAATCCAGGCTGTTCGGATCAAGGGTCACCTCCACGAAGATGTAGAGGGAATCCTTCGGCGGGATCTCCACGTTGGTGGCCGAATGTCCGGGGTACCCATCGATGTTGAGTCGGAACACGGAAGTTAGTCCCCCGGCCAGCTCAATGGAGGAAATTTCCAGGGGCTGGTCATAGCGATTGTAGATCTTCAGTTTTTTGGTGGCTGATCCGATGGTGGTAAAGATGGTGTCAAAAAAAACCGTGTCGGTTGAAAATCCAAGCCAGGCATCCGGTCCCCGGTAAGTCTCGTAACGTTCGCAGGAAAATACCCCGGCCATGGCGAACAGCAGGATGAGGATGTATTTTAATTCAGGTTTCATACCGGGACCTGGCAAAAGTAATGAAAATATGCGCTGCGCAATGTTCAATCATCCTAAGAGTAACGCATGAATTGACAATAAAGTATACGCTTTTGACAGCCCTGCATTTTGTTACTTTACACAAATTGTCTTAACTTGATGACAAATCCACAACTTGATCTGAAGACCTGCGATATCCTCAAGAATATTATGTATATTCAAACCATTATGGCTGGAAATGATCTTACTATAACATATAAAAATCATTTGATTCAAGCTAGATTACAACGCTAAAACCTTAACATCATGAAACTAAAAACATCGATCATTATTCCCGCTGTATGGCTTTTCATTTCAGCAAACCTGCTCGCTCAGGTTACCGGGGTCATGCCCTGGTTCAATGCCGGGAATAATTACGGAGAGGTTCAGGACTCGGTTTATAACCGGGACCCGATTTTTGCCTTCAAGCTGGAACCGGACAGTTCGATCCTGATCGATGGCATCGTGGATCCGTCCTGGGAACTTTACCCCGTCTTTTCGATCAACAGGGTGTTTTTCGACGTCGGGTTTGCCTACAGTCCAGCGCCCAGCCTGGAGGATTTTTCGGCTAAGACAAGGTTTGCATGGGACGAGGATAACCTGTATATTCTGATCGAAGTCAAGGACGATACCATCATCGAGTCCGAAAAAAGTGTACGGCAGGTCTCCGACCGCCGGGATGTCATTGACATATACTGGGGGGAACACTTTCCGTACAACCCGGCAAGGATGGGGACAGACATCGCGGGACTGGGACACTGGGCATGGAATGCGGATGACGGTGACCGCCAGTATATGATCAACTGCGGATCGGACTCGATATACGACAGCCGCACCGATTTTACCCAGGTGGCCAATGAGACCGTGGGAACCTATGCATCCAATATCGACTTCGTTTACGTGAACCACGGCAGCATGTACACCATGGAGATCAAACTGCCGTGGGATCAGGCCCTTGGATTATCAGCGCCGGTGAATCCGGGAGATTTCTTCTCCTTCGATATTACGGCGGAGGACCTGGACACCGAAGGCAACGAACGCTCTCATAAGATCGCAATCAACAGCCTCTGGAACAATGTTTATGCCTGGCGTTTCTATTCGGGAAAACTTACCCTCCTGCCCCCGATCCTGGAACAGTCGAACAGGGACATTATTCGCATCGAGCCCCTGAACACGACGGGGCACGAACCCATTACCATCACCCTGGATCCATCCCTGGCCTGCGTCCCGGAATGGGATTCAAGCGGGCTGGAAGGAGTTCCCCAGATCGGAATGCATTCCTCGGCCGTATTGGTCGGCGAACCGGATGTCTCATGGAACCACTGGGTGGGGTTCGATGGACTTGGATATGACGGAACCGAACCCACCCTGCTGCCCAACGGGGACGGCACCTATTCAATCACCATCACACCGTCCGAGTTTTACGGTACGGGGGATGCCATTGTCAAGGGCCTTTCCATTGTCTTCAATAACAGCGTGGACTGGACACAGAGTGCAAGGGCATATGGGGTGAACGGGTGCAAGGACTTCTACGTAACGCTCAGCGACCTGCCGGTCAATGCAAACGCCCTCCTGCTCGATGGTGCCGATGACTTTATTGTCCTCAACAATGTGGTCGATGACATGATCGAGGATAATGCTGAATACACCTTCGAATGCTGGGTCAAACCCGAGTACGGGATCCTCTTTGCCATGAATTACGGGGTCGGGGACGGGGAAAATAATTTTGTCTTCAGCTATGCGGGCATCTTCATGTACTATGGCTGGCCTATGTGGGGAGGGACCACTTCCATGGCAGGAGGCCAGTGGTACCACTTTGCCGCAACGGTGGATCAGTACAACAACGGAAAGATCTATGTGAACGGGATTCAATCGGCGACATTCTGGGCCGAGAATCGCAGGGCGGTCACCGGCTCCAGGCTCAGCCTGGGCATGGAATACGACTACCATCTTCCTTCGGAACACCTGGCCGGGATCGTAGACGATGTCATCGTATGGAAGAAAGCCAGGACCCCCCAGGAGATCTTCACCGATCTCCGGCAGGGGGCTTCACCGTCCGACCCGGATATGCTTGCCTGGTATACCTTCGAAGACATCAGCAATAACGTGGTCTTTGACAACAGCTCCTATAACAACCTGGGAGTCCTCAACGGAAACCCCCGCCTGGTGCCGTCCTACATCATGGCCTCCGGCTCGCCCGGGGCACCGGTGGAACTGAAGGGCTTCCCATCCCAGTCCAGCGTTGCCCTGACCTGGGCCTCCCAGACGAATGTGCCCGGGGAATCATATAATATTTACCTGGGGGAAGACTATCAAGGGAGCTCGGCAGTACACCAGTTCCGTGTTATCGGGCTTGAACCCGAAACAAACTATAACATCTATGTATCTGCCATCAGTCCCCTTACGGGAGAAGAATCCGAAAAATCCCTCCTGGCCATATCCACCCTGAGCCTCACACCCGTGCTTCCGGCGCTTACACCACCGGTGATCGACGGGCAGGTGGATGCAGGCTGGAACAGCCTTAGCACCACCAACCTGATGGATAAATTTGCTGCGGGTGAATCGGAGTCCGAGGGGGACCTGTCCGCAAGCTTCAGGACCATGTGGGACCAGGACGCCCTGTACATAATGGTTAATATTACAGACGACAGCGTGGTTTGGGATACCCCGGGGGCCTTGTGGGACTTTGACGGAATGGAAATCTACCTGGACATGGGAAATGAAAAAGTGGCATCCGGATACGATACCAATGATGTGCAACTCCGCTTTCGTTATAACCATTCGGATATGAGCCACTGGTACAACGGGCAACCGGAATGGGTTGATACGGGACTGATCGAATTCGCTGATTATTTAACCCCGGTGGGGTACAACCTGGAATATAAATTCCCGTGGTCGGCCATCCGGATCGATGAACCGGCGGAAGGCCTGCAGCTCGGCCTCGAGATCACCATTAACGACAATGACGGGAACTTCAGGGAGGCCATTCTTGCCTGGAATGCCATCTCCGATGATGCCTGGAACCATCCGAGCGTATGGGGCACCATGGTGCTGGTAAACGAAGATACTACCCTGAACCTGTTCTTCGACAAGGACGACTCGCATTCGGATCTTCCGGAAGGCCGGGCCAGGGTCAGGGTGCAGGGCGGATCCCCGCCGTACTCCTATCTCTGGTCAACGGGGGATACCCTGGACGCCATCCGGAACCTCTACCCGGGCACCTATACGGTGAATGTAAGCGATAACGAGGGTAATGCCAAATCGGGCTCCGTTATCATCCAGGACCTCGGGTCATACTATACCAATTGCCAGCCCGGGTACAAGGAGATCACCGTAAACATTATGACAGACAATTTCGGGGGTGAGACCATGTGGGACCTGCGTGTTGCCGATACGACCTATTACAGGGTTCTCTACGAGAGTTACGGGAACAATACCCTCTATGCAACCAGTGTTTGTGTCCCCGTCGACGAGGAAATCACCTTCACCATCCGGGATTACGGCGGAGACGGGATCTGCTGTCTTAATGGCAACGGGTATTACTCCGTGGAAAGCTCCTGCGCCGTCCTCCTTGCGGGTGATGAATTCAGCTCGTTTGAATCCGGAGAATTCACCCTGACAGGAATAGAAGTCCAGGCTGAATTCCGGAGGATCTTAGGTGACCCGGGACTTGAGCAGGGGATCAAAGCCATTCAGACCTGCGAGGGACAATTCGCCACCATCGGCCATACGGACTCCCGCGGTGCAGGCAAGAAGGACATCCTGCTGATCAAAATGGATGGCCGGGGAGATACCCTGTGGACCCAGACCTATGGTACCTCTGATGCCGAATCTGCTGTGGACATCCTCCAGGCGGCGGACGGGGGCTTCCTGATCCTGGCCCTGTGGCAGTCCGGGACCAGCAGGTATCCCCTGCTGATTAAGACAGATCCGGGAGGAGCGAAAGTCTGGGAAAAGTCCTTCACCTATACACCAACCCTTGATCCCCTGAACGTGAAGGCCTATAAGGGAGGATACATGGTACTTGCACGTGACCCAGGTACCGATGTTGCGACCCTGCTGCATGTGGATGCAGGAGGCGATTCCCTCTGGTCAATGACAGATGAGGCTAATCCCCGGTACCTTGCAACAACCGCAGACAGCGGATTTGCCATCCTGTATTCAAGCGATGGTATGGGGGACTGGGATGTGAAGATCCGGAAATTCGACAAGGATATGACGCTCGAATGGAGCAGCGTAATTCATGACACTGCACACCAGATCGGGTATTGCCTGGAGGAAACATTCGAAAATGATTTTATTATTTCGGGGGAAACTTACAGCGATGGCGGTGATATGCACCTGTATGTCCTGAAAGTCAATGGGGATGGAAATAAAATCTGGTCCAAATCATTTGGTCCGGGCACCTCTCCATCCCTTGCCGAAACCGGTTCGCTGGAATACATTGTTGCGGCCAACCGGGATGGCGTCGCCGGCCTCTTAAAGCTGGATCCGAATGGAAACGTGGTATGGGAAAAGTCCTTTTCTGAAACCGGTGACGATTACCTGATTAATTCGGTGACGCTCACCTCGGATAACGGGTATGTTGCTGCCGGGAAAGTAACCGACGAAACATTCATCCCGGATCTCTGGGTGTTCAGGACCAACCAGAGCGGGTACGGATGTTTTGCCAGGCCCTATGAAAAGGAGAAGATCTGCCTGGTTACGATCGATTCCGATACGGAGAAGAATATGGTGGTCTGGGAGAAGACGGATGAGGTTGGCACCGATTTCTTCCGGATACTGAGGGAAACCACCACGGCCGGCGTTTACTCGGAGATCGGCCTGGTGGATTATAACTCGCTCAGCCAGTTCGTCGATGCGGGTTCGGATCCCAGGAAACAGGCCTACCGGTATAAAATATCTCTCATTGACACCTGCGGGAACGAGTCGAAACTGAGCGATTACCATCAGCCCATCCACCTGCAGGTGAGCAGGAATACTGCCGGGGGACACAACCTGGATTGGAGCCTGTACGAAACGGAGAGCGGCCAGCTGACCTTTAAGACGCACTTCATCTACGGGGGAACGGATTCAACGGGCCTGCAGCTCCTGGATTCCGTCTCCGGGTATGTATTCAAGTACACGGACCCGAGGACCATTTCCTGGAAGACCAGGTACTACTACCGGGTTGAAGGAGTACTTTTCAGTGCCTGCACTCCCACCGGGGCAGCCAGAAAAGCAGGTACCGGCCCGTACAGCCATTCCCTGTCCAACCTGGATGACAACAAGCTGAAAGTCAGCACGAATAATGCACCGACAGACATCAGCCTGAGCACCAACAACATAGATGAAGGCCTGCCGGCGGGCACCCTGATCGCCCTGCTGTCAACCGCTGACCTGGACACCCTGGATATGCATGCCTATGCCCTGGTCTCAGGAACCGGGGATGACGACAATGCCGACTTCAGCATAAAGGGTGATTCGCTCCTGTCCGCAAGGGTCTTCGATTACGAGACCGAGACCAGCCTGAACATCCGGATACAGACACAGGACGACGGTGTCGACAGCCTCAGCTACAGCAAGGCCTTTACCATAAACATCAATGATGTGGTTGGCCTACAGCCCAATGGTTACGGGCCGGTATCCGTTTATCCCAATCCCATGACAGGGTTTGCCACTGTCCGGTTCCGGAATACAGGAAACGAGGAATACACCCTCTTCCTGAGGGATGTTACCGGAAAGATGGTCCGGACCCTTAGCGGGATCACAACAGGCGAGGTGATGCTTGAGCGCGGGGGACTTGAATCCGGGTATTACTCCATCGAGATCTCAGGTCCATCGGTATTCAGGGGCAAACTGATCGTGCGATGACGCGGAGAACAAATCAGGGTCCCAACACCTGGCACGGAGGGATAGCACCCGTTTAAGTTCATCCGCGCGCAAAAGCCCCTGCCCGCCAGACCATCGGTAACAGGAATTTCGCCCGGCAGCATAAAATGCCGGGCGTTTTTCATATATTGCTTAACCAATTAGTGTGTTAATCGTATAAGGGAAATAACCATTCAACACTGCCGTTATGAAAAAGTTTTCTACCCTGTTTCTTATCCCGATGCTTTCCATTTTACCGGTTTACGGTGCAACTGACGTGAGCGGGAATATCCTGACCAATACAACGTGGGACCTGGCAGGCTCGCCATACACCCTGACCGGCGATGTCAACATTGCGGATAACATAATCCTGACCATTGATCCCGGGGTCGAAATCGAAGGGGAAAACCATATCCTGACCGTCCGTGGAACATTCTATGCCGTTGGTACACCGGCTGACCACATACACCTGACCAACCTGTATATTGCCCAGGGAAAGAACGGCACGGACGGCCCGTATTTCCATATTGAGATCAAGTACGCTGAAGCCACCGGGGGCAATGTCGCCGGTTATACCGCCGGCACCGCAGGATGGGGCAGTTATATCCTTGAAAACTGCGACATCCGGGATATGCAACAGATGTGGATCCCCCTCCCCCGGGATACCCTCATGATACAGAAAAACGTCTTTGCCAATTTCGGCGGGATCTCCATACTGTCTAACAACGCTGACATATACATTCTGCAAAACACTTTCATGAGCTGGACCGGTAATTCATGTATTGAGAACCGGAGGGCGGAAGCGGGAGCCCAGTGGAAGGTACATTACAACACCTTCATGGATACCACGAAAATCGCAGTTGGATACTTTGGCAGTGGTACCGACATGACCGCAACCAATAATTTCTGGAACACGCCTCTCTCAGGCACCATCGACAACATGATCTGGGATAAAAATGATGATATTGATCTCTCCGGGGTTATCCCCTATTCCCCTTTCCTGACCGTGCCCGATCCGGCTGCACCGGTCGTGGCGGCATTTTCCGCAGATCCGGTCAGCGGTGTGTACCCGCTGGAGGTCCAGTTCACCGATAAATCAGCCGGGGCCGTTAACAGCTGGACCTGGGATTTCGGGGACGGGAACGGTTCGACAGACCGGCATCCAACCCATACTTACACCACCGACAGCGTCTATACCGTGTCCCTGACCGTTTCGGACGGCAGCCAGGACGATGCCGAGGTCATGACCGGTATGATCACGGTCGGGGTGCCGCCAAAAGCAGCCATGATTACCCATGAACCCGGTACCTGTCCCCAAGGGATCATTGAATTTACCGATTCCTCTTACGGGGATATCACATCCATTAACTGGTACTTCGTAGGAGGGGAACCCTCTATGGGGAGCTATGAAGATTCGGTTATAGCCGTTTACTACCATAATCCGGGTACCTACGATGTCAGGCTGATCGCATACAACGCCTTTACTTCGGATACTACCTGGTCCACCGTCACCGTATATGAAAGCCCGGTGGTTACCCTTACCCAGGACACACTCATCTGCTCCGGCGACAGTATCCAGCTGACTGCCTTCGGCGCAGATTCATATGAATGGAGCACCCTGGACACCGGTTCCTCCATATGGGTCAAACCC
>CAZVLG010000441.1:0-8068 GCA_964627835.1 uncultured Bacteroides sp.
CGTTAAAGGCAGTTACATTATCCGCTGTGTCTGGATTAACCGTTACTGCTGATTATTTCGTCACCGGAGGGACCGCTACAGGTGGAGGTATCGATTATACACTGGCAGACGGCAGCCTTCAGATCGATCCCGGGGATTCCATATATTATATAAGCATTGATTTAGTCGACGATACGGAGATTGAGACGGAAGAGACCATCGACCTCCTGATAGCCAATGTGAACGCGAATGCAGTTCTCGGAGCCCAGACCACCCATACGTTTACCATCAATGACAACGACTATACCGGGTATACGGGCCCCGGTGGAGTGGGAGACCTGAATATTAACAAGCTCTGGCTCATGGCCGATACCCTGGTCAGCACCAGCGGGACGGATGTCCTGGTCTGGGGGGATATATCGGGGAATAACCATAATGCGCTTCACCTGGGAGTCAACCAGGAACCTGAATATGCAACCGGAGTGCTCAACGGGAAACCGGTGATCCGTTTTGATGATAACGGAGGCACCAACGGCGACTACCTCGGAGCCAACCTTTCCCTCGGAATATCCGGATCCGGACCATCAACGGTATTTATGGTGGCCAAAAACACAGAAACAGCTGACCAGGACAATACCGGATTATTCATAGGGGAAGCAAGCGGTTCAGGAGGCAACATCCGCCATTACGGGATCGAGTACCTGTCCGCCATCCGTTTTAACAACGGGAACAGGATATTTGACAACGGTTTTACTCTTGATACCTTTAAGATTGGTGTCATCCGTAATTTCTCCGGAGCCCGGTATGGTGAATACGAAGGATTCCTGAATGGGGTGACCCTGGGACAGACCTCCAGCGGCGGTTCAAACAATATTCCGACCACAGCGGATGATTTCTACTATATTGGCGCGGGACTCAGTGGCACCGGAACTTTCAGCTCCACAAGGTATTTCCAGGGTGATATGGCCGAGATCGTTGTCTACAATACCGATCTGAATGAGGCCCAGCGCATCATCGTTGAAAACTATCTGTCATCAAAATACGGTATTGCCGTCAGCAATGATCTTTTTGCCTTCGATGCTTTGCATGGGCGGAATGTGGCAGGCATTGGCAGGGTGGATGCCGGCAACATCCATACCGTTGCACAGTCTGCCGGAATCCTTAAGATCAGCAATGCCAGCGGACTGGACGATGGAGAATATATGCTTTTCGGGCATGACGGGGGCCTGGCCGGGTCCTGGAGCACTTCAGAGGTACCCGGATCAGAGATGCAGAGGATCGCCAGGGAATGGCGGGTTGACCGGTCGGGTGACCCCGGCACGGTGACCATCAGTATCGATACAAACCTCCTGGCCGCGCGACCCGCTGAATACGACCAGATGGTCCTGCTGGTCGATGCGGACGGGAATTTCGCCGCTGGCGCCACCCAGGTACCGCTCAGCCTCGTTTCGGGAGAATATACAGCGGCAAATGTTACCATCTCGGATGGAGCTTACCTAACCGTTGGCATCTTCCGACCGGTAGTTAAATTCGCACAACCTGCATCCAATGGTGCGGAGAACGTCACTCCGGCAACCCTGACGGTACAGCTGAATTATGCACTAGGTTCTGCCCTGAATATGGATTATACCGTCACAGGAGGTACAGCAACAGGAGGCGGGGCAGATTATACCCTGGCGGATGGTACGCTCACATTTCCTGCAGGAACCACTTCCAGAACGATAGACATCACCATCGTTGATGATGCGACCGTGGAAAGCGACGAAACCATAATTCTAAGGCTCTCAAATCCATCTTTTGGATACATCGGCAGCGACACGGTTCATACCCGCACCATCAACGACAATGATAATCCAAGAACAGCCGATTTTACCCTGGCAGGCGTCTCCCAGGATGAAAGCAGCACACCGGTTCTTATTGAAGTTTCACTAAGCTCTGCCCATCCGACCAACGACCTCAAAATAGCCTATGCAGTTACCGGGGGAAATGCCACAGGCGGCGGTGTGGATTACACGCTCCCGGACGATACCCTGACTATCCCTGCCGGGGACACTCAGGGCTTCATTTCCATGCAGGTGAACAACGACAACTTGGATGAGTACGATGAAACCATGATCGTTGAACTGGTGGGAACGGGTTCCCTGGATGTGAACCTGGGAACAAATACGAGCTTTGCCGACACGATCCTGGACAACGACGCACCCCCAACCGTGCAGTTTACACAAACCAGTTCCAGCGGTGCGGAAAGTTTCCAAACCGTAAATCTGGAGGTACAGCTTTCCCAGGTATCGGGCAAGGATGTGGAGGTGGATTATGCAAAGACCGGCGGATCAGCCACGAATGGTATCGACTATGACCTTACCCCGGGTACCCTGACCATCTCCGCAGGATCGACCACCGGCATCGTACAGTTTTCTGTAATCGATGATGCCATCGAAGAACCGACGGAAAACATTGTAGCTACGCTCTCCTCTCCGGTAAATGCCACATTGGGCGGGAATGTCTCCCATTTCTACAGTATACTGGATGATGACGGACTGGGCTGGCTGGGTCCGGGTGGTGTTGCCAATTTCAACCAGAACAAAGTATGGTTGCGATCAACCTATGCTCCCGGGCTGACCGATGGTGATCCTGTCAGTACATGGGAAGACGCCACAGGCAACAGCCATGATGCGACACAGACAGGAGCAGCAAGGCCGACATACAGGGATAATGCAGCCGATAACTGGAATGGAAAGCCTGTCATCCGGTTCGGGGATTCACCCGGGCAGTATCTCGGGATCGCCAATCATGCAGACCTGAATACCGGCGGCCCGTATGACAAGAAATCCATCATTGTTGCCTTCCGGACCGGTACGGACATCAATACCCGGCAGGTGCTTTATGAGCAGGGAGGGACGGTCAGAGGCCTGAATATTTATATTGACGGCGGCCTCCTGTATATTTCCGGGTGGAATGAGAATAATGATGACGGAGGCGCCACCACTCCATGGGCGTTTACCTCCGTGACCTCCCCGATGTCTGCCAACACACCGTATTTTGCCATGCTGCAGTTCAACTTTACCGGCGTTACAGGTAATGTATCCGGCTGGCTCAACGGCGATACTATCGGTGTACTTCCAGGTGCGGGCCGCTTATTCAACCACCCCGGTGAAATCGGGCTCGGCGGAATGAACAACGGAAGTGTATTTCATGACGGTTCTGACGGTGGATACGATCATTACTACATCGGTAACATCTCCGAATGCATCACCAGCAACATCGTTTATAACAAGGCGCAGATAGCTATTGTCAATAATTACCTGGGAGCCAAGTACAATGTAGCCATTACAAACGATTATTACGACCACAATGCTGCCTTCAACTGGGAACTCTTCGGGATTGGCCAGGTAGACACAGCGAACTCCCATAACGTTGCCCAGGGATCGGGTATGATCCGTATCGATAACCCCAGCAGCCTGGATGACGGTGATTTCCTGATCATCGGGCACGACAACGGGGATATTTCTTCATGGACGGGTACCAATGTGCCGGACAATGATCCGAATTTCCTGAGGGTGGCACGCCTCTGGCAAGCCGATGACAGGACAAATGGCATTGGAACAATCAGGCTTGCCCTCGATCCAAGCCAGCTGGCAGCCCAGCCCTTCGGGTATACCAAGTACCTGCTGCTGACAAACTCCACAACGGATTTCACTTCCGGGTCTGAAATCGTCGAACTGGCATATAACGCCACGCTGGATATGTATGCTGCCTCCGATATTGACCTGTCAGGGAATAAATACTTCACCATCGGGGTGGTTAAACCTGCGGTCGACTTTACCATGGCAAGTTCGAGCGGATTTGAGTATGAAACGCCTGCCAATCTCGAGGTGAGGCTGAACTACCGGAATTCTTCCGCTGTGACCGTTGATTATTCCGTAACCGGAGGCACTGCCGTATCGGGTCTCGATTTCGTGCTTGCCCCGGGCACCCTGAACATCCCGGCTGACAGCCAGACCGCGGTTATTCCCGTTACGATCATCAACGATACCGAGGTCGAATCGGACGAAACCATCGTGGTTACCCTCTCCAACCCGGGCAGCGGGCATATACTTGGGACCAATACAGAGCATACCTATTCCATCCATGATGACGATAATTCCCGAACCATCCAATTTGCCAAACAGGATTCGTCCAACCTGGAATCCGTTACACCCATTGTGATCCAGGTAGTTCTCAATGAGGTGGACACCGTTAATGTCACTCGTGTGGCCTATGCTGTTACCGGCGGAAACGCAACAGGTGGCGGGGTGGATTACACACTTACCCCCGATACCGTTAGTATTGCTGCAGGAGATTCGCTCGGCAATATTTCCATAGATATCAATGACGATGCATTGAACGAGACGGATGAAACCATCATCATCGGGCTATCCGGCGCTGAAAATGCCAACCTGGGCGATACCATTGTGTTCACCTATACCATAAGCGATGATGATGCCCAGCCGACGATCGAGTTCAGGGATGCAACTTCTTCCGGTGCCGAAAGTTTTTCCCCGGTCAAGCTTTACGTGGAGCTTGACGGTCCCTCGGGCCAGGACATCATCCTGTACTATTCCGCTTCCGGCGGAACGGCTATAAACGGCGGTATCGATTATACTATCGTGAATCCGGACAGCATTGTCATCCCGGCTGGAGGTACCCTTGACAGTACGACCTTTTATATATTCAATGATATCATTGAGGAGCCGGATGAAACAATAATCATTACACTTGACAGTGTAAGCAATGCAAGCCTGGGTGGACAGCTAAACCATACCTATACGATCTACGATGACGATGGGGCAGGCTGGATCGGTCCGGGTGGTGTGGCCAATGAGATTGGTTACCAGATCTGGCTGAAATCAAATGCCATCACAGGATATTCTGACGGAGCTCTGCTTCCAACCTGGGCGGATGCCTCTGCCAATGGGAACGATGCAACTGCAACTGCCGGGGAGGAACCTACCTATTACGATAATCTCACCCAAAACGTCAACGATCGGCCGGTTGTGAGTTTTGCCCTGGGCAATGACCTGCTGGAGATTGCCAATGGAACCGAATTCAATACCGGCGGTCCGTATACACGTAAGACACTCGTTGTTGCCTTCCAGACCGGGGCCGATGTGGCAAGCCGCCAGGTCATCTATGAACAGGGTGGAGGATCCAGGGGGATGAATGTTTATGTAGATGGTGGAAATATCTATATGGGAGCCTGGAACCTGGCCAGTGACGGTCCCGGTACACCCTGGGGCTTCAGTGGTTTCAATACCGCGACAGGTGCCAATGAAACTCATTTCGTGGTCTTCGAGTTCAATGCTGACAGCGGTTGGCTGAAGGGATATGTTGATGGCAATCTCCTGGGAACAAACACCGGTATTGCGGAGTTGTACAATCACAGCGGGAATATCGGTCTCGGGGCCATGAACAACGGATCTTATTTCCATACGGGAACCAGCGCCAGTGGAAATGGCTATTATTTCGGAGGAAAGATCATGGAGTTCCTGAGCATGAACCGTACCCTGAACGGGGCTCAGAAGATCCTGGTCGAGAATTACCTGGGGGCCAAGTATGATGTGGCCATTGCAAACGATAGATTTAATTACGAGGCCGCTTATAATTACGAGGTATTTGGAATAGGCAGGGAAAGCAACGGAAACTCCCATATCCTGTCGCAGGGATCGGGCATTGTACGGATTGACAACCCGGGCAGCACCAACGACGGGGATTACCTGCTGATCGGGCACGACAACGGGGATATTTCTGCATGGACCACCAGTGAGGTTCCCTTTGACTCGATCCAGAGGGTGGCAAGGGAATGGAGGGTCAGTGAAACGGGCAACATAGGAACCATCCGCCTTGCGGCCGACACTACATATTTTGGTACCAAACCGGCCTTTTACGATAATTTTCTGTTGATGGTGGACACGGATGGAGACTCTGATTTCACTACAGGAACGGTTAAAATCCACAGGATGGATGAACGGTTTGGTGAATTTGTTAGGATATCTGGACTTGATTTAAACGAAGGAGATGTATTTACATTTGCCGTCGGAAGGAACATAAGTGTTCAGTCCGGTCCCTGGAATGATCCCTCAACATGGCTGCTCGGTGTTCCCGATATCGATGCCAGCGTGGCAATACTTCCGACCCATGTGGTATCGCTTACAGCGAATGCATCGATTGGTTACGTGCTGATTGCCCCGGGGGCTGAATTACGCCTCGGCAGCAATACACTCTTTGTGACCGAACAGACCATTGTTAATTTGGGGACCTTCAGCCCCCAAACGGGTACCGTAAATTACTCGGCAACAACAGGACAATGTATCGCGGGATTGACCTACCGTAATCTTATTGTATCCGGGACCGGGGTGAAAACCCTGTGTGGCGATGTGATCATTCTGAATGACTTTACCCTTCTCGGTACTCCCACCACCTTGTACTTGGATGCGGATGCCGCCAATGATTATGATATAAATATTGCAGGGAACTGGCAGACCCGGGGTACTTTCCTCCCCCAGCAGGGCAGGGTGGTATTTGACGGAGGAACGGCCCAGTCTGTTCTGAGGGATGTTGGAGGAACCCAGAATTTCTACGAGTTCATCGTTGAAATCGGCACATCCCTGACCATCGATCATACTGTTATTGTAGGTGATACGCTCTCCATGAACGGAGGAAACATCAGCCTTGGAACGAATACCTTTACGCTGGGAACCGGGACCGGCCAGCTCGGGGTTCTCGATCACAACAGCGGTATCTTCATCGGAAAATTCAGGCGCTGGTCCAATACCCCGGCGGACGATGGAACGGACCTGATGTTCCCGGTCGGTACAGTCGCCTATGAACGCCCGCTGACGGTCACCTTCGATGATGTCAGCAACGGGGGATGGCTCGAAACACAATTTGTTGCGACGAATCCGGGTTCGGGCGGATTGCCGCTTGAAGAGAACGGTGTTTCTATAACCAGTGCATTTTCCGAAGGATACTGGCCACTCACGGCAGGAGGCGGATTCTTATTCTCCGGTAATTATGATATTAATCTGGTGGCAGATGGATTCACATCCTCTCCCATCGATACCGCTACACGCGTTCTTGTCAGGGCCAACGCTTCAAGCAACTGGCAGCTCAGGGGTATCCACGTCAATGCCATAGATACCCTTATCCGGCGAGCAGATATTACGACCCAGGTCTATCAGTATGGTATCGGCTCTGCTGCTTCCTGCGAGGTCACCATCAGCAATTGTCCCGCAGATATTAATGTAAGCAACACTGCTGGAATATGCGGAGCGGTTGTAAGCTGGACCGAACCGACGGCAAGCAGTGTTTGTGGTGGACTTTCCATGATCCGCAGCCATAACCCTGGAGACCTGTTTCCCGTTGGCATGACCATGGTGACCTATATTGCCTCCGATGCATTCGGGAACGGGGATACCTGTACATTTACCATCACGGTTGACGATACGCAGAATCCTTCCATAAGCTGTCCCGGCAATCAGTTTGAAGATGTCGATGCAAGCTGTGAATTCACCCTGGTCGATTACACCGGCCTGGCGGTTGCTTCAGACAATTGCCCGGGTGTAACGGTAACCCAGAGCCCGCTGCCCGGACTGGTCCTTTCGGGACACGGAACCTCTCAATTAGTAACCCTGACCGCAACCGATGCCGCCTCGAACACCTCCCAGTGCAATTTCACGGTGACCCTGGTTGACAATCTGGCCCCGACGGCTCTCTGCCAGGATACAACCATATATTTAGACGGAACTGGAAATTTCACGGTCGATTCGAGTTATGTCAATAACGGCAGTACAGACAATTGCGCCATTGCCACCATTACAACGAGTCAATCGATATTTACTTGCGCAGATGTTGGTACCAATGCGGTCACTATGACCGTTACCGACCAAAATGGCAATTTTGCTAACTGCGTCTCGACGGTGACGGTATTGGATACGACGCCTCCGGCGATCACGTGTCCGGGCAACCAGGTAGAGGTTGTTGATGGCAGCTGTGAGTTGTTGCTACCGGATTACACGGGTTCGGCGGTAGTTGTAGAGAACTGTTCGGGTTC
>CAZVLG010000442.1:0-6746 GCA_964627835.1 uncultured Bacteroides sp.
GATACCTCCAGGGCAAAATCCTCCAGGTCCCGGTTCAATTTTGCCTCCAGTGAACGGTTTATGCGCGCGCATTCATCAATGGATATACCTTCCCTGCTGTCCACATACACCTGTATCCGGTTATTGCTGCCAATCTTAATATTGACAAGAAAAATTCCCGTTTCACGGAGGATCTCTCCTACAGCTACTTCTACTGTGTTCTTTTCGATCATGCCTTTTCAATAAAATAGGGGACTCTCGTCCCCTACAACATCCTGTAATCCGGCCGCAAAACTAATAAAAAAGAATTACATAACAAAATTCCCAAAATACTTCTGCATTGCTGATTTGAGAATACCCGTCACGGGGAAATTTGACATACTGCCGGAGGTATTGTTGAACAAGGCGCCTTTAAAATATCGGTACAGCACCTGAGGAATTGTCAAATAAGCTACCTCACATTGCGTTAGCGATGTAGCAGCGTTTTGACATTCCGAAGGTACCGATATTTTGCAGCGCCGGTTCGATAATGCCGATGGCATGCAAATTTTCCCGTCCCGGTTGTTATCACGGGCGATAATGATTACCTTAAACTCGCTTTTGGAATTTTGTTATGTGTGCAGCAAGCACCAATAAGAAAAAAATCATCAACGACCCGGTATACGGGTTCATCAAGATATCCTCCGATGGTCTCTATGGTATCATTGAACATCCGTATTTTCAGAGGCTGCGTAGGATCAAGCAGCTGGGGCTCACCAATTTTGTCTATCCTGGCGCCACACATACGCGATTCCAGCATGCCCTGGGATCCTATCATCTTATGGGACTGGCCATTCAGGTGCTGAGAAACAAGGGCATTGAAATCACACCGGATGAAGAAGAGGCAGCCCTCTCCGCCATTTTGCTGCATGATATCGGGCACGGGCCATTTTCCCATGCCCTTGAGCAAAGCATCATCGAAGACCTGCACCATGAAGAACTCTCCCTGTTGTTCATGCATGCAATGAATGAGGAATTCGGGGGCCGCCTGGATCTTGCCATTGATATCTTCACGGGCCATTATTCCAAGAATTTCCTGCACCAGTTGATCGCGGGACAACTGGATATGGACCGGCTGGATTACCTGAAAAGAGACAGTTTCTTTACCGGTGTAACCGAAGGCGTCATCGGGTCAGACAGGATCGTACGGATGCTTAACGTGGTCAACGACAATCTGGTGGTGGATCATAAGGGAATTTATTCCATCGAGAAATTCCTGATCGCCAGAAGATTAATGTACTGGCAGGTCTACCTGCATAAAACGGTCATCTCCTCCGAAGTACTGCTTCTGAATATACTCAGGCGCGCCAGGCAGCTTGCACTGAACGGAAACGAACTATTCTCCACCCCTGCCCTGGGGCGTTTCCTCCACCACCCGCTAAGCCGGAAGGACTTCTTTATAAACGACGCACCGGCAGGTGCCAAACCGGTGGTCAGCCAGGGAGCCAGGGCGAACCTGGAGGCATTCGCCAGGCTGGACGATAATGATATCATTGCTTCGGCAAAGGTGTGGGCAGATCATCCGGACACGGTTCTGTCCATCCTGAGCAATAACCTTGTGAACCGCGCACTTTACAGGATCGAGATCCGGAACGAAGCATTCGAACCGGCATATGTTGAAAATATCAAAGCGGCGGTCAGGAAGCTATACCATGTGAAAGAAGAGGACCTGGAATTCCTTGTGCATATTGGTTCAATAAGCAATAATGCATACCGGTCTGAGGATGAACAGATACAGATACTTTACCATGGAGGCGTACTGAAGGATATTACCGAAGCATCCGATATGCTTAATGTTTCCGTACTCTCAAAAACGGTGAAAAAATATTTTTTATGTTATCCCAAGGATGCACTGTGAAGTTGGCCTAATTAATTATTTTTGTGACCAAATTGAATGCCCATGGAATTCACTGCGCAACAAATTGCCGCATTTCTTAAAGGAACCATCGAAGGCGACGAAAACGTAACGGTAAACAATGTTTCAAAAATTGAGGAAGGCAGGCCCGGAACCCTCGCTTTTCTTGCCAATCCCAAATACCAGAAATACATTTACGATACCCAGGCTTCCGTCGTCCTTGTGAACCGGGACCTGAAGCTTGAAAAAAAAGTCGGAGCGACACTCATCCGGGTCAAAGATGCATACGAAGCATTTGCAAACCTGCTGGACCTCTATGAGCAGTCCAAGCCCAGGAAGACCGGTATCAGCACCCATGCAAGCATCGCCTCGACAGCCAGTACCGGCAAGGATCTTTTTATCGGAGATTTTGTCTCGATCGGTGAGCATGCCAGCATTGGCGATAATGTACAGCTTTACCCGCATGTCTTCATAGGCGATAATGTCAGCATCGGCAAAAACACCATCCTCCATTCCGGGGTTAAAATACTGAAAGATTGTATCGTCGGGGATAACTGTCTTATCCATGCAGGAACCGTTGTCGGATCAGACGGATTTGGCTTTGCACTGGAGGAGGGATCGGAATCAAGGAGAAAGGTCCCCCAGGTCGGAAACGTTATCATCGGCAACGATGTTGAGATCGGGGCGAATGTTGCCATTGACAGGGCTACCATGGGATCGACCCGCATCGGCAACGGGGTTAAAATGGACAACCTGATCCAGATCGCTCATAATGTTGAAATCGGGGATAATTCCGTTGTGATTGCCCAGGCAGGGATCGCCGGTTCAACCAAGATCGGCAAGAACGTGATTCTGGCAGCCCAGGCAGGCATTGTCGGTCATCTGAACATCGCTGACGGAGCCATTATCGGTGCCCAGGCCGGGGTTACACGTAACCTGAAAGAAAAAGAGATCGTGCTGGGTTCGCCGGCATTTGACATTGCTGAATTCCGGAAAGTATCTGCAGTGTTTAAAAAACTCTACGAGATCTACAAGCAGATTAACCAGATGGAAAGAGATCTGAATGAACTCAAGAAGTCCGATTAATGCCTGAGGCCTGCGGACAGGGTTAACCAGATTTACTAGATTTTTGTATATTTCGGGACAAAGTTTCAATAGCGCAAGGGGAATATGACTGAAAACCAGAAAACTATCAAGAAACCCGTTAGCTTCAGCGGCAGGGGACTGCACACCGGCGTTGAAGTAAAACTCACCCTGGCTCCCGCACCCGAAAATCAAGGCTACCAGTTCATCCGTACCGACCTGAATGACCGCCCGGTGATCCAGGCAATTGCCGAAAATGTCGTGGAAACAAGCCGGGGTACCACCCTGGAAGAAAACGGCGTCAAGGTCTCAACCGTCGAACATGTGCTGGCTGCCTGTGTTGGAAATGGAATAGACAATATCAACATAGAACTGAATGGCCCCGAAGCCCCGATCCTCGACGGAAGTGCAAGGGATTATTCCGAAGCGATAGAAAAAGCGGGACTTACCGAGCAAAAGACCAAAAGAAATATTTTCATTATCGATGAGAAAATCGAGTACCGGGACGAAGATCACGGAATTGAGTTGATCGCCTACCCGGATAACAAGTTCAGCGTCGATGTAAAAATCGATTATAATTCCAAGGTCCTGGGATTTCAATATGCAAACCTGGATAATATCAAAGATTTCGGAAAAGAAATCGCGCCGGCCCGAACCTTCGTATTCCTGCATGAACTTGAGTTTCTCCTGAAGAATAACCTGATAAAGGGAGGGGATGTCGATAATGCCATCGTCATTATCGACCGCAAAGTTTCCCAGAGTGAACTGGACCGGCTTGCCGAACTCTTTAACAAGCCGAAGGTCAAGGTTCAGCCCGAAGGCATCCTGAATAATGTTGAACTGAATTACAGCAATGAGCCTGCCAGGCATAAACTGATGGACATCCTTGGCGACCTTGCGCTGGTGGGACAGCCCATCCAGGGGAAAATCATTGCCACCCGCCCGGGCCATTACGCAAACAACCAGTTTGCCAGGCTGATCAGAAGCAAGATCAAAAAGGACAAGCTCAAGAAGAAAGCACCCAGCTACGATATCAATAACCCGATCCTTGACATCAACGAGATAAAGAAGATCCTCCCGCACCGGTATCCTTTCCTGATGGTTGACAAGATCCTTCACCGCGACGATAAAACCGTCGTCGGGGTAAAGAACGTGACCATGAACGAACCATACTTTCATGGTCATTTCCCCCAGGAGCCGGTAATGCCCGGTGTCCTCCAGGTGGAAGCAATGGCCCAGGTCGGCGGGATCCTGGTCCTGAATACCGTACCGGACCCGGAACATTACGCAACCTATTTCTTGAAGATCGACAATGTAAAGTTCAAAAGGAAAGTGGTGCCCGGCGATACCCTGATCATCCAGGCAGACCTGCTTGAACCCATCCGCAGGGGAATTGCACATATGTACGGTCAGGTATTTGTGGGCGACAACCTGGTCTCCGAAGGAGAGCTGATGGCCCAGATTGTAAAAGAATATGAATAAAATGAACCACGTTGGGGCAAATATCCATCCCGGCGCTAAAATTGCCGATGGTGTCACCATCGAACCTTTTGCCACCATCTATGGAAATGTTGAAATTGGCGAAGGCACCTGGATCGGTCCCAATGCCGTGATCATGGATGGGGCCAGGATCGGAAAAAATTGCAAGGTTTTCCCGGGTGCCGTGATTTCCGCCATTCCGCAGGACCTGAAATACCAGGGCGAGGACACCACCGTTGAGATCGATGACAACACCACGATCCGTGAATGTGTTACTATCAACAAGGGAACCAACGCCAGGGGCAAGACTACGGTTGGAAATAACACCCTGCTGATGGCCTACGTACATGTAGCCCACGATTGCAACATCGGCGATAACGTGATCCTGGTAAACAATGCTGCCCTCGGCGGAGAGGTGAAGATCGATGATTTTGCCATAGTCAGTGCAGCCTCGCTCATTCACCAGTTCTGCCGGATCGGCAAGCATTCAATGCTGCAGGGAGGATCTCGTGTTGGCAAGGATGTTCCTCCCTATGTTATGGCCGGAAGGATACCCCTTTCCTATGAGGGTCTTAATTCCATTGGACTGAAACGGAGGGGATTCCCTGCCGAAAAGATCCAGGAGATCCAGGAGATCTACCGCATTATATTCCACGGGGGATACAATGCCACCCAGGCAAGGGAGTACATAAAGGAAAATTTCCCGCCCTCAGAAGAACGCGACGAGATCCTGGCATTTATGAAAGCCTCCAAGAGGGGTCTCATCAAGGGACTTAGCGTCGGAGAAGAGTATTAATACCAGTCCCTCACCCGGCATCAATCAAATTTTCACGGGATCAGGAGACAGGTCACCGGATCACCCAACAGATCACGGGAACACCTGGAAGTCTGCCGGATCAGCTGACATTTCAGCGGAGCGGATTCCATCCCTGCGCCTGCAATTCCATTTCGGCACCCTGGGAGCTTACGAATTTCGTACCTGTATCCTTCCCGGTGACATGTCCGATCATGGAAACATCAGGGATCTTCAGTATCCGGTCATGCATGGCCAGGGGAAGGGTGAACAGCAGCTCGTAATCTTCCCCCCCGTTCAAAGCGCAGATAAAGGGTTCGATATGCATTTCTTCCGCAGCCCGGGCGGTTTCCGGGTCAATCGGGATCTTGTCCTGGAAGATCCGGCAGCCCAGGCCGCTCTGCCCGCATATATGCTGCAGGTCCGAGGACAATCCGTCAGACAGGTCGATCATGGCGTGAGGCACGATCCCCTGCTCCCCGAAAGCCTCAATAATGTCCTTCCGCGCCTCCGGCCTCAGCTGCCTGGCCAGTATATACTCATAACCCGAAAGGTCGGGCTGTACAGTCCCGGGAGATTCCTCGAAAAGCCTCTTTTCCCTCTCAAGAAGCTGAAGCCCCATATAGGCAGCACCCAGGTTGCCGCTCACACAGATCAGGTCATTCAGCCTGGCTGTATTCCGGTATACCGTTTTGCCCTTTCCCGCTTCTCCCATCGCCGCAACACTGATCGTGAGTCCTGTCAGGGAGGAGGTGGTATCGCCACCCACCAGGTCAACCCCATAGGTGTCACAGGCAAGTTTGATGCCCCCGTATAGCTCCTCCAGGGTTTCCACCGAAAATTTGCCGGAAATGGCTATCGATACGAGCACCTGCCTGGGGATGGCGTTCATGGCATAAACATCCGAAAGGTTTACGGTTATCGCCTTGTATCCCAAATGTTTCAAAGGGGTGTATACCAGGTTGAAATGGATGCCCTCCACGAGCAGGTCGGTGGTCAGGACCATTTTCTTTCCCCCGTAATCCAGCACGGCAGCATCGTCTCCCACTCCCTTCAAACTGCTCTTGTTTTTCAGGGAAAGATTACGGGTCAGGTGATCGATCAATCCAAATTCCCCGAGATCGGATACCGGTGTAGCTTTTTTCTGATCACTCATGCTGCAGATATTGGCCAAATTTAATACTTTTATGTATCTTTGTCCCTATTTGGAATAAATCTAAATAAGGGTAGCCGAGTGCTGAAAAGGGAGGATTACAAATGGAAAACAAGCAGGATGAAGTCATCAGGGAAGTAACCCAGAACGAGTATAAGTACGGTTTTTACACTGATATCGAGACGGATACCCTTCCGAAGGGACTGAATGAGAATATCATACGCCTGATCTCGGCCAAAAAGGAAGAACCCGAATGGCTCCTTGAATTCCGACTCAAGGCATTCGAGCAGTGGAAAAAAATGAGCATGCCGCACTGGGCCCACCTCCGGATACCCGATATCGATTACCAGGATATTATCTATTAT
>CAZVLG010000443.1:0-3874 GCA_964627835.1 uncultured Bacteroides sp.
GGAAATGACCTTTTTGGTACGGTGGGATTGGATGGCAAATTTGGCATTACCAATGACCTGACACTTGATTTTACGATCAACCCGGATTTCGGGCAGGTCGAGGCGGACCCGTCGGAAGTGAACCTGACCACCTATGAAACCTATTTCCAGGAACGCCGTCCCTTCTTCATAGAGGGCAAGAGCATCCTGCATTTCAGCCTGACCGGGGGGGACGGTCCCCTCTCAAGCGACAAACTCTTCTATTCCCGGCGGATCGGTGCTTCACCCAGCCGTTCCCCCGAATTACAGGATGGTGAATACGAAAAAAGCAAGGATAATACGACCATCCTCGGCGCCTTCAAACTTACGGGGAAAACACGCAAGGGCTGGTCGATCGGAGTAATGGAAAGCCTTACGCAGCGGGAATTTTCGACCCTTGACCTGAACGGTGAGCGGAGAAAGGAGGAGATCGAGCCCCTCAGCAATTATTTCGCCGGCCGCCTGCAGAAGGACATGAACGAATCCAATACCCGGGCAGGTGTGATGTTCACGGCCGTGAACCGGGACCTGTCACACCCGGAACTGGCAGGCACCATGCACAAGGCGGCTTATACCGGAGGGGTCGATTTCAACCACCAGTGGAAGGACAAAACGTATTACTTCGATGCCTCGGCCGTATTTTCCCTGGTTCAGGGAAGCGAAGAGGCCATATATGAAACCCAGGTCAACTCCCCCCATTTTTTCCAGCGTGAGGATGCCAATTATATCAGCCTGGATTCTACCCGTAAACAGATCAGCGGGATTGGCGGCAACCTGGAGTTCGGAAGAGCCGGTAACGGGAAATGGATGTACACAACCTGGGTGACCTGGCGTTCCCCGGGACTGAACCTTAATGACATCGGCTACATGCAACGGAACGATGAGATACAGCAGATCATCTGGGTCGGCTTCCGGCAAAATGAGCCTTTCAGCATCTTCAGGTATTTTGGTTTCAATGTCAACCAGTGGTACGGGATGACCTTTGAGCCGGGAACACGTTACTATGGAGGGAACATCAATGCACACTGGACCTATGTAAATTACTGGTCTATGGGCGGCGGCATTTCAAGAGACGGGAAATCCATTTCCACAGAGGCCCTCAGGGGCGGTCCGTCGCTGGTTTACGACGGCAATCTGAATTACTGGTTATACATCAATACGGACAACCGCAAAAAGGTCCAGTTCTACGCCGAATATTCCGCCAACACCCGCGATCATCAAACGGCCCGGCAGGATAATATTTACGTCGGGATGAACCTCCAGGTCTCGGATGCCCTTCGCATATCGCTTTCCCCTGCATACATGAAGCGCAGGGACCAGATCCAGTACGTTTCCAATGTTGACTACCTGGACAGCAAAAGGTATATCCGGGGAAACATCGACCAGAGCCAGGTCCATTTAACGCTTCGGCTGAATTACAACATCACGCCCGATTTCACCATCCAGTACTATGGCATGCCCTTTATCTCCGCCGGAAAATACGGGGAATTCAAATACATAAACGATCCGAAAGCGAATGATTTCAGCGAGCGTTACATCACTTACCCGGAATCACAGATCACATACAATCCGGCAGACGATCAGTATGAGATCGACGAGAATAGCGACCTTGCGACCGATTATTCATTTGGCAACCCGGACTTTAACGTTAAGGATTTCAACTCCAACCTGGTTGTCCGCTGGGAATACCAGCCCGGATCAACCGTTTACCTGGTCTGGTCACGTAACCGGAACGATTATGTCTCGGACGGTGATTTTCATATCTGGAGCGATACAAAGGAACTGTTCAGGATCTATCCCTACGATGTCTTTCTCATAAAATTTTCCTACCGTTTCGGTTTGTAGATCTCCGGCATTGCCGGTCAACGATTCTTCACCGGTCTGCGAAGGGCGGATCAACCCATGCCGGCCTGCGAAGGGCGGATCAATCCATGCCGGTCCACGAAGGGCGGATCAACCCATGCCGGTCCGCGAAGGGTGGATCAATCCATGCCGGTCCGCGAAGGGAATTATCTTTTCTTCCTTTTCTTGCCGTAGTGCTGGTGTTGCCTGGCTCCCGGATGTTGCTTCTTCCTGCCCGTTGTTCCGTTCGGTGAAGCATCACGGTCGTCCCCGGGATCTTCTGCGCCGGCGGCTGCAGGGACCAGGCTTTCAATTTTCCGGCTGTTGGCCAGGATTGCCAGCAGGGAAACCAGCAGCAGGACTTCCGCGAGAATGTACTTATTCATCAGGGGCTTGAAATTGTCGGTATAGGCCAGGGAAAATGTCTCCCTGTCCGGTATCAGGATCAGGAAAAAAGCAATCAGGATGAGTCCCAAAGAAACAGCCAATTGCTTATGATAAAGCTTATCCATATAGTAAATGGGAAGGACCAGAATGGGAAGCAGCCAGACCATGCTCATGGCCCAGGCCAGGGGACTGCCAAAGAGTACGATCAAAATGGCGATGAGCCAGCACACAACATCCGCCGTACGGTTGAAGGTTCCCAGCCTCCGCTGGACCAGGTAGACGATCAGCAGGAGCAACGCGTAGGTCACCAGAGAGGTTTTCAAATTGGACCCCATCTGGATGCCCAGTCCCTGGAGCAACTTGGACGTAACAACAAATCCACTGGCGGTCGAAGTGAATCCGAACAATCCCTGGATGTAGGTTGTAGGTCATCAAAGTGTTCGGACTCCGATTAGCAAAAAGTTAAGAGAGACATTTAAATGTTTAAATTAACCCTAATTTGAGTTCACAATGACAGAGAAGAAGAAAAAAGGTCCGGAAGAAATAGTCCGGGAAATCAAACGAAAAACTCGTCGCAAATTTACCTCCGAAGAAAAGATCCGTATCGTTCTGGAAGGGCTGAGAGGTGAAGAGAGTATTGCCACTATTTGCCGCCGGGAAGGCATCAATCCCAACCTTTATTATCGCTGGAGCAAAAGTTTTCTGGAAGCTGGCAAGAAACGCCTGAGTGGAGATACCCAAAGGGAAGCCACAACTGATGAAGTCCTTGAACTGCGCCGCGAGAATAATGAACTTAAGGGACTTTTGGCCGAAACCTATCTTAAGTATTCGCTTATTAAAAAAAACCAGAATGGCTTAACCTGAAGCCCTCCGACATGCGATTTACTGCTACAGAGAAACATGAGATCATTAAGCTGGTGGAGGGATCTAATTTACCGGTGAAGATGACGTTGGCCCAATTGGGTATACCCAAGAGTACATTTTATGATTGGTATGACAGGTATCGGACGAAAGGTTACGAAGGTCTGCTCCCGCAAAGAATCTCGGAAAGGAAACAGTGGAACCAGATTCCAGATCAGGAGCGGGAAGAAGTAGTGACCACAGCCCTGGAATATCCGGAAAAGTCTCCGCGAGAGTTGGCTTTCTTTATCACGGATCATCACGACTGGTTCATCAGTGAGTCGAGTGTATACCGGATCCTGAAAAGTCGAGGATTGATTACCAGTCCGACCCATATAGTCATTAAGGCAGCGGACTGTTTTAAGGATCCTCCCTCAAGGGTCAATGAGCTCTGGCAAACGGATTTTTCATACCTGAAGGTGGTACACTGGGGCTGGTATTACCTGACAACGGTCCTGGATGATTATTCCAGGTACATCATTGCCTGGGAATTATGTAAAAACATGTGTTCGGATGATGTGGAAAGGGTGATCCGAAAAGCACTTGATAAGACCGGATTAGATATTGCAAACCGGCCAAGGCTGCTATCTGATAACGGATCCTGTTATGTGTCTGGAGATTTGAAGGAGTTTTTAAAGGACCAATCCATTGATCATGTAAGAGGTAAGCCTCATCATCCCCAGACCCAGGGTAAGATCGAGAGGTATCACCGAACGATGAAAAACAT
>CAZVLG010000444.1:0-2092 GCA_964627835.1 uncultured Bacteroides sp.
ATTTCCCTGGCCACCAATTCTTTACCTGTACCATTCTCGCCCAGGATCAATACATTGGCATCCGTACCGGCTACCTTGTCGACCTGCTCCATTACAGCATTCCATTCCGCCGATTCGCCAATTAAATCCAGGAACTGATCCTCAAGCGCTGAGCCCAGGATCCGTTCCCTGGATTTATGCCGATCCACCTCCCGGTTTGAACGACTCAGCCTGAATGCGGCAGATACGGTGGATAGCAATTTTTCGTTCTGCCAGGGTTTCACTATATAATCCACCGCTCCTTCCTTAATTGCCTGAACGGCGATATTCACCCCCCCGTAGGCCGTGATTAGTATAACACTAAGGCCTGGATCCATTTCCAGAATATGGTTCATCCATTTAATCCCTTCCTTTCCGCTGGTCTCCCCGGGCTTGAAATTCATATCCAGCAGGACCACATCGAATTGCTGCTCATTTAAGTATCCCGGAATCCCTTCGGGGCTTTTTAAGGTGCGGATATTGGTATAATTCTGTTCAAGCAGGGTTTGCAGGGACAGGATGATGTAGGGATCATCATCGACGATCAGGATATTTCCCCGGGTGATTGTCATTCGAGATGCCTTAACACTCCTAACGAGAAACTAAAATCATACCAGCTTCATGAATTACCTAAAATTCAGGGTTTTCTGACAAACATCAAAAGATTTTATAGGAAAATTGTCCAAAAATGGACAATTTTATGTCCAATGGTGGACAATCTTTCAATTGCCCCGATCATTAATAATTGCATTCCTCTCAGAAACAGCGGATTGCAGCAGGTGGCACAGAAGTTGAACCCGTGAATACCAAAGCAAATCTAATGATCAGAAACATCATCACCGTTGCCATCCGGATCCTGATCCGCAACAAATTATTCTCCCTGATCAACATCCTGGGGATCTCGATCGGTATTTCCTGCGCCCTGCTGATCCTGACCATCGTCCGGCATGACCTGAGCTTTGACCGCTTTCACAGGGAAAGAGACCATCTGTTCATCCTGGAACAGATCATGGAACTGGGTACGGGTCCTTACCGGACCGACCGTTGCGGAGCCGCCGTTGGTCCGGCAGTGAAGGATGCCTTCCCTGAAATACGCGATTACATACGATACAGCATGCCCCAGGAAATGCTGTTCATCTACGAGCAGCCGGATTCCGCCGGCATCCCCAGGCGAAAAAAATTCATCGAGTCCACTGTCCTGGCAGTAGATTCGAATTTTCTGGATCATTTTACCTTCCCTGCAGTGGCAGGCAATCCGGATGTCGCGCTGGATGATCCCCGTTCCCTCGTCATGACACGCGAAACCGCTGAAAAGTATTTCGGTAGTGAGGATGCCATCGGGAATACCATCCGCATCAACAGCCATCACGAATTCACGGTAACGGCCGTACTCGAAGATTATCCGTCGAATTCCAGCATCCGGTTCGGCTTCCTGATCCCTTTCCGGTTCCTGGAAGAACTGGGATACGATCTGGGTAATTTCAACGGGAATCCATTCTATACCTGGCTGTACCTTGAGAATCCCGACAGGTCGGAAGAACTGGACAAATCAATCTCTGAATTCATTGACGGGCACCAGGACGAGGGTGTGCAGGCAGAACAATACCTGCTGTCCCTTGCAGATTTTCACCAGAAGGGGGAGAACCGGGGCAGCCTGGTCACCACCATCCTGGGAATACTGGGCATCATCATCCTGGTCATCGCCTGTATCAACTTCATGAACCTGACCACCGCCCGGTACCTGAGCCGGACCCGCGAGATCGGTATCAGGAAAGTGGTCGGTGCCAGGCGTGCCCAGCTGATCCGGCAGTTCATCGGAGAGACCATGATACTGGTGTTCATTGCCCTGAACCTTTCGATCCTCACCGTTGATTCCGCGCTGCCCCTGTTCAACCAGCAATTTGAAGCGGATATGAGTTTCCGCCTGTCAGATCCGGCAACGATCGGGGGACTCCTGGCCATTTTTCTCGTTACAAGCCTGATATCAGGCTCCTACCCTGCTTTCTTCCTGTCCTCCATGAAGGCGGTTAATATATTCAGCAAGGCCGCAGGCAGCAGCAAGCGGGGTGGCGGG
>CAZVLG010000445.1:0-5495 GCA_964627835.1 uncultured Bacteroides sp.
GTTGAGTTTCTCCATGGTCTGCAGGATATGATGTGAGTTGGCTGCATCCAGGTTTGCCGTGGGCTCATCTGCCAGTACCAGCACCGGTTTCTTGACCATTGCCCGGGCGATGGCCACCCGCTGGCATTCCCCTCCCGAAAGCTGTGCCGGGCGGGATTTTATCTTGTCCGTAAGCCCGACCCATTCCAGGGCGTCCAGTACGGCTTTTTTCCTTTCTCCATGGCTCATTTCCAGGAGAAGGAGGGGGAACTCCACGTTTTCGAAGACCGTATAGACCGGCAGCAGGTTGTAGGTTTGGAATATGAATCCCATGTGAATTTTACGGAGTTTGGCTGCCTTTTTCTGCGAAAGCTCCCCAACGGAATGACCCAGGATCACTGCGGTCCCTTCCGAAGGCGAGTCCAGGGAACCGATGATGTTAAGCATCGTGGTCTTTCCCGATCCTGACGGACCTACGAGTCCCGCGAACTCCCCGGTCCCGAAACTGAGATCAATTCCGTTCAGTGCCGTAAAATGGCCTCCCCCGATGGGATAGCGTTTTACCAGTCCACTGATTTTTACGATTTCGTTGTTTTCCATTTGAATGTTTGTTTAACTCTGTTGGCGTCCGGACTGCTCCGGGACCCCAGGGGTCCTCACAGGCCGGCTTGCCTGTTTATATTAATGATTATACACGATCATAAATTGCAATCCCCTTCCGGCATACAGGTTTGCACCTTCAAGTCCCTGGTAAAGATTAAATCGCTGGGGGTTCCAGAATCCCATTATATAAAAGCTCCATTTATCGAATTGCCAGGACCAGTTGATAAAATTATACAGGTCATGATTTGTCCAGTCGTAAAAGATGATCCCATTCAGGCTGTTGAAAATATTAAAGGAATAATTGGCCGAAAGGGCTGTGAAATAAATATCCTTACCACTGCCGAAGGGACGGTCCGATGTACCGAAGGTAAAGAATTCCGACATCAGGTTCAAACCGTTCCCCAGAGCAAAAGTATAATCAATGCCCAGGTTGAGTGCCCTGCGGTACTCCAGTTCCGGGATATGTATCTCCTGGTGGATAAGCACCGCTTCGAACCAGAACCCCACGGTATAATCGAACTTTCCGTCGAGGGCCAGCCTTTTTTCCCGGACATGTGTGTTTTCGCCGGGGGGTATGGCATAGACTTTTTCGGCATCCGCCACCCGGTAATGGTAGCTGGTTGCCAGTTCGCCGCCGGGGAGAGGTATCTGGGCCCTGAAGCCGAATTCCGGCTTGTTCCGCACGGAGGGGACGATCTCCCATCCTTTTCGCTTATCGTTCCCGTATAATCCCCATACCCAGATGTTTGCATTGTTCAGGAAATAATACCTGCCAAGGATGCCGTATACCCCGTCGGTAAGCTGGAGGGGGTCCCTCGGATCGATCTGGTCGAACCACATGAGCGGGCGGAGCATGCTGGCCGATCCGAAATTGATCTTCTGGAGTCCCCCGCGAACCTCGAACCGGTCACCGGAAAATCTAAGCCAGGCCCGGTAGGGCTTCAACTTGCCGTCCCAGATCACACTGTCGGCGGACCAGTAGAGTCCCGAGCCAAATATATTTGCCGAAACCTCTGCATCGAAGGAATAATTTTCCTTTACGGGCACCTGGAGCTGCAGTTGGGGCAGGTACCTGAGTCCCGCCTGTTCCCTCCAGACCTTTTTTATGTCGCCGGCAGTTCCGGCCGGCTCCTCCATCTGGCTGGCCACGGCCCATCCAATGGCCTGTCCGCTGAAAACGAGCGTCTGGGATAGGACAGGCCCGGGCATGGCGGCCAGCAGAAACAGGCTGCAGAACCACCAACGGCCCGGTCTTTCGGGGCTACGGACCGTTGCCCTTGCCCCTGAAGGGCAGGGAACCGGCGGCCTGGTGCTGTATTTGTGCCGGATTTTCATCTCAATGCTTGCGGGGCATGATCCCGTAAAAGAAAAAACTAACCAGTTCCATGATCATGTCCTGGGGCGTGTCATACATCTTCTCCAGGGCTTCGTCCCCCATCAGGTCGACCATCTTGTTCAGGAACCACAGGATGAACTCAATTTTTATATCCTTTCTGATGTCGCCCCTCTTCTGGGCCTCCGTGTAATCCTTAATGACGAGCTCCATGCTTTCCTTCATCCGCTGGTGCACGAATGCAAGCACCTCCGGTTCCGCCTGGGGGATGTAATCCGTAAGGAATTCCTGGCTCATCTGGTCCGTACCCTCGTATTTCATCCGGAGGGTTTCCCTTACTTTATCCTCGAAGGGGATATCCTTTTCCATCAGGTTGCGGTATTTCTGCAGCGCCTCTTCGGTGATCTGGTAAATGATGGTTTTGACCAGCTCGTTCTTGTTCTTGAAATGTTTGTAGAAGGTCATCTTGCTCACGCCGGCCTCCTGGCAGATCTCCTCGACCGTTACCCTTTTTATCCCGTATTTCCAGAACAGGTCCTTCCCGGTGTGTATCAGCTGTTTACGTTTCATACGAAATAAGTAATAACTTACGAATACAGTACAAATATACAATAATCGTAAATTATTGTCAAGTAATTCTGGATTTTTAACATTTCATTTTGTAAAATTTCATCCACGGATTTTCCTTAACTTTAGTTTACTGAACCAAAAACCTGTGCAATGAGAACCTCCCAAGCAAAATCCCTGGCCGCTGCCGTCATCATCATGGCTGTCTCCACCGTATCCTATTCACAGACAAGGGAACGGTCTGAAATCGAAGATAAATACAAATGGGACCTGAGCGGGATCTATCCTTCCCCGGATGCCTGGAGGGCAGACAAGGAGGTACTAAAGGAAAAAGCAAATGCGCTGGCCTCGTACAAGGGCAGGCTTACGGAATCTGCCGGCGATCTTTACGGGGGAATGCAGGCCAGTGCTGATCTGGGAAAAATCATTTATAAGCAGGTCCTGTATCCCAGAATGCTGTCCGATCTGGACCAGCGTAACCAGGAATACACAGCCATGTATAACGAATTCATGTCCAACTATGCGGGATTAACGCAGGTCACGGCCTTCAGGGAGCCAGAGATCCTGTATGCAGGCGAGGATCTGATCAGGCAATATATTGCCGAGGAACCCCGCCTTGAAGAATTTGATTTTTACCTCCTCGACCTTTTCAGGATGAATGAACATGTTCTCAGCGAGAAAGAAGAGAAGCTGCTGGGATTTTTGTCTATAAGCAACGCGGCAAGCGATGACCTGCACGGTAGCCTTCTGTATTCCGATATCCGTTACCCGGAAGCTGTTATGAGCGGAGGGGAAAAGGTGGTGATCGACAACAGCACTCTTTACCACTACCTGGAATCGGGCAACCGGGATGACCGGAAACTGGCCATGGAAACCTACTGGACCAGGTTGAACCAGTACCGGAACACTTTCGGGCAGGTGTTGGTCCACAAGCTCAGCGGGGATAACATGATCAGGCAGGCAAGGAATTACCGGTCGGTGCTGGAAATGGCGCTGGACCGGGACAATATCCCCGTGGAAATTTACCATACCCTCATTGAGAACACCAACGAATACCTGGATGCCCATCACCGGTACTGGGAACTGAAGAAGCGGATGCTGGGGGTGGATACCCTTTACATGTACGACCTGGTGGCACCCGTGGTAAAGGACCTGGATCTCAGGTTTTCTTACGAAGAGGCCCAGGAACTGATCCTGGAGGCCCTGGGTCCCCTGGGAAAGGAATACGGCGAGACGGTGAAGCATGCCTTCGATAACCGCTGGATCGATGTTTTTCCCTCCCCGGGGAAACGCGTCGGCGCCTACAGCCAGGGAGCGCTCACCCATGATCTGCATCCATTTATCCTGATGGATTACCTTGGATTTTACTCGGATGTATCCACGCTGGCCCATGAACTGGGACATACCATGCATGATCATTATGCCGCCAGCAACCAGTCCCTCTTCGAAAGCGACTACTCCCTCTTTATTGCCGAGGTTCCCTCGACGATCAATTCCATCCTTCTGATAAATTCGATGTTATCGAAAGACCCGGATGAGAATACCAGGCTGAGCCTGCTGATGAATTACCTGGACGAGTTCATTGCCACCCTTTTCAGGCAGGTTATGTATGCCGAGTTCGAATTAAGGATCAACGAAAAGACCGAGAATGGAGAGGCCCTTACCGCCGAGGTGATAAGCGGGATCTTCGGGGAACTATCAAGGAAATATTACGGGCACGACAGGGGGATCATCAACGTGGAGGAAAAATACTTCTCGAAGTGGAGCATCCTCAACGTTTTTTATGGCTATTCATACTACGTTTATGTGTATGCGACCTCTTTCCAGGCATCGGTCACCCTGGCCGATCAAATCCTCGCAGGGGAGGAAGGGGCAGTTGACCGGTTCATGGAAATGATCTCGGCAGGCGGGTCCGATTACCCGGTCAACCTGCTCAAAAAGGCAGGGGTGGACCTCACCACTTCCGAACCTTTCGATTATGCCATGAAAAGCATGAACCTGCTCATGGACCAGGTGGAGGAGATCCTGGATTCGCGGGATTGATCGTGACGAGCCGACCCGGTCTTTCAGGTCATGATGCGGTCCATTTCAATTTCCGGCCCGGTGTCCAGGTCCGCCATGCAGTTGATCATTTTTGCGCCCCTGAATGCCGACAGGTCCTCCGGCCGCACAGTGCCTTCATGGATCCGGCCGGTTTCAAGCAGGCACATCCGCATAGTGCCTTTCAGCAGGGGGGTGTCCGGGGTAATCCATGAACCGTCCGCTTTCCGGAATGCAATGTTGCCGACGGATGTATCGGTAACAAACCCGTTCCTGATGATCAGGATGTCGTCGCAGCCACCGCGCATCTCAAACAGGGATTCAAGCACTTCCCGGTCCGCATATTTATATGCGTACTGGATGTTGTCTGCGTGGACAAGTTTCAGGCTCCGGACCATGCGCGGGCTGTGGGGAAGGAACTCGACTCTTTCGATTTCATGCCGGTAAAGGACCCTGCATCGGAACACCCCCGCTCCCAGCTCATCTGGCAGGGTGATCATGGAAGCGAGATCCGCATCACCGGCCAGCCCGAACAGGTCCATGCGGCTGGCATTGAACCGGCGGTTGTGGTATTCCAGGTTCCGGATGCGGCCGTTCTCGATCCGTATGGTCTCAAGCAAAAGGCACATAGACTTTATCGATAAGTTCCTGGTATTCCTTCTCCGGATCGCTCAGGAAAGTAATGCCGCCCCCGCTCCGGTAGATTAACTCCCCGTCCCGCTTCTCGATAAAACGGATCAGGACCCCGCTGTCAAAATCTTCCCCGTCAAAGTAACCCATGATCCCGGTATAGTAACCCCGGTCGGATCCTTCTGCCTCCCTGATGACGCGTAGTGTTTCCGGTTTCGGAGCACCGCTGACCGACCCGGCGGGCAGCATCGAAAAGATGATCTCCCCGAGCTGAGACAGGTAATCTCCTGGGAGCTGTCCCACGACCACCGAACTGACCTGGAGCAGTTTCTTATAACTGGTC
>CAZVLG010000446.1:0-3256 GCA_964627835.1 uncultured Bacteroides sp.
CAAATACTTATTTTACTAAGGCCGGTTTAATTGGCCTATCGGTTGTATATTTTAATTTAACGAACCGCCGTATGCCGAACGGCACGTACGGTGGTGTGAGAGGACAGATAGGGAATTAATCCCTATCTTCCTACTTGATTATTATCTTAAAGGCGCAATCAATTTTAATCAATCAAATTGCTCAAAATGCTAAAAGAAAAACTTCAGAAAAAAATTGATGAGCACCGCCCGAGAACACAGAGACTTCTCAAAGAACACGGTGACCTGGTGATTGATGAGGTTACGATCGCAAAGGCCATCGGAGGGATGCGGGGACTGAAATGCCTGGTAACGGACATATCCTACCTTGATCCCGAGGAAGGCATCCGGTACAGGGGCTATACCTTACCCGAGGTTTTTGAGAAATTGCCCAAACCTGCAGATGCAGAAATGCCGTTTGTTGAGGGACTTTTCTATCTGCTGCTGACCGGGGAGATGCCGGGCAAACATGAAACAGATGAAGTTCTCCGGGAGTTCCGCAAGAGAAGGAAGCTGCCCGATTACGTTTACCATGTGATTGACTCTTTCCCCGATGGCAGCCACCCAATGTCCATTTTTTCATCCGCCATCCTGAGCCTGAGCCGGAAATCGGAATTTAACAGGAAATACCATGAAGGCATTACCAAGCAGGATTACTGGGAATCCACCTATGAAGACGCAATGAACCTCCTGGCAAAACTTCCCGAAATAGGGTCCTATATTTATGCCAAACTTTACCGTGATGGGAAAAGCATTCCCCATGATCCGGAACTTGACTTCGGAGGGAATTTTGCTCAAATGATGGGTATAAAAAAACCCTATGATGACGTATCGAGGATGTACTTTATCATACATGCCGATCATGAAAGCGGCAATGTTTCTGCTCATACCGGGCACCTGGTGGCGAGTTCCCTTTCCGATTTTTATCTTGCCACCTCTGCCATGCTAAACGGCCTTGCAGGTCCCCTTCACGGCCTGGCCAACCAGGAAGTGCTCAGGTGGATCCAGGACCTGAGGATGCGGATGAACAGCAAAATGCCGGTCGAGGAAGAGATGCAACAGTTCGTTTGGGATACACTAAACGCCGGACAGGTAATTCCCGGATTCGGACATGCGGTACTTAGAAAAACGGATCCGCGTTATATGATCCAGCGTGAGTTTGCACTTAATCATATGAAAGAGGACGAACTGTTCCAGTACGTTGACATGCTGTACCAGGTGGTGCCGCCCATCCTCCAGGAGCATGGCCGTGCCAAGAACCCCTGGCCCAATGTGGATTCCCACAGCGGAATAATACAATGGCACTACGGAATTACGAATTATGACTTCTATACCGTTCTGTTCGGGATCGGACGAGCCATCGGTATAGCAGCCAACATTATCTGGGACAGAGCCCTGATGTATCCACTGGAAAGACCAAAATCCCTCACGACCACCATGCTTGAAAACCTGGCTAGCCAGGACGGGAAATAGGGCCGGACAGGATCCGGCGTCACTCCGAAATGGCGCAGGTCATTGGTAAAGAGGGCAATAAATCTTAAATTAGCCTACCTGTATGCAGAGCATCAGGAATATACCAATTGCCGCATTACTGCTCGGGGGACTGTTCTGCAATCCGGCAACAGCCCTTTCAAACGAACCTTTCGGTCAATTATTCACCCGGGCTTCAGGATTGAGCCAGTCAGAAGTCAATACTGTTTTACAGGACAGCCTTGGTTTTTTATGGATAGGGACACAGGAGGGACTCAACAAATACGATGGTTATTCTTTCCAGCAATTCCGATATCAATCCGATACCATTTCCCTTTCCAATAACTCAATACGATGCCTGGCAGAAGGCAGCGAGGGAGTTATCTGGGTAGGTACCGATTATGGATTGAACAAGCTTGACAGGATCCGGGGTTATTTGTGGACCCATTACATGCCTGGCCGGGGGGATTCCATCCACGATGAAATGATCCATTCCCTTTGTGTTGATAGACCGGGTAATGTATGGATGCGGACCGAACGCAGACTGGTGATGCTCGACCCCGATACAGAGGAGTTCACCTTCTTTGACCTGTATTACGATGAGATGAATCCTAAGGGCCGGGATGAAATATTTTCCATGTATCTTGATACGACTGGACTTGTCTGGATGGGGACCAAAGACGGGCTGCAGGTATTGGATCCCCAAACCGGTGATCTTACCCGATACTCCATGTCTGATGATGCTGGACTGCCCGGTAACCTGGTGCGAATGGTTCTCCGCGATAATCAAGGGAGGATGTGGTGTGGGACCGACATGGGACTCTTCCTCTTTATGCCGGAACAGGAACGGTTCCATGATATTTCGGATGTTTTGCCGGAATTGGAGGGATTGAATGTGCTTTCCATTGCCCAAAACAGAAAGGGCGAACTGCTGGTTGGAACAACTGAATCCCTGGTTAGTATCCTGCCTGACCTGAGCCGTTCCGAACTCCATCAGGGATTCAACAGGCCGGATATCTATACAAGTTTCACAGACATTAAAGGCCTGTACGAAGACAGATCCGAAATACTATGGCTTGCGACTCATGAAGGACTCGTAAAGATTGACCAGAAGGACAGGAAATTCAAGGTGATCAATACCCATAACCCGGACTGGGAAGGATTATCATCCAATACGATAAGCTGCATTTACCAGGATGCCAGCGGTGATCTCTGGATCGGGACGGATGGTATGGGACTGAACCTTTTTGCGGGAGGGTCGAAAAAAGCCATACCCTATAATTCACATCAATCCAATCCCTCCAGGCGACTTGTGAACGATCAGATACATGCCATAATCCGCGATCGGGAAGGAAATCTGTGGCTGGGTACCGGCAATGGTGTTATGGTAATGAAGGCCGGATCAAACCGCTTTTATTCCTTTTGCTCCGGGGATGCAAGTCCCCTTTGTCAGGTATTTGATAGACAGCAGGTATACGATATTTTCGAAGACTCGGAGGGATACATCTGGTTCGCTGCCTCCAATGGTGTCCATCGCTACCATTCCGCAGACAGGAGCATGACCAGCGTCAGGAGAATTCATTACGGTTCAGAATTACTGGAGCTCCAGGATATATTTTGTGTCACGGAAGACAGGGAAGGCAACATTTGGATAGGCTCATCGGTTGGGCTTATTAAACATTCTCCAGCAGACGACCGGTACGAGGTGTTCCAGGCTGGCCTCATGAACAGGTTCTCGAATATTAACAGCAATACGGTGCTTTCACTG
>CAZVLG010000447.1:0-8784 GCA_964627835.1 uncultured Bacteroides sp.
GGGATCATTCGCCAGCCCGATTTCGTGATCTGTGACCCTGAGATGCTGGAAACACTCGCACCCTCTGAGTTCCGTATGGGATTTGCCGAGGTGATCAAATATGGTGCGATTGTCAGCCCGGAACTATTCAATTTTCTTGAAGGGAATTATCATGCCGCGCTTGCCCGGGACCGGGATATTTTGGAGGACATCATTGCCCTGAGTGTCCGGTGCAAGTGCGATATCGTCTCGAGGGATGAAAAGGAATCCGGCGAACGAAAGAAACTGAATTTTGGTCATACCTTTGCCCACGCCTTTGAAAAACTGAGTAATCTCCCGCACGGTGAAGCAGTCAGCATTGGAATGGTGCTTGCAGCAAGCCTTTCCGAGCGACTCGGAATGCTTACCGCAGGAGAGCTGAACAGGTTAAGGGAGCTGATAAAAACATTCGGGTTGCCGGTCGCCTATAACAAACCATGCATGGAGGCCTTTGATGTGATGAAAAAAGATAAAAAGCGTGACGGCGATAAGCTGAGCCTCATTCTACTTGAGTCAATCGGAAAGGCAGTGATCCGGGAAGTATCACTGGCGGACCTGAAAAGATGGATGGATGATCTGTGTTAGCCTGGCAAATATTGATTTTAAGGAATGCCTGGCCCTGGCCAGGGAAGAGTCCTTCGTCGAATTCCGCTTTGACCTGCTGGAACTCACGCCGGAACAGGTTCATGAGGTAGTGAACGCGTCAAGGCGCAGCATCGCTACCTACAGACCGGGTATCAGTGATCCGGACCGGCGTGTCCAGACAATGATCACGGCAATAAAGGCGGGTGCCACATACATTGATATCGAGCTGGATGCGGATTCGTATTACAGGAACAAATTGACCAGGGCGGCAAGGGCTGCTGGCAGGGATATTATCATATCCTATCATAATTTTGACCATACACCGAAACCTGCACGCCTGAAGAAATTAATCGCTGCCTGCAGGAAGGCAGGAGCCGATGTGGTTAAGATCGCCTGCCTGGTTAAAGCATCTGAGGATGTGCAGACACTTATGGGCTTATACCGGGAAGCCGACAGAATGGTTGTGATCGGGATGGGAGAAAAGGGGCTCATCACCCGGATTGCGGCCCCATTCATGGGAGCAGAATTTACATTTGCCTCTCCCGGCCGGGGTCGTGAGACCGCCCCGGGACAGATTCAAAGGGACAAACTCGAGGACATCATTGCCCGGATACAGACCTCATTTAAATTCGATTAGTTACATAAAGCAATAGAACAGATGAACAGTTTCGGAAGAATTTTCAGGATAAGCATCTTCGGAGAATCCCATGGGCCGGGGGTAGGGGTGCTTATCGATGGATGTCCCGCAGGAATGCCACTGTCCTTACCGGATTTTCAGGCCGACCTTTCCAGAAGGAAAAGCGGCGCCAAAGGTACGACACCCAGGACGGAGGAAGACTTTCCTGCACTTCTGAGCGGGATATTCAATGAGCGCACAACCGGTGCCCCGATCGCCATCTGGTTCGAGAACCGGAATGTTCGTCCCTCAGATTATACCCGGCTGAAGGATGTTCCCCGTCCGGGTCATGCCGATTTCGTTGCCTCGAAAAAATACGGAGGCTTCCAGGATTACCGGGGGGGTGGACATTTCTCAGGGCGCCTGACCCTGGGAATCGTAGCGGCCGGGGTCCTTGCTAAAAAAATCCTCGGGAATACCCACATCCATGCAGAACTGATTGAAGCAGGCGGCGGTTCCAACATCGAAAAGGCCATTGAAAAGGCCCTGGAGATGGATGATTCGATCGGGGGAATTATAGAGTGTACGATCCAGAATGTGCCTGTCGGGCTTGGGGAGCCTTTTTTTGATTCCGTCGAGTCCGCGCTCAGCCATATTGTTTTTGCTATCCCGGCCATCAAGGGGATCGAATTTGGTTCTGGTTTTAAGTCTGCAAGAATGCGTGGTTCCGAGCATAATGATAACATCCTGGATAAATCCGGGAGAACGGAAACAAATTATGCAGGCGGGATCAACGGCGGAATTTCAAATGGCAACGATATTGTTTTTCGGGTGGCGGTTAAACCAGCCTCCAGCACCTCGCAATCGCAGCGAACCATGAACATGAAATCCGGGGAACTGGAGGATCTGGTCATCGAAGGCAGGCATGACAAATGCATTGCCCTCAGGGTACCGCCGGTTCTTGAAGCAGCTGCCGCGATCGTACTGGCCGACCTGATGCTTTTGGAGCAAAGAATTCGAAGAATAAAAACCTGATTATGCAGAAAATAGTAGTACTTGGAGCCGGAAAAATGGGCTCATGGCTGGTCGAATCGCTTTGTCTGGATTACGAGGTGGGCGTTTTCGATCAGGAAAAATCACGCCTGAAATACTTTTTCAATTCCCATCGCTTTCTCAGCTACGAGGAGATCCGTGAGTTTAAGCCCGACCTCTTGATCAACGCGGTGAGCCTTAATAATACCATCAAGGTATTCAGGGAAATAGATCCCTTCCTGCCCGGGCATTGCATTATTGCGGATATCACTTCGGTAAAGAATGGAATGCAGGAATATTACCATGCATCCGGCAGAAGGTTTGTGTCGACGCACCCGATGTTCGGTCCCACTTTTGCCAACATCAAGGACCTAAGTAATGAAAATGCCATCATCATTTCGGAGTCGGATGAGGAGGGAAAGGAGTTCTTCAGAAAGTTCTACCGCTCCATGAACCTGAATATTTATGAGTACAGTTTCAGTGACCACGATGAAACCATCGCATACTGCCTGTCGGTGCCCTTTACCTCTTCCCTTGTGTTTGCCGCATGTATGAAGAAACAGGAAGCACCGGGCACTACCTTCCGCAAGCATCTGGATGTGGCCCGGGGTGTGCTTTCAGAGGATGATTACCTCCTGTCTGAAATACTCTTTAACCGCTTTACGATTGACCAGGTGGAAAAAATCAGGGTTCAGCTTGCAAACCTTATCGAGATCGTTAAGAACCGGGATTTTCAGGCCCTGAAAGATTTTTTCGATTCTCTGAGACACAATATAGAACTGCCGGTAAAACCCGATAACCGGCATTCCTGATCGGGCTCGCAGCCTGCCTTCTATTTTCACCGATGGTCATTGCTGTTGATTCGGGGATATATTTTTATTATCTTAACCTGACGATCGGGACCTTCCTGACCTGGTTGTCCAACGAGCATTTGCAGGGGCCCCATTTCAAAGTAATCATGATAAACCCAAAACTATGAAATTCCTGAGTAAAACCATTTTGCTGGTCCTGTGCCTGATCATAAACATTCCGGCCTGGAGCCAGATTGACCTGCTTAAAAAGGCCAAGCAAAAGACCGAGAAAAAAACCGAAAAGGCAGTTGATAAGAAGCTCGATGAGGGCCTTGACCAGATCTTTGGCAAAAAGAAGAATACTGAAACGGATGGAAATACCGAGAAGGAAGCCGGAATCCAGCCGGCCTCCGTGAGCACTGAATCTTCAGACCCTGTTGAAGAGGCTTCGTCCGGGACCCCTGCCGGTGCGCTGAACTGGGCCAGATATGATTTCGTACCGGGCGATAAGATCATCTTCGAGGACGATCTGAGGTTTGAGGAGAATGGGGAATTCCCATCGCGATGGGACCTCTCAAACGGTGTGGCGGAAGTGGCCGAATTTGACGGAGGTAATGTGATCATGCTTCGAGGGGGAGGGCCTTCCATTGTACCATATCTTGAGAATTCAGACCAGGATTACCTCCCGGATGTATTTACGATTGAATTTGACATATACCTGGGGGGCACCAGCGGCTGGGGAGAGCTTTACCTGTATGATACCAAGAACCAGGATCGTCCTCCAGGCGGCAGCCAGTACAACGTGGAAATCAGGAAGGATAATATGCGCATATACGGATCTCAAAGCAATTACCCCGGCGGAGGCCTGGAGAGGAATCGATGGATGCATATTGCCGTTGCCTATACCAGTGAAAAGTTCAAGGCCTATATGGATGATACCAGATTAATCAATATACCGAGGCTTGACATCGATCCCACTGGGATCACAATTTACAGCTACCATGCATCGGATCAGAATCCGATCTATGTGAAGAACATAAGGATCGCGGAAGGAGGAGTGAAATATTACGACCGGGTCATGCAGGACGGAAAGATCGTGGCAAACGGGATCCGTTTCGACGTAGGGAAGGCAAGCCTGAGGCCGGAATCCATGGGGATCATCAACGAAGTAGCAGATCTGATGGAGGAACACTCCGACCTTAAATTCAGCATAGAAGGACACACCGACAGTGATGGTGATGAGGCCTTGAATATGGAGCTTTCACAGAAGCGTGCAGAAAGTGTAATGAAAGAGATGATCCAGCTGGGAATCGCCGAAGACCGTTTGCAGGCCAAGGGATGGGGGGAGTCGAAACCCCTGACCGGGAATGCCTCTCCGGAAGACAAGGCAACTAACCGCAGGGTCGAGTTCGTTAAACTCTGAACAGGGAACACGGGAATCCGGGGTGCTGAATTCCGATTTGAAGCCAATGCCGGTCCTGGGACCTACCGATCCACTGCCGTATACTTGATCATCAGTACCTGCTGGGTCCCTTCGCTGATCCTGAACCGTTCATCGATACGGTGACCGACGACCCACACGATCTTCTGGCCGCTGGTCAGCAGCCATATTTTCTCCTTGTCCGGCCGTGATACCTTTTCATCGATCAGGAAATCACTCAGTTTTTTCATCCCCTTCATGCCGAATGGCTGGAAATAATCGCCCTTGTGCCAGCGCCTAAGGATGAGGGGGAAATCGAGCAGGTCCAGGTCCAGGCATGCAACATTGGGATCCCTGGATATCCTGAAACTGGAGGTCGCTTCGATGATCACCCATTCAAGGTTTACCGGATCGAATACCTGTCCCGCATCAAGCTCAATATAATATTTCCTTTCTTCATCCTCCTGAAGCGGAGTAAGGATGAGTTCTTCCCGGTCCTTGACCAGGCGATGGCTGGGCGAGAAGAATTGTTTTCCGGGAGGTCCGTTCAGGGCATTGCAAATATCCTCCGTGGAAGCTGGACTGAAATTATATTCCGAGAGGATTTCGAACAGGACGGTTTTTTTTGACTCAAGCTTTTCCAGTTCTTCAATCCTGATGGAAATCCTGTTCTCCCTGTTTACCAGAAGGCCTTTCTTCAGTTTTTCCATTTCCTCGCGGAATACCTTTTCGGTCTCCGAAAGCTTGGCCATGGTACCCAAGAGGGACCTGCGGAAGGATGGATTTTGCTCTTCCAGCAGGGGCAACAGCCTGTGTCGGATCTTGTTGCGGAGGTACTTCTCCGAAGCATTCGAGGAATCCTCACGGAATTGCAACTTTTTCTTCTCCACGTAGGCGAGGATGGATTCCCTGGGTGCGAACAGGAGGGGCCGGACGATCCTGCCTGCTACCGGGGGTATTCCGGTTAATCCCCGGATACCGGTGCCCCTGGAAAGGTTTATGAAAAAGGTTTCAAGCACATCATCCTGGTTGTGGGCTGTGGCAATTAGATCGAATCCCTCGACTGTCCTGATCTCCTCGAACCATGCATACCGGATGTCCCTTGCCGCCATCTGGATGGAGATCTTCTCCTCTTTTGCAATCCGCTGAGTTTCGAAATCCTTCCGGTAAAATTCCGATCCATAGTCCCTGGCAAGCGATTCGACGAATTTCGCATCCAACTCGGATTCCTCCCCGCGGAGCTTAAAATTGCAATGGGCAACACCGGCATCGTAACCGGCTGAAATGAAAAGGTCCAGCAGCACTACAGAATCAATTCCCCCGCTTACCGTAACCAGGATGCGGTCGCCTTTTTTACACAGCTTGTTGGACCTGATATATTCCCTGAAGCTTTCCAGCATTGGGATCTTTTTATACAAATGTAATCAATCCACGGATCAATGCCTGCGGTAATAAGAAAGGGGACCGTTTTAACAGTCCCCTTCTAAAATACGAATTAAATACCCTGCTTAAAGGTTCCCGAGGTATTCAGCCACACCCTGCTGTGTATCCTTCAGGGCCTTGTCGCCCTTATGCCAGTCGGCCGGACATACTTCGCCGTGTTCTTCATTGAATTGCAGTGCATCCACCATGCGTAGGGCTTCCTCAACACTTCTTCCCAGTGGCATGTCATTGACCACCTGGTGTCTTACTTTTCCTTCCTTATCGATCAGGAACAGGCCGCGAAATGCCTGCGGAATGCCTTCAAAAACAGCTTCACCATCTTCATTGTAATCGTATGATCCTGCGAGCACATCATAATTTTCTGCGATGGTCATGGATTGATCGGCTACCAGGGGATATTTGACTCCCTTGATGCCGCCATCTTTCTTTTCTGTCTGCAACCACTTCCAGTGTGAGAATTCAGAATCTACCGAACAACCGACGACGGCTACATTTCGTTTTTCAAATTCGGCCATTTTATCCTGGAAGGCAATGATCTCGGTTGGACAAACAAATGTGAAATCAGCAGGATAGAAATAAAAAATTACATATTTTTTCCCAATGTACTGATCCAGTGAAAAATCGTTAACTGCCTCTCCTCCGTTGACAACAGCCGGAGCCATAAAATGAGGCGCTTTTTTGCCTACTAATACAGCCATATCATGTGATTTTAAGTTTATTAATTACAAGTCGATTGCAAATGTATCGATTTTGCCACTACTTTCTCCTTCTCAAATCTTAATTATTGGTTAAAATGCCTTTATTCATAACCAATGAGGCTGGGCCTGGTAACATAGAAATTTTCAGGATTCAGTCGTTGTTCACCATAGACATCCAGGAAGAGCGGGAAACTTTTCTCAGGATGGTTGGGATAATATCCAAGCCGAATTGAAATGGTTTCGAATACCAGCCTTTCATTCCGGATCCGGATGCCGACTCCCAATCCCGAATAAAAATCTCCATCATGCCATTTCTTGTATTCGGGTCCTACCATTCCAATATCGATAAATCCAAATCCGACAAACCTGAATCCATAAAGGAAATATGGTGTAAACACATCCGCCTCATAATTCAGGATAACCTTTTGTTGCCCGACGGGAAGGTTGGAACGGAACCCGCGTATACCTTCCCGGTCGTTGATGCCGATGAACTCATCCTCGAATCTGCGTATTCCCCTTACATAATTTAGAGATATGAAATGCCTGAATTTGAACCGGTTGAGGATAAAAAGAGGAGTGAAATAGTTGGCCCGGGCATTGACCACTCCCTGTTCGACATAGGAATAGTCCTTTAAAAAGCCCCCTCCTTCCAGCTTTGTGTAGAAATACCCAAAGTTTCCTAGATATCTGCCCTGAGATATGCTCAGTCCTGCATAGAACCGCTGACTGAATTCATTGATCTCGGGACCCAGTGTAAAACTGAACAGCATTCCTTGTGGCACATCCTCGGTCCTTCCGAAATCGAGAATCAGATTACTTTTAAAGAAAGTCTGGGAGGAAATTGAAAAGGATGTCAGCCATACGTTCTTATTATGGAACTGGTACAGGCTGTTTTCGGATACTTCCGGGCGGTCAATATAGTGATTCCTGTACAAACGGGTTGCGATGACGAAATTAAGACGGTTTCTCGTTAATTTCCTGGATGAGCTCAGGTAAAAGCTTCGGCCAACCCAGGCATCATAGATATTGTACTTTACCTGGAGGACCTCATCGACAGTATCGGCGTAATCGATTTTGCGGTTCGCCCGGGTGTGCTCCAGGTTTAAAGCCCCTGCCCATTTGATATCCGGAGTGAAAAACCTCCGCTGCAATTCAAGCTGGTAGGATTCAGAATCGAAGATCTGTGCATATCTGAGTTTTGAGTTGATGAATGAACCTCCCAGGTTGTTAATAATATAAAATAATTCGTTCCCCATCCATGGAGATCGTTCTGCATCCCAGTGAAAGACCATGTGTAATTCGTGTCCCATCCCGAAGAGATTCTTTTCAAAAAGGCTCAGCCTTCCGGCATCGTAATCATTCACCGCACCTCCGAGTCCGATCGAGAAATTATCCTTGGTAAGGACCAGGATATCGACACTATCCGAGCCGGGCACGCTTTCCAGTATAAGGATCCTGACATCCTGGATAAAAGGAAGCTGCCTGATAATCCTTTCGTTGTCAGCGAATTCATTCGGATCCAGCAAGTCCCCTTCCTTAAAAAGCAGATGGTTTTTAATGACCCTGTCCTGGGTTATGCGGTGGATATCATTGCCAAACCTTTCGATGCCTTTACTTGCCTGGCGTGTGGTATCAAATATACTGGGACCAAAGGGTTCCAGTTTGGTATATCTTATGGATCGAATGATCTTACCCCCATGGGAGATATATGGGGCCGAGCTGATCAGGGTCTGAAGGGTATCGGTACGGTCCGGTTTCCTGGGGGAGACGATCACAATATCGTGAAGCTGCTGGGTCCAGCGGCTGCGGCTTGCCTTCATTTCCAATGAATCAAAGAAGATATCGCCGGCTTCTCCCCTTGGGTACCGAACCTTATAATTCAGTCCACTGTGAATAACGATGATGGTGTCCCGGTCGAACTTCATTTTAGTACCGGGCAGAATAATCTTCGATCCAGCAATGAGTTTCAGCGTGTCGTAATTTTGCATTGCGTGATCACTGCCTGACAGGGGCAGGTAAATGCAGGCAAGCAGAAGGACCAGGATGACGCGGCATTCTTTCAATGGACACGGGAATTGGTCGTCAGGTTAAAATAAGGAAAAAGATGCGAAAATTACCGGTCGAAATTCTTTTTTTAGATTGAAAGGATTGAAAATGGAAACAGGCAAAACAGTTTATGTT
>CAZVLG010000448.1:0-6819 GCA_964627835.1 uncultured Bacteroides sp.
ACCAGACCGCTGAGATAGCGGGACTTCAATGTATGCATGCCATTGCCAGCTTCCCGGATAACGGTATTGATCCATTCGATATCTGGTATACCGAGGAACTCGGGCTTGATAATCCCAACGGGAACTCACCTTTCAGTGATATTCCGGGAGTACTCCTTGAATTCAATACGCTGATGGGCAACGCTAACATGCATATGGTGGCAAAAAGTTATGAACTGGTGCATATACCACAGAAGCAATTTCAGTCCCCGAAGAATTACCGCCCGGTTTCAAAAACTGAAATGGAAAGTATTTTAAATGCGCTGATGAATTGAGTCAGAAAGATCTATGAGTAAGAAGGTGAAGAAACAAGGGGGCAGGCATTTTGCATTTCTGAGCGATGAGCGGTTCAAGCTTACGTTCGGGATCTTCTTTATCCTTTTTTCACTTTACCTCTACCTTACTTTCATTTCCTACTTCTTCACATGGAAGACCGACCAGGACAAGATCTTCGAATGGTTCAGGGTTTTCTCGGGACCTGAATTGATGGTTGACAACTGGGGAGGAAAGTTCGGGGCCTTCCTGGCCAATAAATTCATCAACCACTGGTTCGGACTGGCCTCCTTCCTGCTGCCGTTGATTTTGTTTGTAGGGGGACTCCGGATGATCAATATCAGAACATTAAGGGTAGGAAAAACGATTCGCAACTGTTTGCTCGGAACGATCCTGTTTTCGGTTATACTATCCTTCCTGTTCGGGGATGCAGGCGGCTTTCTCGGTAGCGGTCCCGGGGGAAGCCACGGCTACTTCCTGAGCGAATGGATCTCTTCCCTGCTGGGGAAAACCGGAACCGTCTTTTTACTCATCGTTCTTGTGCTTGCCTTCACCCTGTTCTCATTTGATTTTACAATTGACTGGCTGCAAGGGCTCTTTAGAAAGCCTGTAAAATTAACCGAGACTCCCGAAGGCGATGGTCAGGAAGAAGAATTAACAGCAGCCGATAAAGTTATCCCTGAAGATGATGCTGCCTTTGATGAACTGGATGCAGAATCATCTGAGGTTGAAACGGGTGAGACCGAGGATGAAAGCATCAGGTTTGGAACCCGTGACGCAGAAGCTGGAGAAACAGATGGAAGCAAAGGGGAGCCTGGGGATGAGGGAGCAAACCGGGATGCGGACGGGATCGAGATGACCGTGGAAAAAGCGGCCAGCGGGGAGCAGGTCAACGGGGACCCCGAGGCAGTGCTTGAGCACTATGATCCCACCCTGGATCTTTCCAATTATAAATTGCCTTCACTTGACCTGCTGGATAAGCATTCCTCCGAAGATTCACTGGTCAGCGAGGAGGAACTCATCAGCAATAAGAACCGCATCGTTGAAACCCTGGGGAATTATAAGATCCAGATCGATAAGATCAAAGCCACCATTGGCCCCACAGTTACCCTTTACGAGATCGTACCCGCACCGGGAGTCCGTATTTCGAAAATCAAAAACCTTGAGGATGACATAGCCCTGAGCCTGTCTGCACTGGGAATCAGGATCATTGCCCCTATCCCGGGCCGGGGGACCATCGGGATCGAGGTTCCGAACCGGCAGCCGGAGATCGTATCCATGCGCTCGATCCTTGCTTCCAAAAAATTTCAGGAATCCAGGTTCGAGTTGCCCATCGGGCTTGGCAAAACCATATCCAACGAGACCTATGTCGTTGATCTGACCAAAATGCCCCATCTCCTGATGGCCGGTGCTACCGGACAGGGGAAATCTGTGGGACTCAATGCCATCATTGCTTCCCTGCTCTACCGGAAACATCCCGCCCAGCTTAAATTTCTGATGATCGATCCCAAGAAAGTGGAGCTGACGATGTACAATCATATCGAAAAGCATTTCCTTGCAAAGCTCCCGGATGCCGAAGAACCCATTGTCACCGATACCCGGGACGTTATCCGGACCCTGAATTCACTCACCATCGAAATGGACAACCGTTATAACCTGCTTAAAACAGCCAAGGTGCGGAACATAAAGGAATACAACGAGAAATTCGTTGCCCGCAGGCTGAATCCGAAAGATGGACACCGCTACATGCCCTATATCGTCATTATCGTAGATGAGTTTGCAGACCTGATCATGACCGCAGGCCGCGAGATCGAAACTCCCCTTGCCCGCCTCGCACAACTGGCCAGGGCCATAGGCATCCACCTGGTCATTGCAACCCAGCGGCCGAGCACCAATATCATTACCGGATCGATCAAGGCCAATTTCCCGGTAAGGATTGCCTACAGGGTGACCAGCATGATGGATTCCAGGACCATACTTGACAGTCCCGGCGCCAACCAGCTGGTGGGCAGGGGAGACATGCTCATAGCGATCGGTTCGGAAATGACAAGGCTTCAATGTGCCTTTATTGATGCGCATGAAATCGAAAGCATTACTAACCACATTGCCTCCCAGCAATCCTACCCCAGCGCACATCTGCTGCCTGAATATGTGGATGAAACTGCCGGAGAACTCGAAGAATATGATCCCAACGAACGCGACGATCTTTTTGAGAAAGCAGCCCGGCTGGTTGTGGAGTACCAGCAGGGTTCAACCTCCCTCATCCAGCGTAAGTTCTCCATCGGATACAACCGGGCCGGAAGAATCATCGACCAGCTTGAAGCTGCCGGGATCGTGGGACCCTATGAGGGAAGCAAAGCCAGGCAGGTAATGATAAAGGACCTGCTTAGTTTGGAACAGTTTTTGGATGATCACAGGAAGAACCTTTAATACTTATGACTAAGCTCGTATCCATTATCATCCTTGCTTTTGCTTTCCAGGGATCATTCTCCCAAAAAGATCCGGAAGCAAAAAAAATACTGGATAAGGTATCTGCACAGTCCCAGGCCGATTATCCCATTGAAGTTTCCTTCGAATATATCTTCGAAGACCTGATGGCCCAGGAGACAAGCACGCATAGAGGCAGCCTGCTGCTTGATGAAGAGAAATTCAGGCTCTCCGTCGGTGAATCCGTCATATACTCCGACGGGATCACCGTATGGAACCACCTGGTATCAGCCAATGAGGTATACATCAGTGATGCAGAAGAAGGCAGTGACACGGATGAATTTTTCATCTCCAATCCCTCCGATCTGTTTACGTTCTATCAGGAGGGATTCAAATACCGCCTGACCGGGGAAATCGAATACCAGGGCCAGACATTGCTTGAGATTGACATCTTCCCGGAAGACCTTGACAAAAATTACCATACGGTAAAACTGCTGATCAACAAGAAGGATCAGCGGATCTATTCAGCCGAAGCATTCGGCAAGCATGGAGCCAATCATACCGTTATTCTCAAGGATTACCGGAGCAGGGTCAAAACAAATGATAAGACCTTTGTTTTTGACACCGAGGCAAACCCCGGAGTGGAAGTGGTAGATACCCGTTTCTGATTCCCTATTCCGGGTATTCTATCCTCACATGATAAATATTCAGGAGTTTTTTCAGGAATATTTCCTTGATCCTGTGGATGTCGCGGAATGTGATGTCTGCATTGTCAAACTGTCCCTCACCTATCTGATAATCAATAATCTGTGTGACAAGGTTTTTAAGGCTCTCCTCATCCCTCACCTTTAAGCTCCTGGAAGATGCCTCGACAGAATCGGCCATCATCAGAACGGCGATCTCACGTGAAAAGGGCTTGGGCCCGGCATACGAGAATTTCTCCATCCTGGTCTCGTCTGCAGGGTACTTTTTCAGATACGATTTGTAAAAGTACTGCACAAGGGTAGTACCATGATGGGTCGTGATGAAATCAATGATCGCCTCCGGCAGGCGGTGTTTCCGGGCAATCTCCACCCCCTTGGCAACATGCCCGATAATGATCCTGGCGCTTTCTTCAAACTCCAGTTTGTCATGGGGATTGGAATCGGTCATCTGGTTCTCGACAAAATACATGGGGTTGCTCATTTTTCCAATATCATGGTAGAGGGCGCCGGTTCTTATGAGCAGCGCATTGCCCCCGATCTGATAAATCGCCTCTTCTGCCAGGTTTGCCACCTGCAGGCTGTGCTGGAAGGTCCCGGGGGCAATTTCCGCCAGTTCGCGCAGCAGGGGCTGATTCGTATCTGAAAGCTCAATGAGGGTGGAATCGGAAAGGAATTTGAAACTTTTCTCAAAAATGAAGATCAGCGGGTAGGAAGTTAGTATCAACAGACCGTTCCCTGCAAACCAGAGGAAAGTTTTGAAATGAATGGAGTCCAGGTTGCCTTCCTGTATTACGGAAAAGGCAAAATACACGGTTGAGTAAGCCGCGATGATCAGGACGGCTGTCAGAAACAGGATGCCCCTTCGATAGGAATTGGTGAGGCTGAAGATGGCTACTATTCCGGCAACCAGGTTCAGGAAGATGAATTCAAAGCTGTTGGGTGCCCAGAAACCAACGATCAGTACAACGATTACATGTATAAAAAAAGCCAGCCGTGAGTCGAAAAAGGTCCGGATCATGATCGGTACCAGTGCAAATGGCAAAAAATACAGGCTCAGGACATCATAGCGCAGTGTAAAGCTTGAGACGGCCACCAGGATCAGGATCAGCAGCAGGATAAAAGAGGTCTCACGGGTGGATCGCAGGATATTCTTTTTAAAATTATACAGGAACAGGTACAGAAGGGTCATAATTATGACCACCAGCAACAACTTGCCAAGGAAAATATAATTGAACCATCCCTGGAGTCCCAGGGTCTTCTCGTACTCCTGTCGAAGCGATTCAAGTACCCTGTACTTGTCGCCTGTGATCAGTTCCCCCCTGGATATGATCCGCTGGCCCGACTGGACCATTCCCTTCGTTAGTGAAAGCTGGTCGATAAGTTCTCCCTTTACGCGATTCGAGGTCTCCTCGTCGAAATACAGATTCGGGATCAGGAATTCATTGATATTAAGCGATCTGAAAAATTCAATATCCGATTCTGAATAGAGGCTGTCAGCATAGCTCTCGAGCTGGCCCAGCACATATTCATAGGCTTTCTTCTGGGTGAAAACTTCGTTGTAATCCCGCTCTTCCGCCACCTGGCCCTCCAGGATTACAATGCTGAAATCCTGGTTGTCAACCCTTTCGAGAACATCCTCATTGCTGATGATCCCTTTCGAATAGACGAAGTGCATAATATCGCCGGCAATACGATGATAATCGGCCTTTATTTCCTCTGTTCGCCGGAGCCTCCTCCGGCTCAGGGTGTTCTCCCCGGAAGCGATGTATGTCTCCCATCGTTCCTCAAATACTTCATCCAGGCGTGTCAGTTGCTGGGAAGCGATTTGCGGGTCCATCAGGAAATAGGGCTTGAATTCTTTCAGGATGCTGTCACGCTCTGCGGATACTTCCTCCTCGAATTTATAAATCGGGAAATCAAACGGAGCGATCAGTTCATCATGCATCCATGGTTTTCCTTTCTGGAACTCAAAGCGGAACCTGCCCTCCCCCGGGAATAAAAGGAGGATCATGATGGTGGCAATGACAAAAAGGGAAATAATGTAAATCTCCTTGAGATTCCGTCCCAGGTAGGAAATAAGTCTGTTCATCTGGTTGAGAATTTTGACAAAAATAGTAAATCGATCGAATAGATACTTATCCAATAAGCCCTATATTTAAAGTTTATTCGTTATCGGAATGAACCACGGAATTGTCCAGACACCATGCATTGCTGTGAGAAAAGAGGCTTCCGAGCAGAGCGAGATGAGATCCCAGCTGCTTTTCGGCGAAATATTCGAAATTCAGGAAAGCCAGGGCCGCTGGCTAAATATCCGGAATGAATACGATGGTTATGAAGGATGGGTAAGCCGAAGCGGAACGGGACTTTTAGGTGAAGAGGATCTCAGCCCTTACAGGGGTTTCTCGGCCTGTATCCAGTCCCAGGCCTTTCTTAGCCTGCAAAGGGCTGCCGGTGAAGAACGCATGCTGGTCCCCGCCGGTTCCATCCTGTATTACGACAGCAACCAGCCGCTGAAGGTTCACTGCGGTGAAACGTACCGGATGGAAAAGCCCTGCAGGGAGCTGTCCGGAGAGCTCAACGAGAACCTTCTTAAAACCAGCCGACAATTCCTGAATATTCCCTATCTCTGGGGAGGGAAAAGCACCTTCGGTACGGATTGCTCGGGACTTGTCCAGACCATTATGAAAATCATCGGGATACCCCTGGCCCGCGATACTTCCGAGCAGGTGACCCAGGGCAGGGCCCTGAACATGCTTCCGGAAGCCCGTACCGGTGACCTGGTATTTTTTGATAACGAGGAAGGGGAGATCGTGCATGTGGGACTCCTGATGGAACCCGGACAGGTACTGCATGCTTCCGGGCGGGTAAGGATAGATCCGATCGACCATCAGGGAATCTACAGCCGGGAGCAGAAACGATACACACATAAACTAAGAATTATAAAACGAGTCATTTAACAAAAACCCTAATCATGATTATCGTAAACACGGAAGAGATCCCCGGTAAAAAGATCTCCGAATCACTTGGCATCGCCAGGGGCAGCACCGTAAGGGCCCGTCATCTCGGGAGGGATATTTTCGCTGGACTCAAAAACCTTGTCGGCGGGGAAATTTCAGAGTATACACGCCTGTTGGCGGATGCGCGGGAAGAAGCCTTTAACAGAATGGTCCTGGATGCCGACCGGATGGGTGCAGATGCCATTGTAAATGTCCGTTTCACCACATCTGCCGTGATGCAGGGATGCTCCGAGATCCTTGCCTACGGAACGGCGGTCAAATTCTGATGATCCGGGGATGAATTCCACCGTTTGATCAGATCCATATATGTCTGCCGGGGGATTTGCAGTTCCTCATTTTTTCTATCTTTGCACTCTCAT
>CAZVLG010000449.1:0-14153 GCA_964627835.1 uncultured Bacteroides sp.
TTGATAAATTCCACGAGCTGGGGAGAGGTGTTTTTCAGGTGGTCTTTCAGGAACAGGTCGAAAAGTTCCGGTGAAGGGGTGTTCCGGAAGGCTGTTGCATCTCTGAGCAGGGGAGCAAGTTCCAGGTGCATGACGAGCATATGCAGGGCAGCCGCCCCGAGTCCCGTAAAAAAATAATAGAACAAAAACCGCTTGCCTCCCCATACCTGCTCGAGGACGCGGCCGAACATCCAGAGCATGAACATATTAAGAAATATGTGTGTGATGTTCGCATGCATGAACATATGCGTGATGATCTGGTAGGGCCTGAAGTACTCGGACTTGAAATAATGAAGTCCGAGTATGTTGTTCAGGTCTACATGCATGGTGCCCCCGATAGCGATGCTTCCCAGGAACACCAGGATATTGATGATCAGGAGATTTTTAAGTACGGGCGGTATATTCGCAAATGGCCTGGGCCTGAATGTATTCATCTTTACTCTAATTAAACATCTTCTCGATATCCTCCAGGGGAAGGATCCTCAAAACCGCTCTGCCGTCCGGGGTAATTCCCGGCTCCCTGCAGGCAAAAAGCTGGTCCAGGATTCCGCGCATCTCTTCCTGCTTCATTGCCTTGCCGGCCCCGGTCGAAGAGCTTCGTGCCATGGATGCAGCAATTTTTTCCCCGGTTTCGGTATTAATATCCGATTCCAGTTCCTTGAAATCGCTTATGAATTGCTGTATCCATTCTTCCGGATCACCGGATCCCATATCTGCAGGGATCCCCCTGATCTCAATGGTATGTTCTCCGACATTACGGATATCAAATCCCAAACTGCAAATATCGTTAAATATTTCCATTAGCAGGGCATGATCGCCGGCTTCCAGTTCAATCCTCTGCGGAAAAAGTTCCTGCTGGGCAACCGGTTCTTTTTGTTTCAACCTGTTCAGGTACTGCTCATAGAGGATGCGCTCGAAGGCCCTTTTCTGGTCCACCACCATCAGGCCAGATTTTACGGCCAGCAGGATGTATCCCTTTTTGAACTGCAGCAGTGTCGAGGGCTCGCCAAGGCTGCCCGCACTTTCCTCCAGGGCTTCGGAAATGGTTTTTTCAGCCTTCTCAAGGTCCCTGTAAAGATCTTCCCATTGAGTCAGTTTTTCCTGTTTCCCGGGATGTCCCCCGGCCCTGTAAGCCTCCTCGCCCGGTTCTGCATCGAACGGATTGTAATCCGGGTTTATGTTTTCACGGGGCATGGAGACGTCAGAATCTTTTCTCAGCACGGGAATGTCAATATCCCCGTTGCGGTCGAAATCAAGCGAAGGAACCAGGCTGTGTTTACCCAGGGCCTCCCTTGCAGCCGCATGGATGATCTGGTAAATGGACCTTTCATCTTCAAATTTAACCTCGGTTTTAGTCGGGTGGATATTTATATCTATGGATTCGGTCGCCGCTTCGAAATAAAGGAAGTATGAAGGTATGGTTTCCGGTGGAAGGACCTTTTCATAGGCTGCCAGGATGGCTTTGTGAAAATAGGGATGGCGCATGTACCGGTTGTTCACAAAAAAGAACTGCTCACCGAATGTTTTTTTTGCTGCTTCCGGTTTGCCGATGTATCCATGGAGACTGACTATGCTCGTTTCGTTCCTGACCGGTATCAGGACCTGGTTCAGGTTCTTGCCGAATACATTTATGATCCGCTGCTTGATGGGTGCCGGGGGCAGGTTGTATATTTCGGACTGGTTATGGCTGAGGCTGAAACTAAGTTCAGGATGGGTCAGTACAACCCGGTAAAATTCATTGACAATATGCCGGAACTCCGTTGTATTGGCCTTCAGGAATTTTCTGCGGGCCGGGACGTTGTAAAAAAGGTTTTTAACCTGGAAATTACTGCCTGTGGGACAGGATAAGGGCTCCTGGCCCTGGATCTCGGATCCGTGGATCCTGATTTCCGTGCCCAGCTCATCCTCTGTGCGCCGTGTCTTAAGCTCCACTTCTGCAACGGCGGCGATCGAGGCCAAAGCCTCTCCCCGGAATCCAAGGGTCCGGATGGCAAAGAGATCGGTTGCATTTGCGATCTTTGAGGTGGCATGCCTTTCGAAAGCCATGCCAGCATCGGCGGGGGACATGCCACAGCCGTTGTCCACAACCTGGACGAGCGTACGGCCGGCTTCCTTGATATTGACTTTAACGATGCTTGCACCTGAATCAATGGCGTTTTCCATCAATTCCTTTACCACGGATGCCGGGCGCTGAATGACCTCACCAGCGGCGATCTGGTTGGCAACAGAATCCGGTAATCGTTTGATAATATCAGGCATTCCCTCAGGCGAAAAACAGGTAGTATGAAACAAAAAGAAGGAAGAGGATAATGATGATCAGGCGGGTTGTGGAATATCGCTGGGCTTTCTTTCTTTTTCCATAATAATGCGAGAAGGAGCCTTTCCGGATGCTTGGGAGGTAATCTTTCCCGTTCTTTATTCCGAATTCCTGCTCAATCTGCCTGATTCTCTCTTCCAGCCTTTCCTTTCGTTCATCATAATAGATTGGTTCGTAATGGAATTGCTTGTGTTGGGGTATTTTAAAGAATCTGGGTATTCCCATGACCGATCATTTTATGCAAAGGTATCCAATATATTTTATTCACATACTTTCCTTTTGATAAAACGGATGAACGGAGCAATTTGTTGGGTGGGGGATTGTTGTATTTTACCATCTTTAAGATTATCTTACACTGTATTGAACCCATGAAAAATGCAGGACGCTTGCCGCTATGTCCGGTACAACCTGCTTCATGGGTCCATTATCAAACCCTAAAACCTGAGACATGGAAGTTACCAGAACCTTTGATCTCCTGGAAAGATACCGGGAGAATTTCATCAAGGATGATGCCCTCCTGGCAAAAAAAGATGGCCGCTGGGTCGGATACAGTACAGAACAGTATATCCGCAACTCCTACCTGGTCAGTTATGGACTTCTTTCGCTTGGAATGCAGAAAGGGGAAAAAGTAGTCAGCGTGACCAATAACCGTCCCGAGTGGAATTTCCTGGACATGGGTATGGCCATGGCTGGCATTATCCATGTTCCCGTATTCCCTTCCCTGAGTACATCTGAGTATGGTTATATCCTTGAGCATTCCGATGCAAAAATGGTAATTGTGTCCGACATGAAATTGTACGAGAAGATTGCACCGCTTGCCGCTTCCATGGATGCAATTACAGGCGTCTTTACCCTTGATAGCGTGGAAGGGGCAAGGAACTGGGAAGAGATCCTCTCAATCGGCGAGCAAAATGAAAGTAAATATGTTGAGGAACTGGGAAGGATCAAACAAGAGATCTCCCCGGATGATTGCGCTACCCTGATCTATACCTCGGGAACCACGGGTACCAGCAAGGGCGTAATGCTTTCCCATAAGAACCTGGTCCATAATTTCCTGGCAGCGGCGGATATTTTTCGTTTGGGACCCGAACACAAATACCTGAGCATCCTTCCCCTCTGCCACGTAGGCGGCCGTATGGGCAACTATCAGACCCAGTACTCCGGAAGCAGTATATATTATGCCGAGAGTATGGCTACCATAGCAGCCAATATGAAGGAGATCCGGCCCGATGGATTTGATTGCGTACCCCGGATCCTTGAAAAAGTGTACGATAATGTCATCGCCAGGGGCAAAAAGCTGAGCGGGATGAAAAAAGCCATATTCTTCTGGGCGGTAAGGACCGGGCTCAAATACAAGCCCCCTGGAGAAAGCAGCTGGTTCTACCGGAAAAAACTTGCCCTTGCCGATAAGCTGATATTTACGAAATGGAGGGATGCGCTCGGAGGAAAGGTGAAACTGGCGGGCTGCGGAGGTGCCAGCCTGCAGCCCCGCCTGGAAAGGATATTCTGGGCCGCCGGGATCAAGGTGATCAATATGTATGGCCTTACAGAAACCTCTCCCGTGATTACCATTAACAGGCAGGAAAAACCATTGCTCAAACTCGGCACCGTCGGGGCACTGATCGGGGGTGTGGAAGTGAAAATAGCGGATGACGGGGAGATTCTTTGCCGGGGAGACAATGTTATGCTGGGATACTATAAGGACCCTGAATTAACCGCATCCGTGATGGACGAGGATGGCTGGTTCCACACCGGTGATATCGGTGACTGGGAGGAAGGTAAATTTCTGAGGGTTACCGACCGCAAAAAGGAAATATTTAAACTCTCAAATGGGAAATTTGTTGCTCCCCAGGTAATTGAGAACACCTTCAAGGAATCCCTGTATATCGATCAGCTCATGGTCGTGGGGGAACATGAAAAATTTGCTTCTGCACTGATTTCACCCAACTTTTCCTACCTGCAGGAATGGCTGGAGTCGATGGACAGATCCGTTCCTGACCAGAATGCCCTGATCGCAGATCCTGAAGTTCTAAATGCATTGTCCGGGGAGGTTAAACGATTGAATGCACGGCTCAATGAGCCGGAGCGGATCGTACGATTCAGGCTGGTGGGGGATGAATGGTCCCCGGCCACCGGGGAATTGTCCCCCACGCTGAAACTGCGGAGGAAGTTAATTGCCGAAAAATACAGCTCCCAGCTCAAAGAAATCTATTCCGGCAAATCTGCGTAAAGCCACTTCGAAAAGCCCCGGGAAACCTAAAAACGAATTTCATGCAGATCATACCCGTAAGTGATAACCGAACCCGAAAGGATTTCCTGGATACCGCAAGGAGGATATACCGGGAAGACGATACCTGGGTCTGCCCGCTTGACGGTGAGATCGAAGCCATTTTCGATCCCCGGGCCAATATTTTTTTCCGGCATGGAGAGGCTGCACGCTGGATACTGAAAGATGCCGGCGGTCATTTGACAGGCAGGATTGCGGCCTTTATTAACCGGAAGGCCAATGAGATGCTTGAGCAGCCGACCGGAGGGGTCGGATTTTTCGAATGCATCCATGATCAGGGGGCTGCGCAGTTGCTGTTCGATACGGCAAAAAACTGGCTTGCCGGGAGAGGCATGCAGGCCATGGACGGGCCGATTAATTTCGGGGAAACGGATAAGTACTGGGGACTCCTGGTCGAAGGATTCACTCATCCGTCTTATGAAATTGCATATAACCATCCCTACTACCGTGAACTTTTCGAAAATTACGGTTTCCAGACCTATTACAGGCAGGAGGGGTTCCACCTGGACGTGACAAAACCGCTGCCCGAAAGATTCAGCAGGATTGCGGAATGGGTGGCCAGGAAACCGGGTTATGAATTCCGCCACTTCAAATGGAGTCAACAGGCCGAATTTGTGAACGATTTTATGGAAGTGTTCAATACGACCTGGCCTACTTTCAAACCTGACTTCACCCCCCTTACCCCGGAATACATCAATAAAACCCTTAAAAAGGCCAGGGCCATCATCGAAGAGGAGTTCATCTGGATTGCATATCATGAGGGGAAGCCCATCGCGATTTATCTGATGTACCCCGATGTAAATCAAATATTGAAGCACCTTAACGGGAAACTTCACCTCCTGAACAAGCTCAGGTTTCTTTACCTGAAAAGCAAAAAAACGATGACAAGGGCCAGGGGGGTCCTGATGGGGATCGTCCCCGGATACCAGGGCATGGGTGTCGAGGCAGCCATTATATTAAAACTGGCTGAAGTGTTTCAGCGGAAGTCCCACTACCGGGAGATCGAATTTTCCTGGGTGGGGGATTTCAATCCAAAAATGCGTAAGGTCTTCCTCTCCGTCGGAAGCGTTTCGGCAAAGCACTATATCACCTACCGGTATCTGTTCGACAGGAATGCGGAATTCAAACGATACCCCATACCGGAGGTGAAGGAATGAATTTTCGATGTATTAGGGGTGAACATCAGAATCTTAGCAGGCCTGCAGGCAAACAGAATAAAATGATATCCTATGGATTATGACGTAATAATAATCGGGGGAGGACTTGGGGGACTGACAGCTGGGGCCAAGCTTGCCAAAGAGGGACGCAGGGTACTCCTGATCGAACAGCATGACCGGCCGGGGGGTTGTGCGACGACCTTCAAACGAAAGGATTATACCCTGGAAGTCGGACTGCATGAAATGGACGGGCTCGACCCGAGGGACATGAAGACCCGGATCTTCCGTGACCTGGGCGTATTTGATGAGGTAAGCTTTTTGAAGCTGCCGGAATTCTATCGTTTTATTAACGGGAGGCATGATTTCACCATGCCCCATGATCCCGATCAGGCAATCGTCTCACTCATCCGGGTATTTCCCGGGGAGGAGGAAGGCATCCGGGCATACTTTCACCGGATCCTGAATGCGAGGAAAATCATCAAGGAATCTGCCGGAGAGCCGGAGCGCAATGTAGGGGAATTCCTGGATTCGATCATCGGGGATGAAGACCTGAAACTTATCCTGCTCGGGAACCTGGGGTACTTCCACGATGATCCCTATACCCTTTCGCTGAATTATTATTCCATCGCCCAGGGAAGTTACTTCTCGGGGGGAGGGAATTTCATACAGGGCGGATCGCAGGTGCTTTCAAACTTTCTTGCAGCCAGCATTGAGAAAAATGGAGGCAGGGTCCTGCTGAGGCACCTGGTCACAGATCTTATACTGGAAGGGGACGAGATCAGGGGCGTGGAGTTCCGGCCTGCCGGGAAGGAAAATGAACCTCCCCTTCAGGCGGCCGGCAATGATATCATTGTCAATGCATCCATCCCCTCGCTGCTTGATTTCAACCTGCCGGCAGCCTATGCGGATATGCTGAAAAAGGAACTGGCTGTACGCGAAATCGGGGCCTCCCTTCTGACCGTTTACTTTGGATTTAAAAGATCACTCCGGGAATTGGGCAGCAGGAATTATTCGTATTTCCTGTATGATCCTTCCGTGAAGGGACAGGGGGATATACGGGGTAATAACGGGGGACCGTTTGAAAGACGAAGCTTCACCTTTGTGGATTACGCACAGGTGGATTCCAGGCTAGCGCCGGCTGGTAAATCTGTGGGTGCCGTGTGCTGTATTGACTACCCTGATCAGTGGGAGGGACTCAGCCGCGAACAGTACAGGCAGAAAAAAGAGGAAGTTGCAGGGATCTTTATTGATAAACTTGAGGCACTCTTCCCGGGATTCAGGGATGCAATCGAGTTTTACGAAGTCGGTACCTCCAAAACGGTGGAACGCTATACCCTGAATCCCATGGGAGCCGTATACGGTTTTGCACAGTCCCCCGAACGCGTTGTACTGGACGAGATCCCCGCGCCGCCTAAGCTGCATTTCGCCTCTGCCTGGACCAAGATCGGGGGAGGTTTCTCCGGGGCGATCTACAGCGGATATATGTGTGCGATCAAGCTTTTGAGGGGACCAGGTAATACATGACGATCCCGGCCAGGAGTCCCACAATACACAGCCCGATCGCATAGATCACCAGGTCCTCCGATATACCGATCAGAATGGCCGGCACGATTACCCCGACCAGGCAGAGTGTTATCGAATAATTGACACTGTACCGGTTGATCTTCGGGTAGATCCAGATAACCACCATTAGAAATCCCAGCGACATGGTCAGGGAAACAAAGAAAAATGTCGTGTCGATGATATCCTTCAGCACCAGGGCCACGGAAATACCCAGGATCATAAGGACGACCAGGCTGATCCTCATGGTTTTACGCAGGTTTTCCTTCCTGGTGAGTCCGGTTTTCTCAAGAAAATCCTGTGTAACCGATGAGGCCGTTGTGAACATGTAGGTATCTGCAGAAGAGGAGACGGAGGAGTATATGATGACTACCGAGAGTCCTGCAAGCCCAACCGGTAAAAGCCTGCTGAACCCGACGATAAGGGATGTTTCGGCGCTTATTCCGGGAATATCTGTACGGATTACCAAACCGATCAGAAGAAGGATGAAACCGATAATGAAATAAAAAAGCGAGGAAAGGAACAGGCTTCTCTTGAAATGTCTCTGGTCCTTGATCGCATATACCCTCTGCCAGAGTTCGGGGGAGGCCATTGGGATAAAGAATCCTGCCAGGAAGAAACTTACGAGCTGCATCAGGGGTATATTAAAGAGGTCCATGAAGATAAGCTGTGGCCTGGATTTGGTAGTTGTCAGAAGGAATATCATTAACACAAACAGCAGGAATATCCCGATCGTCTGGATGATATCGGTCTTGACCACGGCGTCAAATCCCCCGGCCAGCAGGTAGAGAAGGATAATGACACCCACTATGATCACGGAAAAGTTATAGCTGATGGGTGTATATTCGGAGACCAGCTTTGCCCCGGCAATGAAATTCAATACGACCCATCCGAACATGATAATGATGGTTATCAGGGTAGCCAGGTAGCCGGCAAATCGTCCCTTGAAGAAAAAGAAAAAATCAGGAAGCGTGTAGAATTTTTCCTTGTCTGCAATTTTCTTGACTTTTTTCCCGAAAAAGTAGAAAACGAAAAGCCCGAACACCGACCCGATGAAATACCAGTAGGCTCCCAGTCCGTATAAATAGACCAGTGCAGTATAGGTCAGCAGGATGGCAGCACCGATCCTGCTGGAGAAGATGGTGGTGGTGGCCTGGAATGATTTTAACTGGCGGCCGGAGATAAGGAATTCTTCCTTGTCCTGGCCTTTCCCGGTCCAGAAGCCAACGATGAGGATAATCACAAAGTAGAGGGCAATGATCAGGTAATCTGTGAGTATTAACATGGGCATTGGATTTAATTAATACTGGGAACCTGATCGAAATATAATTAAAATAATTTAACAGCTTCTACTTTCGGCTTTCGGCCGTGAAGGTAGGTACCAGTCCCCCGCCGGCACTCACATTGATCACCGGGTGGTCGGATATCCGGGTGATCGTTCCGCTGTAATTTCCCAGAAGGGCAAAGGGGTTGATGTTTACATATTTTTCCTTTAGCCGGACGGAGCGGGCGATTTCGGGGTAGGTGTCCCTGGGTATGTTTACAAATTCCTGCACGACCCATGATTCATCGTGAATATTTGAATGCAGGATCCCCTGCCAGGTCCGCGGATCCGTCTCCTGTCCGATATGTACATTCTTTCCCCCGTACATATTGGCTGGTTTCAGTACCAGTTTATCCTGGTTTTCAAGGACAAAATCCTTCAGTCCTACCTTCCTGCCCTGGTAATTTACCTCCGTATCCGAGAGTATCTTGGTCCACGGGATGGTTTCCCGGATGATCTTCAGCTCTTCCCTGGAGTAGATCTCCTGGAACCGGGGGTCGGTGATCAGTGAAAGGACCTTTTTGTTGCCCACGATGTACGAGCGGAATGAATTGCAGCAACACACCAGTCCCTCCCGGATGCTTTGCATGAATTCGGCAGATTCCTTTCGTTTTTCAAGTAATTCCCGGGTGATCACCCGCCGGTAGACCAGGTTTACCTGGCGGTCACGGACCATTGCTTTCCCGTTTTTGATCGTGAAGTCCTGGGGACTTGCAATGATCGTTTCGTACCCTTCCCTTCTGAAATGTTCCTCGTGGAGCTGGAATTCGGAATATGTCGAGACGTCCTTCCAGTCCACAATGGCAATCAGCGGTTTGGCAGGATGTCCTTTAGATACGGAACGGAATTGCCGGTAGCAGGTAAGCAGGGAGGCGAGCAGCAGTTCCTGCCGCCGGATGGACCGGAGCTGCCAGTCCTTTAAAAATGGATAATCCCGGAAGATCTGGAAGAAACCCTCCTCCAGAACATCCGAATAGGCGATCCCGGCCGGGGAATCGCAGTTAAATTCAAGGAATTTTATGGAATAACCATTCAGGAAAGCATCCAGCCTGGATATGACAAGCGGTTTCTGGTAACCCGGCTTGATAAAGAAAAGTTCGTTCTCCCTGTCGGAGAACTTCATGATATCCCTTACTTCCTCGTTATCCAGGTAAAAACGCACAAATTTATCCAGGATCCTGCTCATGATCTCAACGGTCCGTACCAGTCCCCTGCTCTGTTTCGGCGAAATAAAGTTAGGTTTCAGCAGGGTGGGCATCGCAACATTGCGAAAGGTACATTTCCGGTCGATCAGGAAACGCCTGAGCTGCTCTATCTGCGCGGAAGATTTTTCCGGAGCATTCTCAAGATGATCCAGGTAGGATCGGTTTAATTTTCGGATCGGATCAAGCATGGTAAAATTTGCCTGGTTTGGATGCCCTCAGATCAAAAATAAGCTAAAATTATTAACCACAATCGATTTTATGTGAGGTGATCGGGGGAATATATCGTACCCCCAACCGGCATGCATTTCTTATATTTGTTTAAAAGAGGCGGATTGAAGCTGAAAAAATACCTGGCCATTCTGTTTCTGACTGCACTGGTTAATTCTTCAGGTGCACAGGAAATATCCGTAATAACCGGAAGGATCACCGATTCCCTGACCGGCGATCCCCTGCTCGGGGCCAGCGTTATCACGGGTGCCAGGAGCGGAACCATCACGGATGCCGACGGAGGGTATTCTTTTCGGACCTCCGAGCAACAACTTCTCATAACGTTCCGGTATGTAGGCTACCGGGCCGTTGTCAGGGAGCTGCAGGTCCGGGGACAGGACACCATTTTTCTGGATGTACGCCTGCAGCGATCCCTTACGGCCCTGGACGAGATCGTAGTCAGCGCCGGAAAATACGAACAAAGGCTTTCGGATATCATGGTTTCCATGGATATTATCAAGCCCGAACGGATTGCCAATACCAGCACAACCTCGCTTGAAACCGTCATTCGGCAAACCCCCGGCGTTGAGATTCTCGGGGGTCAGCCTTCCATTCGCGGGGGAAGCGGTTACAGCTATGGTGCGGGCAGCAGGGTGCTGGTACTGATGGACGATCTGCCCATCCTTTCAGGGGACGTTGGCGATGTGAAGTGGGATTACCTGCCTGTTGAGAATATTGAACAGGTTGAGATCATGAAAGGCGCCTCTTCTGTTTTATATGGTTCCTCTGCCCTGAACGGTGTCTTTAACATCCGGACCCGGTATCCCACCAGTGTCCCCATGACACGTTTGAGTCTTTACTCTGGACTCTACCTTAATCCCTCCCGCGAGGAAATGATCTGGTGGGACAGGAGGCCCCTGTTTGCCGGGTTTGATTTTTCCCACCGGAGAAAGATCCGGAACCTCGACCTGGTGATGGGAGGGAATCTTTTCAGGGATACCGGATACAGGGAGGACGAAGATCAGGGGCGGGCGAGGCTGGGTGTTGGACTGAAACAACGGAGTGCTGCTGTCAGGGGCATGAGCTATGGAATAAATATGAACGGGATGCTCATTGACAAGTCGGATTTTCTGCTATGGCGGGATTCCAGGACCGGTGCCTGGAGACAGAATCCGCAATCCGTTTCCGCGCTGAAAGGAAACCGCTTCAACCTGGATCCTTTTATTGAATTCATGGGAAAGACCGGGAACCGGCACAGCCTTAAAAGCCGGTTTTTCCATATCCAAAATGACTTCGAGGATGCACCTGACAAGAACAGTCGTTCCGATATGCTTTACGGGGAATACAGGTATCACAGGAAATTTGCGAACCGCGTTGAGGCTTGTGTGGGACTTGCAGGGACCTGGGCGCGTTCCGAGGCGGCGCTTTATGGCGACCACAGCAGCATGAACCAGGCCGTCTTCGGACAGATGGATGGACAGATCCTGTCCCGGCTGAGGGCTTCGCTCGGCCTGCGCTTTGAACGATATGCCCTCGATGGCCAGGTCGAATACAGCTCACCGGTATTCAGAACAGGGCTCAGTTACCAGGTCCTTGAGCATACCTACCTGAGGGCATCGTTCGGACAGGGTTACCGGTTCCCGTCCATCGCGGAAAAATATACGGCGACGAATGTAGGTTCCCTGCAAATATTTCCCAATCCGGCACTGGTGTCCGAAACAGGCTGGAATACGGAGATGGGGATTAAACAGGGACTGAAACTGGGGGACTGGCAGGGGTATCTTGACCTGGCAGCCTTCTGGACAGAGTACAGCCAGATGATTGAATTTCTTTTTGATCAATACTATGCCGACAGCCTTACGGGTCTGGATGCCTATGGTTTCATGGCACAGAATGTGGAAAATGCCAGGATTACGGGGCTTGAGTTAACACTCTATGGCAACGGGGAACTGGGTAGTTTTCCTGTATCCCTTATGGCCGGATATACATACATTTATCCGCTCGACCTGAATGCCGCCGATACCGTCGGCGATAATAGTGCCAGATTTCTGAAGTACCGTTTCCGGCATAGCCTGAAATCGGATGTCGAGATGAAATATAAACGGTTTACACTGGGATGCACTTTTGAATTCAGGAGCCGCATGGAAAGGATCGATGAGGTTTTCACCGACCCGCTTTTTGGCAACATCATTTTACCGGGTTTCCCGGAGTACTGGGAGGAAAACAATAAGGGCTACGCCGTTTTGGATGCCAGGGTGTTGTGTAACATCACCCCATTTTTAAGTGCCGGATTGATCGTAAAAAACATGCTCAATAAGGAATACATGGGCAGGCCGGGAGACATCCAACCACCCAGAAATATTACCCTGCGGCTGACTGCTGACTTTTAGCATCCGGACCTGCCCGCCTGTTACTTCGATCCCCCCGGTTTGAAGCTTCATGTTTCGGGTATCCCATTATTCGAAAAGTACTTGACACAAGTCTATAATTTAAGTATATTCAAGGTTTCACCACCCCTTTATAAAATTTATATCATGACACTACTTAAACAGAAACTCGCAGAGAAAATTGAACAGGAACGTCCAAGAATACGCAAACTGGTCCAGGAAAATTGTGACGCTGTCATTGACACGGTAACGGTTGAAAAACTTTTTGGAGGTATGCGTGGCTTAAAATGTCTTGTTACCGATATCTCTTATCTCGACCCGCAGGAAGGGATAAGATATCGTGGTTATACACTTCCGGAAGTATTTGAGAAGCTCCCCAAGCCAAAAGGTGCAGAAATGCCTTACGTCGAAGGTCTTTTCTATCTTTTGCTTACCGGGGAAATCCCAACGGAAAAGGCGATATCCGAGCTCATCGATGAATTCCGGAAACGAAGCAATGTGCCAGATTACGTATTTGAAGTGATCGATCATGCTCCCTCCCTCAGCCATCCCATGACCATCCTGTCCATGGCAATACTCAGCCTGCACCGGGAATCTGTCTACGATGTGAAATACCACGACGGGGTCAGTAAGCTGGAATACTGGGATGCCACCTATGAAGATGCCCTTAACCTGCTGGCCAAATTGCCTGAAATTGCTGCCTATATATACAGGAAGCTTTATAAGGAAGGGAAACGGATCCAGAAGAATCCCGATTTGGGCTTCGGCGGTAACTTCGCCCATATGATGGGGATCCCTCAACCTTACGACGAAGTTTCCAGAATGTATTTCATACTCCATGCAGATCACGAAAGCGGGAACGTGAGCGCCCATACAGGGCACCTGGTGTCCAGCGCACTCTCGGACATCTACCTGGCGATTTCCGCCATGGTGAACGGGCTGGCAGGACCGCTTCACGGCCTTGCCAACCAGGAAGTGCTTCAATGGATCATGTCTCTACACGAAAAAATGAACGGCAAGCTCCCCACCGAGGAAGAGATGAAACAATTCGTGTGGGATACCCTGAACTCGGGACAGGTGATCCCGGGTTACGGACATGCGGTGCTGCGCAAAACCGATCCCAGATACATGATGCAGAGGGAATTCTCCCTGAAATACCTGAAAGACGACATACTTTTCAAGTTCGTCGACATGCTGTACAAGGTGGTCCCGCCTATCCTGACGGAGCAGGGCAAGGCCAAGAATCCCTGGCCTAACGTGGATGCGCACTCAGGAGTGATCCAGATGTATTACGGCGTAACGGAGCATGATTTCTATACGGTCATGTTCGGGGTTGGAAGGGCACTGGGTGTCTGTGCGAATATCATATGGGACCGTGCATTGCTCTATCCAATCGAAAGGCCGAAATCCCTTACATCGGCAATGATCGAGGAGATCGTGAAGAAAAAGTAACGGTTCATTCTCCTTCAACTGAATCTTATAACCGAACGAGCCCGGGCCAGCCCGGGCTCGTTTTTTTACATGGATTTGCCTGGGACACAGTATTTGGAATATTTTGATATATTTATCCCCTTGTGAATCCATCCCAATATGCTTGAAACTTTCAAGGCCCTTGACAGCCTGAGGCTGAATTTCAGTCCCGACAGTCTTCTCATCCTGAACCTCACCAT
>CAZVLG010000450.1:0-7181 GCA_964627835.1 uncultured Bacteroides sp.
TAAGCTAACGCTTCCCACTGTCAAAGTGCGTTCGGGACTTTCACCCTATAGTTATCGCCCATGCCGGGCGAACTAAAAAGGGCCATGTCCTCTCGGTCATGGCCCTTTTTCATTCTTTGGATGCTAAATTCTACTTCAGGAACTTGAAATCCCTGCCTAAATACCTGGCTGAACTGCCGAGCATTTCCTCGATTCGAAGCAGCTGGTTGTATTTCGCGATCCTGTCTGAGCGGGAAGCCGAACCTGTTTTTATCAGACCCGTATTTAGGGCAACGGCCAAGTCGGCGATGGTCGTGTCTTCGGTTTCACCCGAACGGTGTGAAATGATGGAAGTCATCGCATGCCTGGTTGCCAGTTGAACCGCATTGATGGTTTCGGTCAGGGTTCCGATCTGGTTTACCTTGATCAGGATAGAATTTGCGGATCCCTCATCGATTCCCTTCTGAAGCCTTTTCACGTTCGTGACAAACAGGTCATCGCCAACGATCTGAACCCTGTCCCCTATAGCCGCATTGAGCTCCTTCCATCCGGCCCAGTCATCTTCATCGAGTCCATCCTCGATGGAAATGATCGGATACTTCTTGGTCCATTCCTTCCAGTAACTGACCATATCCGAAGAGCTGAGTTTCTGGCCGGTGGACTCAAATTCATAAACTCCTTTCTCCTTATTGTAGAATTCGGAAGCAGCCGGATCAAGTGCAATGTATACATCGCTGCCCGGCTTGTAGCCGGCTTTCTGGATGGACTCAATGACCACTTCTATGGCCTCCTCATTGGATCCCAGGTTGGGAGCAAATCCGCCTTCATCACCCACATTGGTTGACTGCCCCCTTGATTTAAGAACGGCCTTCAGATGATGGAAGATCTCGGCTCCCATGCGCAGAGCCTCTGAAAAACGCCCGGCCCCCACAGGCATAATCATAAACTCCTGAATATCGATCTTATTATCTGCATGCTGACCCCCGTTCAGAATATTCATCATCGGGATGGGAAGGGTATTGGCATTTGGCCCGCCCAGGTAGCGGAACAATGCCTGTCCGGTGTACTGCGCTGCTGCTTTGGCACAGGCCAGGGAGACCCCGAGTATTGCGTTTGCACCCAGGTTTCCCTTATTGTCCGACCCATCAAGTTCAATCATCCTGGCATCGATCAGGTTCTGGTCCGTCGCGAACATGCCTGTGATTTCCTCATTGAGGACATTGTTAACATTTTCAACAGCCTTCAATACGCCTTTTCCGAGGTAGCGGCCCTTATCACCGTCACGAAGTTCAACCGCTTCGTGCACACCGGTGGATGCTCCCGAAGGAACGATTGCTCTTCCTACGATCCCGCTTTCGGTATAAACTTCCACTTCAACAGTGGGATTGCCTCTTGAATCGAGGACTTCTCTTGCTTGTACGTTAATTATTTGTGGCATTTTATTGTATTTTGTAGTGATCGATTTGCATGAATTAAAAAAGGGACAAAGTACATACCATTCCTCGATCCCCCCAGTATCCCATTTAAAGTCCCGGATTATTATTCCTCTTTTTTCTCCTCTTTATCATCGGTTTCCTCATTCGTTTTTTCTTCAGAGAGAGCTGGGTCCTCAGTGCTGGCCTCCGGCCTGGATTCAATGGATTCCGCAACTTCTTCGGCAGCGGCTTCAACTTCCTCTGCTGCTGCTTCTACCACTTCTTCTGCTGCTTCCGCAACTTCTTCGGCAGCTTCTTCAACTGCTTCTGTTGCTTCTTCTGTAACTTCTTCCGCTGCTTCTGCTGCCCTGTCTGCAGCTTCAGCCGCAGTTTCGGTAGCTGCTACGCCTTCGGCTGTCTCGGTTGCCTCTTCTCCGGTATCAGGCAATCCTGGAGCTTGGACAGTTTCAGTTCCATCTGTCTTCTTCTTGCCGCCTCTCCTGCGTCTGCTGGCCTTGGTCTTGGCAGCAGCCTTTTCAGCCAGCAGATTCTCATTATAGTCAACCAGTTCGATGATACACATGTCGGCATTATCGCCGGGACGGTTTCCGAGCTTAATGATCCGGGTATATCCACCGGGGCGTTCTCCAATCTTTGCAGCAACGTCCCTGAACAATTCTGAAACAGCATGCTTGTCGCGCAGGTGCTTGAATGCCATCCTTCTGGAATGGGTTGAATCTTCTTTAGAACCGGTGATAACGGGTTCTACGAAGCTTCGAAGGGCTTTGGCCTTGGCAGTAGTGGTCGTTATCCTTTTATGAATAATAAGGGAGGATGCCATATTTGCCAGCATTGCCTTCCTGTGTGGTGCCGTTCTTCCTAAATGATTAAATTTCTTCCTGTGTCTCATCACACTATTCCTTGTCTAATTTATACTTGCTGATATCCATCCCGAAATTCAGGTTCATGCTGATCAGCAGTTCATCGAGTTCGGTAAGTGATTTCTTGCCGAAATTCCTGAATTTCAAAAGGTCATTCTTATTGAATTTAACCAGGTCGCCCAGGGTTTCAACCTCTGCCGCTTTCAGGCAGTTAAGTGCCCGTACGGAAAGATCCAGGTCAACCAGCTTGGTTTTCAGCAGTTGCCGCATATGAAGGATCTCTTCATCAAATTCTTCGTTGGCAAATTTTTCATCCGAATTAAGCGTGATCTTCTCATCCGAGAAAAGCATGAAATGGTAGATCAATATTTTTGCTGCTTCTTTAAGGGCATCCTTTGGATGGATGGACCCGTCGGTAGCAATTTCGACTACCAGTTTCTCGTAGTCGGTTTTCTGTTCAACCCGGTAATTCTCGATGGAATACTTTACATTCTTAATGGGAGTGAAAATGGAATCCATCGAAATCAGACCGAATTCTGCCTCCATGGGTTTATTTTCTTCGGCAGGAACGTATCCCCTGCCCTTGTTGATGGTTATTTCCAGCTGGAGTTTTACATCTTCCTCCATATGGCAGATGACCAGATCTGGATTTAAAACCCGGAAACCGCTTAAGAATTTATTGAGATCACCGGCCTTGAATTCCTCCTGACCGGTTATGGTCACCATGATTTTCTCATCGTCGACATCATCGATCTGGTTCTTGAAACGGACCTGCTTCAGGTTAAGGATGATCTCCGTAACATCTTCGATGACACCGGTTATGGTAGAGAACTCATGCTCTACACCATCTATCTTTACGGTGGTGATGGCATATCCTTCGAGGGAGGAAAGCAGAATTCTGCGAAGGGCATTCCCAACGGTTATACCATAACCCGGTTCGAGCGGACGAAATTCGAATTTGCCAAACGACTCATCCGAGTCAACCATGATGACTTTGTCGGGTTTCTGAAAAGCTAATACAGCCATAAATAAATGATTATGATTCTATTTTGAATATAATTCCACGATTAATTGTTCCTTGATGTTTTCCGGTATCTCGTCTCTTTCCGGACGGTTCAGGAACTTCCCGGCCATCTGTGCTGAATCCCATTCCAGCCAGGGTGAGGAAGACCTGTGCGATCCACTGATGGATTCAGTGATCACTTCGAGGGATTTGGATTTCTCCCTGACACCAATGATGTCACCCGGGCGCAGGGTATAGGACGGGATATTAACCACATTGCCATTTACCGTGATATGCCTGTGTGATACGAGCTGCCTTGCACCGGTCCTGGTGGGGGCAATGCCCAGGCGATATACGACATTGTCAAGCCGTGATTCCAGCAGTTGAAGGAGGACCTCACCGGTTACTCCCTTGCTGTGCTGGGCCTTTTCGAAAAGATTTGAGAACTGGCGTTCAAGAACACCGTAAGTATACTTTGCCTTTTGTTTTTCCTTTAACTGGATCCCGTATTCCGATTGTTTCCGCCTCCGTTTATTTGCACCATGCATTCCTGGCGGGTAAGCTTTTTTCTCCAGCACCTTGTCGGATCCGAAGATCGGATCTCCAAACTTCCTGGCTATTTTGCTTTTCGGTCCAATATATCTTGCCATTTATCCTGCGTATTTTTATTCCTGTATGATTATACTCTTCTTCTTTTGGGCGGGCGGCATCCGTTGTGTGGCAAGGGTGTTACATCGATGATCTCCGTTACCTCGATTCCATTCGAATGGATCGTCCGGATGGCGGACTCCCTTCCGGACCCCGGTCCCTTCACATAAACCTTAACCTTGCGAAGCCCCATGTCATATGCTGTCTTGGAACAGTCCTGTGCCGCCATTTGTGCGGCATAGGGTGTATTCTTCTTGGATCCCTTAAAACCCATTTTTCCGGCGGATGACCAGGAGATTACCTGCCCGGAATTATTGGTAAGACTGACGATTATATTGTTAAAGGAAGCATGTATATGTGCCTGTCCGGTGGGTTCAACCCTTACTGTTCTTTTCCTTGATGTTCCTGTTTTCTTTGCCATCTCTTATTTCTTAGCTGCTGCTTTTTTCTTATTCGCAATCGTTTTTCTTCTACCCTTGCGTGTCCGTGCATTGTTCTTGGTACTTTGTCCCCGAACAGGAAGTCCGATACGGTGGCGGATACCACGATAGCTTCCAATATCCATCAATCGCTTGATATTCATCTGGACAGAGGACCTTAATTCACCTTCCACCTTGAAATTGTCGTTAATGATCGCACGGATCTTGGACAATTGGTCATCCGACCAGTCCTTTACCAGAATATTCCGGTCGATTCCGGCTTCATCAAGTATCTTCTGGGCGGTGCTTCTGCCGATGCCAAAGATATAGGTAAGGCCGATCTCTCCACGCTTGTTTTTTGGTAAGTCAACTCCTACGATTCTTGCCATGTTTTTATCTTCTTATAAAATGGTTTGCAAAGATACAATTTTATCCCTGACGCTGTTTAAACTTCGGATTTTTTTTATTGATCACATAGAGACGACCTTTCCTCCGAACGATCTTACAGTCAGCAGTTCTCTTTTTCACCGATGCTCGTACTTTCATGATCTATGGTTTTATTTATATCTAAATGTTATTCTTCCTTTTGTAAGGTCATAGGGTGACATTTCAACCTTGACCCGGTCACCCGGCAGAAGCTTGATGTAATGCATCCTCATCTTGCCGGAAATATGAGCTGTAATCACATGTCCGTTTTCCAGCTCAACCCTGAACATGGCATTTGACAATGCTTCCGTTATGGTTCCATCCTGCTCGATTGATGGTTGCTTTGCCATTGTTTATGTATTTAATACTTCTTCAATATACTTAAATGTGGAGAGGATAATGGCCTCTCTCCTGCCAATTGCGATGGCATGCTCATAATGAGCAGAGGGCTGCCCGTCCTTGGTCCGGATGGTCCACCCGTCCGGATCCTGCTGTATGTGCCTGCTTCCAAGATTGATCATGGGCTCGACACATATCGTCATTCCCTCCTTCAGTTTGATCCCGCTGCCCCTTTTACCGTAATTGGGCACCTCCGGTTCTTCATGCAACTGCTTCCCGATGCCGTGCCCCACCATCTCCCTGACCACGGAATAGCCCGCTTGTTCAGCATGCTGCTGAATGGCCTGGCCGATATCGCCGAGCCTGTTCCCAGCAACGGCCTTTTCAATCCCTTTGAATAGGGATTCCCTTGTGCAGGTCAGCAACGCTTCCCGGGCAGGATCGGGTTCCCCGACAGGAAAGGTATATGCCGAATCCCCGAAATACCCGTTCAGCTTCACTCCGCAATCCACAGACAGGATATCTCCCTCCTGCAGTACGTAACCGGAAGGGATCCCGTGTACAACCTCGTCATTTTTGGATGTACAGAGGGTGGCAGGAAATCCGTTGTACCCGAGAAAACCCGGTTCCCCTCCATGATCCCTGATATAGGTTTCTGCAATCCTGTCGAGGGAGAGTGTTGTGATGCCCGGACCTATGTATCTGGCCACCTCTGCTAAGGTTTTGGAAACAAGATCATTACTGGCCTTTAATAAATCAATCTCTTCCTCTGTCTTTATCAATATCATCAAAGAACGCTTATCTTCTAAATTGCCGAGACGGTACTGCCGGACCGGCCCTTTATCTTACCGGACTTCATCAATCCGTCATAATGTCTCATCAACAGATGGCTCTCAATCTGCTGAAGGGTATCCAGCACGACACCCACAAGGATCAGCAAAGAGGTGCCTCCATAGAATCTTGCAAAAGAGCTGTTCACGCCGGCGAGCTGTGCGAATGCCGGCATAATGGCCACGAATGCAAGAAAAATGGAACCGGGAAGGGTGATCCTTGACATGATGGCATCAAGGAATTCCATGGTTTTACGCCCCGGTTTGACGCCAGGTATGAAGCCGCCGTTTCGTTTCATATCCTCCGCCATCTGCGATGGATTTATGGTCACGGCAGTATAGAAATATGTAAAAAGTATTATCAGGATGGCGAAAACCAGGTTATACCAGAATCCCGTAAAATTCACGAAAGCGGCTGCAAAGCCTCTCAGTGCATCCGAATTCGAAAAACCTGCAATGGTAATGGGGACAAACATGAGCGCCTGGGCAAAAATGATGGGCATCACACCGGCAGCGTTCACTTTTAACGGTATATACTGGCGAACACCGCCATATTGCTTGTTCCCTACGATCCTTTTGGCGTACTGAACCGGAATTCTTCTCGTCCCCTGGACAAGCAGGATGGAAAGCATGAATACAAGGAAAAGTACCACAATCTCCACCAGGAAGGCCACAAGGCCTCCCCCCTGCTGTTCAAGCCTCGAACCAAATTCAGCCACCGTGGCAAAGGGCAGCCTTGCTATGATCCCGATCATGATGATAAGGCTGATCCCGTTGCCTATCCCCCGGTCCGTGATCCTTTCGCCGAGCCACATCACGAACATGGTTCCTGCCGTCAGGATGATCACCGATGAAACCTTGAAAAACGGTCCCGGTATAATAAAAGCCGAGGCAGGAATGGTATTGGTCAGGTTGGCCAGATACGAAGGACCCTGGAGTAACAGGATGAACACCGTAAGGTACCTTGTGATCTGGTTCATTTTCCTCCGGCCGCTCTCCCCTTCCTTTTGCAGACGCTGGAAGTAGGGCACACCAATACCCAGAAGCTGCACTACGATGGATGCAGATATATAGGGCATGATACCCAGGGCAAAAATGGAGGCGTTCGAAAAGGCACCTCCTGAGAACATATCAAGAAGTCCCAGTACACCCGTAGCCGTCTGTTGCTTAAGATTGGCAAGCTGGGCAGGATCAATGCCAGGCAGGGTGATGAATGATCCAAGCCTGTATATAAGCAGGAT
>CAZVLG010000451.1:0-1504 GCA_964627835.1 uncultured Bacteroides sp.
AATGCCAAGTTTTACGGGCCCTTTATACCTCCTTTTTCCTTTGCCCTGCCTGAGTTCCTATGACCGGATCCCATCCGGTAAATCCTTGCAGATTTTTTACTCCAGACCACCCAGGAACAAAACATCAACAGACCGAGCAGAAGACAGGTATGGACATCATAGTAACGGATGGCCAGGTAAATATTTTCCCTGACCGCAGCGCAACCCTCATTATGAGCGTTAAAATGCGGCGGCAAGTGAACTTAGTTGCTCCCCGCTCAGGCGGTTGATGATCCATTCCTTCATGAGCCGTGCACCGATTGACTCGTAGAATTGAATGGAAGGTTCGTTCCAGTCCAGCACGGCCCATTCCATCCTTCCGCAGTCCCGTTCCACGGCTATCCGTGCAAGGAATTGCAGCATGATCTTCCCGAATCCCCTCCCCCTCATTTCGGGAATGATAAAAATGTCTTCGAGGTACAGGCCCGGTTTCCCCATGAAGGTTGAAAAATTGTGAAAAAAAAGTGCAAATCCCACCGGTTCCGAGCGGTACTCCCCTATCAGGACTTCGGCATAGGGTTTGGGACCAAAAAGTGCTTTGCTGATTTTTTCTTCCGTGGCCTCGACTTCTTGCGTCAGCTTTTCGTACTCGGCCAGCTGCTTTATAAACCACAAAACCAGGGCTGTATCGGCTTCCGTGGCATCGCGTATGGTAAAGCCTTCTACACTCGTTGTATGGATCATATGAAATACCTTTTTTGAACAGACTAACCTCGTAATATAGGATTTTTTTGTAAATTTTGAGGAAGGTTTGGGACTGTTAAGAGTCCCAAACCATTGCCAATGGAACAAGATCTTTTCCACCAGGGCCAGCATAAGGAATTTAAAAAAGCAATTATCGTCGGGGCATCCTCCGGAATGGGCATGGAACTCTGCAAGATACTCGTGAGGGAGGATTACAGGGTCGGGATCACCGGCCGTCGTGAAAACCTCTTGAAGGAACTTCAGGCCGAATCACCGGAACGGATCGTATACCGGACCTTTGATATCCGCGATATGTCGAAAACAACCAGGGGACTCCGGGAGTTGATCCGGGAGCTTGAAGGACTTAATCTCCTGGTGCTAAGTTCCGGGACCGGATTCATCAACGAAGATCTGGATTCGGAGCCGGAATTCCAGACCATCTATACCAATGTCACGGCCTTTACAGATATAATGACCTTTACATACCGGTATTTCCAGAAACACCAGCCGGGACATCTTGTGGGGATCACCTCGATCGCTGCGATCAGGGGGAATGCCTCCGCACCTGCCTATAATGCTTCAAAAGCCTATCAGTCAAATTACCTGGAGGCACTCCGGCTCAAGGCGCGGAAATCAGGAGACCGCATCACCGTTACGGATATACGCCCGGGATTCGTTGCCACGGATATGGCCAAGGGAGACAGGTTATTCTGGGTCTCAAGTCCCTCAAAAGCAGCCTCCCTCATCTACCGGGCAATCCGTAAGAAGAAACGGGTGGCAT
>CAZVLG010000452.1:0-8312 GCA_964627835.1 uncultured Bacteroides sp.
TGATGGAAATCGAAGGCAGGGAATCCAAACTGACGGAAACCTGGCTTCGCGTTGAATAATCATCATAGTGCTGAGAACCAATCCGTTAACAGACTAATGGCTTCAATGAGACGCGGAGTATAGGTCCGGATAAACGATTCATCGATCTCTTTATCAAGGTATTCGCCGGATGCAGCCTTCAGGGCCGATTCCCCGTCAAAATCAACGAATGCCAGCCTTGCTGTAAGTTCTGCCGGTTCCCTCCCGAAATCATGACCCGGCAGCATGGCCACCCCGGTTTCTTCCAGGAGGGTTTTGCACATTTCGACGGATGTTAAAATCCCCCGTTTTGCCAGCCGGTCCCGGTAAACCCCTAAATCGGGAAAAAGGTAGAAGGCTCCATGCGGCATGGGAAGTTTTACATTGATCCTTTCAAACCTTTTTACCAGGTACTTTGCCAGTGCCTTGAGAATCCGCCGGGAATGGACCAGGTAGGCATCAATGTCCTCCCCGCCCTGGAAGGCAGTGATCGCGGCATACTGGATCGGGGCGCTTGTGGCCGTAAAGGTTTCGCTCGCGACAATCGCCATGGCATCCCTCAGCCAGCTTAATTGAGGAGGGAATGAGAAGGTTCCGAGCCTCCATCCCCCTGCCCCGCACCATTTACTCAGACCGCTGCTGATAATGGTACCCTCAGGGTAATACCGGGCAATCGAAACATGCTGGTGGTTAAAATGCAGCAGGCCATAAATCTCGTCCGATACAAGTATAACCTTGTATTTGCGGGCCACCCTGGCCAGCTCCTTCAGGCGTTCAAGCGGATAGGTATATCCCGATGGATTCGAGGGATAATTCAGGATTACGATCCTGGGCCTGTGGGGGTCCGCCCTGCAGATATTATCGAGTTGCTGGGGACTGAGCCTCCAGAAATTATCGGCGGAGGTCTGCACCCAGTAAACGTGCCTGCCCACGATCCTTGCCTGCGGGGAATAGGACACCCAGGATGGCGTGGGGATCACCAGGTCTCCGTAATATACCAGTTGCAGGAGGAAAATAAGTTCCTTCGATCCCGGTCCGATCATTACGTTTTCAGGTTCTGACTGGATCCCCTGAGTTCTTATGTTAAACGCTGCAACGGATTCCCGCAACTCGTACAATCCCTTCACAGGCAGGTATGCCTTCTCATGGGCATGATCACGCAATGCCTGAACGATTCGTTCCGGGACAGGAAACGGGGACTGTCCCAGTCCCAGGCAATAAACTGCTTTCCCCTGCCTCTTAAGCTCCAGGGATTTTTCGTTGATCGCCAGGGTTGCCGAAGATGCCAGTCCCCTAACATTCAGGTTCAGGTTGATATTGTTCCACTGCGCCATGAGCCCGGGCATGGGATTCAATACCTGAATGTACAATTTAAAGACGAATGATAAAAATTAATCCAGGACAATCCGTTTGCCTGTTCATCCTGGCCCTGCCGGCCAATACCTTCATGTGGGGCAAATACGGTTCCCGATTCGTGAAAAGTTAGCCGATTTAAAAATTCAGGTGCATTAAAAAGCAAGGTCTTTACCAGAGAATTACAGGGGCTTATCGATCCACCCTGAACGTGGTCCACGCGCACACCGGTCCACCCCTGGAGTTTACACCGCGGACCAGCACCAGGTATTCACCTGCCGAGGAGGATGCCCTGACTTTCAAGTCTATTTTTTCATTCGGGCGCAGGTTAAGGCTTTCGATCCACAGCAGGGAATTCCTGGTATCCGGGATCCTCTCCCGGCCACCAGTCTCCTCCGCAGGAATGGGACGGCTTCGGTAACCGGCCTCATTTACATTGAGCGGGATACTGTCCGGGTCTTCTCCAGATGCAGGGTGGAAGGCCTGGTAATCAAAAAAATAGGATCCTTCCGGCAGATCGATGGCCGCCATATCCCCCTGCTTGGAACGGATGCTGATAAGTCCCCCAAAAGACATATCCCCCTTAACATAAACCTGGTTGATGACCTCAATGCGGTAAATTTTCGAGGGATCTGCCGACAACATCAATGCCTGGTCAAGGACCGGTATGTTATCCACCAGGATGAGCGGGGGGAACATGGAAATATTGCTGTTGGGACTTTCCATTATTAGAGAAGGCCTGCCTCGGGTATACTTCACATATACTGTCTCGACCAGGTTCTCAAAGATCTCTGCCATGGTGGGCAGGCTTATGAAATCCTCCGTGTTGATAACCAGGTCCGGGATGCCGTAGAAGGATACTGCCGAATCGGACGGGAGTGGATTCCGTTCAATGACATCCTCGGCCCGGAATGCCAAAGACAGCTGCACATTCCGGGCCATCCTTATGGCGGCTTCCCTTTCCTTTCCAGACAGTGTAAATGCTTCCGATGCAAAGGGAACAGGATCGTTGCTGAAATCCTGGTCGATCAGCACCTCACGAAGGATTCCACCCGAAGGTTCCGGGGCTACGAACAATTCGTTGGTTCCGTTCCTGTCAGGCAGGGTAAGGATGAACCGGCCGGATTCATCGCTCAGGGTGCTCAGTAAATCAGAACGATTCCCAAGCAGGGAAAAGTAAAGGCGTGCCGATGCCGAAGGTGATTGATCTTCCGTCCGGATTACACTTCCCGAGATAGAGACTCCTCGTATATCCGGCAGGTAATTAAATCTGAATTCCCCCCCGGCCTCTCCGGATTCCATACGAAAGTGATTATACCGGGGGTCGGCCAATTCTCCGGGTACGACGGTCAGACAGAAATCCCCGGATGCAGCAGGCCAGTCACCTTTCAGGGATAGCTCAATCCGGACTTCTTCCCCGGAAACATACTCCTGCTTATCGGTATGGCATTCGATGGCCCCTGAATCCATCCTGAACCTGCCTGCAGGGATTGCCGATGACTCGTTCCGGTCCTCCAGCACATCGGGGGTATTGGGGTTCACAATATCCAGGGGGATGCAGGAATAGGTCCGGGGACCGAAATTCCTCATCCACCGGGTATAAGCCCTTACATAATACCTCCCTGTCAGGGCATTGGGAGGTATGTCCAGCCAGCCCGAACTCCCATCCGGACCGTTGGGGAACTTACCACTCGCAAGGGCCCTGCCGGCCGGTGTGACCAGTTCCACATACAGGACCTTGCTCCAGGCCTCACCGGTCATTTCCCCGTCTTTCCGATAAAAGGAACGGAAATAGATCCTCTCGTTCACCGCATACATATCCCGGTCCGTAAAAAGGGTGACATGCTCCATGTTTGCCAGGGCTTCCGCACGGTAGGCTTCATCATAGGTGTGCTGTCCCCCCACTCCCCTGGATCCTGAAAGAATCAGGACCTGCAGCATGATCAGTATGATATATTTTTTAGGCCTACTCATCCTGGTTCCAGTATTCGGGTGGTTCCGTTGTTCCCCCCAGCATGGTGCAATTGAAGCAGGCAGGACTGGCCGTTCCGTAAGGGGGGCCACCTCCGTAAGGATTGAAGGATATTAGGTAATAAAGCCTGCTTTCCAGTTCGCTGATGCTATAAACAGTATCCAGCGGGCAGATCAATCGCGGTACATTGAAATTGAATGTGTTCTTCACGATAATCCTCTGTTCTGTAACCTGGGAGGCATAGAAGTAACCAAGCACCTGCTCAGCAGGATCGTTCACATTGTGAATGTTGCTCCCTGAAACCGAAGGCTGTGTCTCATACATTCCTCCCGTTTCCTTCATCTGGCTCTTGATCTTGTCCCAGTACAGAAAGGCTTCGTCCGAAAGTGAATACTGACTGACGAGCAAACTGTATTTTATGCGCAATTTTGTGGTCTGGTTTGAAACATAGTTCAGCGGATAATGGGTAAGTTCATTATTAACCAGGTTCCTTGTGGAGGCGGTAAAAAGCTCCTTGACAGGTTGCGTTTTGTAACAGGTATAAAGGGAATCCGTAGCTGGAATGAATTCGAAGAGGGTTCTGCCATCCCAGATAGACTGGATCAGGTGGGAAGAAGTATATTCGTAGGTTTCTTCAAGCTTCCAGAGCACGTTCCTGGTTGCGCCGACCTCCGGTTTCACATCGATGTAAAACTGTAGCCCGTAATAGGTCTTTTCAGGATCCTCGGTCTCCTGGCTCTCGATTCCAAAGTACAGACGATCAAGTCTCGGTGATGGCAGCAGCGGATCAAAATCAGACTGGTACTCTTTTCCGTCCGGCGTGAAAACACGCACCCTGTATGATTTGCCAGGTCCCAGGAAAGGCCTGTCAAGCAAGGCCCCGTATTTACCAGGTCCGTATTCAGTGTAGGTCTCGCCTGAACCCTCATCGTCCTCCACCTGTACAACGCATCCCTGGACAGGGATGAAAGCCGGCTGATTATAGGGCGAGGCCCGGCTAACCTCGACATAATGCATGCCGGGGCTGTCCGTAATGACGCCGTTCACGACCATGAGGTCCTGATTTTCCCTGATCTCGGGCTGGAACGGTTCGATGCACGCGACGATGCACAGCAGGGATCCTATGACCAGGTATTTACTCGCTTGCATAATTACCAAACTTAAAGACCCATGAAAGTGTAATCACAGACTGCCCGAATATGGATAGCTTGTAACCGTTTATGACTCCCTCCTCACTCCTGAAATAAACCGAATAGGCATTCTTCCTCCCGGTAAGGTTGTAAAAGTTGAGCATCCAGTAGCTGTGGATGGGTTTAACTCTTTTCAGGTTCCCTTCCAGGTTGAAGGACAGGTCTACCCTGAAGTAATCCGGGATCCGGTACTGGTTCCTTTTTGAATAATGGATATGCTCAATGCCATCCATGTAATAAATCGAAACCGGGTAGGTTACCGGCCGGCCGGTGATGTACACCATGTTCACGGAGAGGCTGAGGCGCCGGTTCATCCGGTAGTTGGAAATAATGTTCAGGTTATGTGGCCGGTCATAGTTGGATGGATACGCCTCACCGTTGTTGATGCTTTCACCTGGCTGGTCGCCTCGAATGTGCATAATGGAGCGGGAGTAGCTGTATGCTATCCAGCCATTAAGCTTCCCGACGTTTTTCCTCAGCATGAGTTCCAGCCCGTATGCCTTTTGCTTGCCCTGCAGGATTTCGAACTCGATGTGGGGACTGTTGATAAAACTTGCCCCGTCCCTGAATTCAACCACATTGGAAACCCATTTGTGGTAAACCTCGATCGAACTGCTTATCCCGTGGGAAGGAAAATCGTGGTAGTACCCGGCCGATACCTGGTTGACCCTTGGAGGGACAATGTGGTAATCGCACAATTTCCACTGGTCGGTCGGCGAGATGGCAATGGTGTTGCTGAGCATGAAAAGGAATTGCTGAACCCGGTTATAGGAGATCTTAACCGAGTTATCCGGCCCCAGAAGATATTTTAAAGCCAGCCTGGGTTCAGGTCCCCCGTATTGCTTCATGACCCTGCCCGGACCGAATGAAAGGGTATCGGTGATGTTGCTGACCTCCTTCGGCAGTCCTTCCCCGAACTCCAGCACTTCGGCCGGACCCAGGGCCATGTAGTGGCTGTAGCGTATTCCGCCGTACAGTGTAAGATTGGAGCTGAGCGCTATTTCATCGGCCAGGTAGACGGCTGCTTCCAGACCATCCTCTTTCCCAAGGCCGACCGGTACACGGAGGGACAGGTCTCCATACGGCATCACTTGTCCCCGGTCCAGGTCGTAATAGACCAGGTTGCCCCCAAAACTGAGCCTGTGTGAACCGAGTGACAGCCAGATGAAGTCCGCCCTGGCCTCAAAGTGATCGATTCGGTATTCATGGCTGTAAGCATAGGATTCGATGGCCTCATCGATGGTAAGGAATGCATATTCCCCGAATACGGCGGCCAGGTCGCCGGAAATTCTCGAATTAAACCGGTGCTTCAGGTTGACCGATGCACCGGCGTTGGAATAATCATACCGGTTGGTCGACCCCAGGGAGAACCGGTCCCTGCTGTAGTACCCGAAGGCCCTGACGAGGTTATTCTCGTTGGGTTCAAAGGTAAGGGTGCCCGCAAGGTCGTAGAAAAGGGCATCGCTGTTCCTCAATTCCGGGTCACTCATGCGTTTCAGTACCCAGTCGGAATAAGTTGACCGGGCACTGAGCACAAAGGCACTCTTGTCCTTCACCAGCGGTCCCTCGACAGCTACATGTCCCGTCACGGGACTGATCCCCCCACGGGCGGTAAACTTTTTCATGTTCCCCTGCCTGGTGGAAATGTCAAAGAAGGAGGAGATCCTTCCCCCGTAGCCAGCGGGCAGGTTGCTCTTATAGAGTGAAAAATCCTTGATGATATCCGGGTTTATGGATGAAAAGAAGCCAAAAAGGTGTGAACTGTTGTACAGGGGAGCCTTGTTCACGTAGATCATGTTCTGGTCTGCAGCACTTCCCCGTACGTTAAAGCCGGAGGCCCCTTCTCCCACGCTCTGGACCCCGGGCAGCATCTGGGCGACCTTGAGCAGGTCCTTTTCACCCATGACCACGGGGACTTCCTTTACCGTTTTGTAACTCAGGCGTTCAAACCCCATCTGGGTCCCCCTGACATTGTGGTACCGGCTGGCCTCGATCACCACTTCCGAGATCGGTATAAGTCCCTTGTCCATGGTGATCTCAAGGTTTCCCCCCGATCGCAGGTCCAGGTAATAATGCAGGGCCTGCATCCCCATGCAGTTAAAGTCCACCGTATACTTCCCCGGGCGGAGCACGATGCTGAATCTTCCATCCACGTCGGTTACGGCCCCTCTCTTCAATTCCTGTACATAAATGGTGGCACCGATGAGCGGTTCACCCGTTTCGCTGTCTTCCACCTTTCCGTTAATAACCGCACCCGTAGTGGAACCTTCCGCGGTTCCCGACCCGATGGTCAGGGTCTCCCGTATCCCGGCCTTCCTTCCCTCGATATACCTCTGCTCGGTGTTCGTGGGTCCCCCTCCCTGTCCTCCTCCGGGCGTGCTGCCATATGAATCACCCCCGGCGGAATAATCCGGCAATTCACTGATGACTTCCTGTCCGGGGATGATGAGTACCTGCCGGTCCTCCGTGATCCGGAAGGCCAGTCCGGCAGGTTCAAGATACCGGGAAAGGATCTCACCCAGGGAAGCCTCCCCGCCGGGAAGCCGGAGATTTAAACCAGCGATCCATTCCTCCCGGTAAAAAAACCGTGCATTGCCCTGTTCCTCGACCAGGTTTACAAGTTCCCGGAAGGACACCTCCGCTGGCGTGCCGGATTCAAATGGGATGTCCATATCCTGGGCGTGTACCGTCTGCAGGGCCAGGGCAACCATCAACGCTATGAGATAGTTCCGGATCATTCTTCTTCGCTTGTTTCTGGCAGAAGCGTATATACATACTCGATAAGGGTGGTCAGTTCCCGGGGATCCGCCTTCCTGAACCGGATCCGGTTTATCCTCATGAATCGTTTGATCTCCTTGCGGGCCTCCACAGGAAACAGGGCTGCAAACGATCCCCTGTTTGAAAAGGATTGGACACAGCCGTTCTTGTCCAGGTAATAGGTCCGGATGGGGAGTGTAAAATCGCCGAGGGAGCGCAGGTCCATCCGGTTTGGAATCAGTCCCTTCCTCCAATGAACATAGCAGGTCAGTTCTCCCGCCCTGATTACCTGGTAATACAGCGGTCCGTTCTTATCCAGGTTGAGCTTCCGGAATCCAAAGCCGTCCAGAGAAAAGGATTCAATGCGAATGGGACTCAGGATGATTTTGTTTATCCCGCCAAATTTAGTGCGGTAATCCAGCACCAGATGCTGGTCATAGATATCGTAATGCAGTTGAAGTCCCTCATACGTTTTGCCCGACAGGTACAGCGATCCCGGGAAGGCTTCCTCCCCCATGAGGTATGGATGGCCTGTCACCCGGTAATGGGGATTGTAGTACTGGATGCCGTTGATAAGCTCCTGGTCGGGTCCGTGCGCCCGGCTGATGTACTCCATAATACCGGGCGGGTCGGATGGCCCTCTTGCCATGTCCTGAGCCCTTAGCCCTGGCCCTCCCGTGATCACGGTCAGAAGGAAAACCAGGAGCACCTTAACATGGAAGGTTATTAACTTGTGCATCATAAAGGCCTTCAAACCGTACCCTGCTTCAGACTGTGATAATCCAACCCTGCAGGGAACCGATGTCGTTTCAAATTAAATGTATTTTTAACGCATATTAAAAATACGAATAATATTTGAATGTCGAGTACCCAAATCAGACAAAGATCCCCAGCCAACATCACTTCTCCATGCATGCTGATGATCGATTATTTTTTGCTCTTTAATGCCATTCGCGGGTCGTGATCCGATTTGTGGGCGATAATGGATTACTCCCCTGCGGGTCATGATCCGGGGCGGGGCC
>CAZVLG010000453.1:0-4437 GCA_964627835.1 uncultured Bacteroides sp.
GCTGAACAACAATGAAGCTCAGGACAAGGTCCCGGGTAATTGGGAGGAATACTGGAATCAAATCCAATCGGTCAACACGGATGCATCCTTATCCTATGTTACGGAAAAAGGAAGTATCTGGATACGGGACCTGGATGCCCTTGGCTCCGGGCAGGGAATTTTAAAACATTTAAACATAACAGGGTACCTGGATCCCAGGGAATATAAATCCATGCTCCTGACTCCCTTCCTGCAGGAAAATGACCGGATTGGCCTGCTGGAAATGAAAAGCGCTGACAAGGAATTCCTGTCGGACTTTGACATAGGCTCGATCGAGACTTTCATACACACCCTGGGAATGACCCTGCTGAACCAGCATACACAGGCAGCACTTCAGGAGCGTGTCAAGGAATTGACATGCCTGTACCGTATGTCCCAGATTGCGGACAAACCCTATGTGTTGCTTGAGGATCTCATCTACAGCATCATGGATCTGCTGCCGCCTGCATGGCAATATCCGGAAATTACCCGGACAAGAGTGATCCTTGACGGGATCGATTATTCCCTGAGCGGTTTTAAATCCGATGCCTGCAAACTATCCACGGATATAGTCACCAACAATATTAAAAGAGGATCGATCGATATTGTCTATACGGAAGAAATGCCCGAACTGGATGAGGGACCTTTTCTGAAGGAGGAAAGGAATTTGCTCGATGCGGTTGCCAACGAACTGGCTTTTATCCTGAAAAGAAAAGAATCGGAAGAGGATAAGCTTAAACTGGTAAACCAGTTGCACCATGCGGACCGGCTGGCAACGGTGGGTGAACTTGCCGCAGGAGTGGCACACGAGATCAACGAACCGCTTGGCAGCATACTTGGATTTGCACAGCTTGCAGGTAAATACCCGGGTACCCCCGAGCAGGTAAAAAAAGACCTGGATAAAATCGTTAAGGCATCCCTGCACACAAGGGAAATCGTGAAAAAGCTGATGGTATTTTCCAGACAGGTCAGCACCGCAAAAAAGAAGATCAACCTGAACCAGGTAATCGAAGAAAGCCTCTATTTCTTTAAATCAAGATGTATCAAAGAAGGGATAAAACTGGATCTCTCACTTGAACCGGAGATCCCGGACATTGTTGCCGATCCGGTCCAGATGAACCAGGTGCTGGTAAACATCGTGGTCAATGCCATGCAGGCCATGCCGGACGGGGGGGGGGACTTAAGCATACAAACCGCTCATTCAGATAAGGCGATCCGGATCATTATCAAAGATACAGGACACGGCATGGATAAAGAGGTGCTTCAGAAAATATTTGATCCTTTTTTTACCACCAAGGGGACGGACAGGGGATTGGGACTCGGACTGTCGGTTGTTGACGGCATTATCCAGTCGATGAACGGTAAAATAGATGTAAAAAGCAAGCCCGGCAAAGGAACCGAGTTTAGACTGACCCTGCCCATCGGACCTCTTCCGGAAATAAAATCGAGTGAATAAGAAAAGAAATATCATTGCAAAAGGAAATATCCTGGTCGTGGATGATTCGGAGGATATGCTGGAAGTCCTTCGCAGAAACCTGAGCCTGAAAGGATATAAAATATACACGGTCAAGAGTGCAGAAGAGGCGATCAAAATGCTTGATTCGACCCCGGTAGACCTGGTCATCACCGATTTGAAAATGCCGGGGATCGGGGGATATGAACTGATCAAGCATGTGCGGGCGAACTTTAAATACATGGAGGTCCTGGTAATTACCGGCTTCCCGTCCATACAGGGGGCCGTAGACGCCGTAAAGACAGGAGCCGAAGAATACCTGGTAAAATCCTTCACGGATGAGGAGCTGTACACTGCCGTTGAAAGGGCTTTTCAAAAAATAAACAGCAATCGTTCCAACCACGTTGACCTGCAGCTTGGCGAAGGAAGCTTTCACGGGATCATCGGTGAATCGGGTCCCATACTTAAAGTGTTCGAAGCCATCCGAAAAGTTTCCTCCACCAATGCAACCGTTCTGATAACCGGTGAGAGCGGGACCGGCAAGGAACTTGTGGCACGTGCCATTCATTACGATGGCCCGCGGGCCTCCAATCCCTTTGTCCCGGTAAACTGCGGAAGCATACCGGAAGACCTGATCGAAAGCGAACTTTTTGGTCACCTGAAGGGAACGTTCACCGGGGCAAATGAAACAAGAGGGGGCTTTTTTCACACGGCCGACGGGGGAACCATCTTCCTGGATGAAATAAGCAACACAAGCCTGTCCATGCAGATTAAACTCCTGAGGGTGCTGCAGGACCAGGAAGTATATATGGTCGGGTCTAAAAAATCCCAGAAAGTGGATGTACGGGTTATCGCAGCTACCAATGTTGATCTTTCCGAACTGGTTAAAGGCGACAAATTCCGTGAAGACCTTTATTACCGGCTGAACGTGCTGACCATCCATATCCCGCCCCTGCGGGAACGTGGCGATGACATCCTTCAGCTGATCCGTTATTTCGTAAGGAAATTTGCCAGGGAAGCCTCAAAACCTGAACCGGAATTATCCGATAAGGCCCTGCAGGTCCTTAAAAACTATCACTGGTTCGGGAACGTAAGGGAGCTGCAGAATATCCTTCAGCGATTGGTGATCATGTCCGAAGAATCCCGTATCGATGTTCCGGATCTTCCTCCATTTATGCGCTTCTCTGCGCTCAGGGAAAAAGGCATCCGGAGAACCCTGGAAGAGCTCGAATACGAATATATCCTGAATGTTCTGGCAGACACGGGCAATAATAAAACACATGCTGCAGAAATTCTGGGAATAGACCGGAAAACCTTACGGGAGAAACTGAAGAAAATGAGGCCTACCGAAACCGGGGAAAAATGAACCACCGGTTCAGAATTCCCCGGTTCAAAAAGCCCTGGCTTGCCGGAATGACAGGCATTGTTTTTGTTTCACAATAGTGGCCGATATTTCTCCAAATACCTTATCTGCAGACCTCTCCATACGACATTCACCGCAACCCCACCATGCCGGGCCCATCTCTGCCCTGCTGTTCCTGATTTTCTGGCATCCGGATTGCCAGGGAAAGAAGAAATCATTGTGTTATTCCCAATTAATTACAAATCAGAAATGGATAAAGAAACGATCCGGCAGGATGAATATACCGACCTGTGTGTTACGTGCAAGAACTATTCGTCCTGCATGTATGTCAAAAACGGGAAAAGGCCGATTCATCATTGTGAGGAATTCGAAGTCTATGAATTCCGTCCCGCAAAGGAGCACCGTGACCCTGTGCAAACGAAAAAGAAAAAAGAGGAGCTGATCTACTATGGACTGTGCAAAAATTGCGGGAACCGCTTTACCTGTATGAATGCCAGTCCGGACAGGATCATCTGGCATTGTGAGGAATACGTTTAATCCCTCATCCAATCCTTGAAAATAAATATATGGATCTGTCTGAAATATCGGTTGAACAGCGAACAATTGTTGATGCATGCATCAAGAAACACGGCAAACTGCTGATTTCCCTCCTGCAGGAAGTCCAGAAATACTATAACTACCTCCCCAAGGAAGCCCTGAAAATCATATCGGAGAGGCTGGACATACCCCTGAGGGATATTTATGGGGTGGCGAGTTTCTATAAGTCATTCAGTTTCCAGCCCAAGGGTAAACATATTATCACGACATGCCTGGGCACTGCCTGCCATGTAAGGGGTGGACAAAAAATTGCGGATGCGTTCAACAAGGAACTGAATATTAAATCCGGCGAGACCACGGAAGACTTAATGTTCACGCACGAGACAGCAGCCTGTCTGGGATGTTGCGCCATTGGCCCCATCGTAGTGGTGGATGGTGAATATCATTCCGGCATACGGCCCGGTCATGTGAAGAAATTTATCAAAAATATTGAGAACGGAGCCGGCGAGGTGGATGTCGTAAAAGACAAGAAGGTATTCCCCATCGAGGTCAGCTGTCCAAGATGCAACCACAGCCTGATGAAGCCGGAACATCCCGTGGATAATCAGCCCTGTATTCACATCACCGTTTCATTAAAAAGGCAGCATGGCTGGTTAAGGCTTTCTTCCCTTTATGGAAGTTTTCATTTTGAATCTGAGTTTGAAATCCCCTTAGACGCAGAGGCGAATTTCTTTTGCCCCAACTGTCATGAAGATCTGGTAGGCAGTTCTGAGTGTCCGGAATGCGGCGCCAAAATGATCCTTATGATCGTACGAGGAGGCGGGACGGTACAGATATGCCCGCGGCGGGGATGCAGAGGACACCTGCTGGATATATAGAAAGCTGATAATCTTTGAAAGAAGCATCCGAATATGAAAAGAATCTCAAGCGTTGAAGATTTCCTTGATTTCCGGGACCTGATCAGACAGGAACCTGAAACGAAGGAACCCTGCCTGGTGCTTTGCGCCGGTACGGGCGGACAGGCAAGCGGTTCGAATGATGTCATGAGGCTCATTAAACGATACAT
>CAZVLG010000454.1:0-12359 GCA_964627835.1 uncultured Bacteroides sp.
TGGTTATTATTTCCGTATTTGTGGGTGCGGTCATCACGATCCAGACCAATTATAACATTGAAAATCCGCTTTTGCCCCGTTATCTCATAGGGGTGGGGGTCAGGGACATGCTGTTGCTGGAATTTTCCTCCACTATGGTGGCCCTGATCCTGGCCGGCAAGGTCGGCTCGAGCATTGCCTCCGAACTGGGCACGATGAGGATTACCGAGCAGATAGATGCCCTGGAGATCATGGGGGTGAATTCGGCCAGTTTTCTGATCCTTCCCAAGCTGGTTGCCACCATGTTTTTTTTCCCACTGCTGACCGTTCTCAGCCTCATCGTGGGTATGGCCGGGGGGTACCTGACCGCAGTGATCACCAATGTATCCACCCCGCAGGAATTTGTGTATGGTTTGCAATATGTTTTTTATCCTCATTATTTTACCTATGCCCTTAAAAAAATGGTGGTTTTTGCATTCCTTATCACGACCATATCCGCCTACCATGGCTACTACGCACAGGGCAGTTCGCTTGAGGTTGGAAAATCCTCAACACGAGCCGTGGTCCACAGCAGCATATTCATCCTGATGTTTAACCTCATTCTGACAAATCTGATCCTGGATTGATAGAAGTCAGGAACATATCCAAGACCTTCGGCGATAACCTCGTGCTCGATGATATCAGCGTTTTCTTTGAACAGGGAAAAACCAACCTGATCATCGGTAAAAGCGGTTCGGGCAAGACCGTGTTGCTGAAGTCCATCGTGGGACTCCACGAAGTGGATGAAGGGGAGATCCTTTTCGATGGCAGGGATTTTACCCATATGAACTTCAAGGAGCGGAAATTCCTGCGCAAGGAATTCGGGATGCTCTTCCAGGGAGCGGCCCTGTTCGATTCCTTCACCGTGGAGGAAAATGTAATGTATCCCCTGGACATGTTTACCCAGATGTCGTTCCCCGAAAAAGTGGAACGGGCCAACTTCTGCCTTCACCGGGTGGATATGGATGGTTTCAATGGGCTCTATCCGGCGGAACTAAGCGGGGGAATGCGTAAAAGGGTGGGCATTGCAAGGGCCATCACCCTGAATCCCAAGTACCTGTTCTGCGATGAGCCGAATTCGGGACTCGACCCCCAGACGGCCATCCGCATCGATAAACTCATCCGTGAGATCACCGAGGAATATGACATCACGACCATCGTGAATACCCACGATATGAATTCGGTGATGGAGATCGGTGATAAGGTCGTGTTCATCTACGAAGGCGTTAAATGCTGGGAGGGCAGCAAAGAAGATATACTCAGTGCTGAAAACAAGTACCTCAACGAATTCGTATTTGCCACCAACCTCGCAAAAACCCTCAAGCAGGTCCAGAACCACAGCGGCAAACAGGGGTCCTGATATTAGCTGAAGCAATCCAGCCAGGATTCACACTTTCCATCCGGGATCACTTCCTGCCGGTATGTTATATCTCCTTTTGGCATGCTATACAACAATGAATTCCCTGGAATTTTTCCTGGCAATTTTCCCAATTTCGCTATACAACTTTTAGGATATGAAGAACAAAGACCTGAAATTCAACACGCGCCTGGTTCATGGGGGAAGTGTGGACGATCCCTTTGGAAGTGCATCTGTTCCCATATACCAGTCTTCCACCTTTGCCTTTAAAAATGCGGAGCACGGCGGCGCCTGTTTTGCGGGAAAAGAGGATGGTTACATATATACCCGGATCGGCAATCCCACCATAGGCATCAGCGACCTGGAAGCATGTGCTTCCTCCCTGGCCAGGGAATATGGACTGCTCATTGTGGTCGACAACACCTGCCCTTCCCGTGATTAAATCCAAACCCAAAAAGCAAAGGGTCCAGGGTGGTTGTTAATGATTGCGGGAGACCGATATCATTTCTCCCATATTTAACATTAATTTAGGTTTTTAAGCAGTTGAATATGTATATGGATGCATAAATAAAGCTTATTTTTGCAAGTCCAAAGACCACAGGTTCTCTCTCAATACGTATCAATTAATTAATTTAATAAGTCTATGAAAAAGCTTGTAATCCTTGGAGCTGGAACCGCTGGTACCATAATGGTCAACAAACTGCGGAAGGTACTTGATCGTTCAGAATGGGAGATCACCATCGTTGACCAGAATGAGACACATTATTACCAGCCCGGCTTTCTGTTCATTCCTTTCGGGATATATAACCGGCAGGATGTAATCAAACCCAAGGCAGATTTCATTCCCGCCGGAGTGAAGTTGATCTTTAATCCTATTGACAGGGTGGATCCCGAAAACAACAAAGTCCTGCTTGAGGGGGGACAGATACTGCCCTATGACTTTTTGATCATTGCAACCGGAACACGGACGGTTCCGGAGGAAACACCGGGATTGAAGGACAAGCTCTGGTACAAGGATATATTTGATTTTTACACCATCGAAGGCGCCGTGGCTTTGGCCGAACGCTTCCGGGGATGGGAAGGAGGGGACCTGGTGATGGCCATCGCCGAAATGCCCTTTAAATGCCCGGTGGCCCCGCTTGAATTTGTTTTCCTGGCCGACCAGTATTTTCATGATATCGGGATCCGGGATAAGGTGAACATCAAGTTTGTCACCCTCCTTCCCGGCGCTTTCACCAAGCCAAGGTCCTCAAAAATGCTGGGTGAACTGATGCAGGAGAAGAACATCGAGGTCATTCCCGAATATTATATCGAAAGCGTCGACAATGAAAACAAACAGCTAGTTTCGTACGACGAACAAAAGATCCCATTCGATATCCTGACCATCGTCCCGGTCAACATGGGCAGTGAAATGGTCATAAGAAGCGGCATGGGGGATGACCTGGGATTCATCCCGACCGACAAGTATACCCTCCGTTCCGAGAAACACGAAAATATCTTCGTGCTTGGCGATGCAGCGAACATTCCAACATCCAAGGCGGGATCCGTGGTTCACTTTGCATCGGAAGTGGTCTATGAAAACCTCCTCAGTGCAATCGAAGGCAGGGAATTGAAGGCAAAATTTGATGGCCATTCGAACTGTTACATTGAAACCGGTTTCGGAAAAGGATCCATCATTGATTTCAATTACGATACGGAGCCGCTGCCCGGAACGTACCCGCTGCCCGGCATCGGTCCCTTCGGGCTCCTCCAGAACACCAAGATGAACCATTATGGCAAAGTCCTGTTTCGCTGGATCTACTGGCATATCCTGCTGAAAGGCAAAGAGATGCCGATTGAGAACGAAATGACCATGGCCGGCAAGAAACTTTAATATCTGCAAAAAATGGCTGATAAAGATCTACAGAAACAGATCGATGAAATCAACGTGAAACTTGATGCCATCCTGGAATGTGCCATGACGCAGAAACAGCGGAGTGTGCGAATGGATGACCTGATGGCAGATGCGAACATCATCGCCAAGGATGCATTCCGCAGTACGGTCGAGGAACTTGAACGGCAGGGTGTTGAGCTGAACTGGGACGACATCAAGTACCTGTCCCTGAAGCTCCTGAAAAACGTGGATAAATTTACCTGGGTCATGGATACCTTCGAGTCCATGTATGACCTGATGCAGGATATGGGACCCGTCGTTCGGGAGACCATCATCGATACGATCCGTAAAATGGCCGTTCTGGAGCAGAAGGGGTATTTTGAATTTTTCAACGAGATGATGAGGGCCATGGATAATGTCGTAACCCATTATTCCGGCGAAGATGTAAGGCTCCTGGGTGATAATATCGTAACCATCATGGATACCGTCAAGAACTTAACCCAGCCCGATATGCTTCAGGCCATGAACAACGCGGTCAATGTATTCCAGAAGCTGGAAGTGGACGATATCCCCGAATACACCCTGTGGAAGGCCATGAAGGAGATGAGAAGCCCGGAAATGAGAAAGGGCATCGGGTTCATGATCAGCTTCCTCAAGAACCTTTCAAAAGAAAATGCAATTCCCATTAAACAGTAAATAATTAATTTTTAAATAACCAATAAAATTTATCAATTATGGCTACTAAAACGTATGCAGGCGTCAATGTGGATGTAACCGACGACGGGTACCTGACGGACTCCTCCCAGTGGAACAAAGACATTGCTGCCGAGATCGCAAAGGAAGAAGGTATCGAACTGACAGATAAGCATTTCGAAGTTTTCGAATACCTGAGGGCCCAGCATGCCAAGGGAACCCAGTTGACCATCCGCATGGTCGGAAAATCAGGGATCACCGATATCAAGGGACTTTATACGCTTTTTCCAGGGGGACCGCTGAAGAAATCCTCCCGGATCGCCGGTATTCCCAAACCGACTTCCTGCGTTTAATAAGGCAACAATCCCAGGAACCGGACCGGCCCTGCCGGGTGGGACCGGTTTCATGGGACCCTTAAGCAAAAGATTAATCATTTAAAACAATAGTTATGGCTGACGAAAAAAAAGAAACACCTCTGAAGAAGGTGATGATCATCGTGGCAAAAGGAACCATCGAGGATATTTACGCGGGACTGGTAATGGCCAACGGGGCGGTTATGGAAGGTATCGAGACCAAGCTTTTCTTTACCTTTTTCGGCCTGGATGCCATCATCAAGAAGAGACAGAACAGGGTCAAAACGGCAACCGTGGGAAATCCTGCGATGAGGATGCCCGGCGGACTCCCATTCCCAACCCTGCTGGGCATGCTCCCGGGCGTTGAAGCCGGGGTATCCGCCATGATGAAAAGCCAGATGGCTGCACTGGATGTGCCTCCCGTTGACGAATTCATTGAAATGATCGTGGCCGGCGGAGGCGAACTCTATGCCTGCAAACTGGCTTTCGACATGTTCAAACTGAAAAGGGAAGACCTTGACGATAATGTAAAGGATGTGATCACGGTGGGCGAGCTTTATGCCATGTCAGGCGGAGAAGGCACACAGGTTATTTTTACCTAGGCACACACCCCCTTACAAAAGGTATCTCAACGTGGCCGGAACTCAACTCTCATCTCAAGATGGCCACAAAAAAGCCATGGCCCCGGAAACGGGACCATGGTATTTTTTTGCTCGATTCAAAATCCGGCCTTCGGACCCGGATTTCCTTAATCCACCTCCTCGAAATCGACATAATCCCCCTTATCGGGATCTTCATCCTTTGAATGCTTTCCGTAATCTGTGATGGTTACATCGCCCTGTTTGGTGGACTTCCGGAATTCTTTTTCCTTCTGTCCGGGCGGAGTTTTTTCCTTTTGCTTACTGCCGAACAATGCGGGTGCGATATAGCGGTCGATGATCCGGATCAGGTACCAGATCACAAGGATGATCAGGATTATGCGGAATGCAGTTGACATATTTTGTTCTTCATCAGTCGGATGCCGGATTGACCTTATGTGGAGCATCCGTTATCAAAGGATTTGTCTTTAGCTGTCCGGTCAATCGATCAGCGGCCGGTCTTTCATGGCTTTCGGTATGGCCGCGCATCCCCAGACGATGTTCAGTCCCATCCTGAAATTCAGCGATGAGAATTCTTTCGGGAAGAAGTAGGCGGAAGGAGCCTGGTCCGTAATGAAATACAGGTTCAGGGGTCCGGCACGAAGGGAAAGGCCGAGTCCCAGGTTCATATAGCTGTTCCCGTAAATGGAGTAGCTGAGGCTGGCGCTGAACATGGAAATGGGCTGAACGTTGGCCGAAACCGTGAACTGGTTATAGAATCTGTAGTTCTGTATCCGGGTCCGGAACACCCCGCCGAATCGCACTTTCTCTGTAAGGTTATAGGCTGCTCCAAGATACACCTTTCCGGTCATCATGGTCGTGTAAGGATTCTGCGAAACTTTTATTTTCATGTCCTGCTTCAGGGAATCCAGCAAGGCTTCCCCGGCAGAATAATCCTCCTCCAGCCTGAATTCAATACCTTCGAATGTATAATCCAGGTCCTGTTCAAAATTATAGACATAATTTTTCCAGCGTATGAATCCCAGGTCCACCACGCTTGCGGAAACGGTCAGTTTTTCAATGGGCGTGTAGCTGAAGCCGAAATCGATCGCAATCCCGGGATTCTTTAATCCCCCGATGGTATTGAGTCCGGGCGGTTTTAGAAGGTCCGGGCCGGTCGGAAGTCCGAATAATACATCAAATATGCTTATCGTATCCTCCAGGATTTTCCCGATGCTGTCCATGTCCAGGTAACCTTCGCTGTCAAGCGGAACGCTTTCCAGGAAAGGGATGGATGCATCCACCTTGACATCCGATCTGAAATCCCACTCCTCGATCGAAGTCTTCAGACTGAGTTCCGACTTGCGTGTGGTGGCATTGGCCCCCCCGAGCAGGAGCTTGGCCCGGATGCCGAACTGCATTTCATCTTCCAGGTTGTATGAAACTCCCAGGGAAAGCTGATGAAAATAGCTCAGGTTCTCGGACAGGTCGCCGAAATTGAAAGTGGAGGTATTTTTGTTCCCGTATATCAGGAATTCGGCAAAATCCTTCGAAAAGGACATGGCCTGTATGGCCCGCTCTGAAAAATCAAGGGTGAAGTAGAAACCTTCCTGTCGCCAGCCGAGGGATATCAGGCTCGATGCCAGCTCCGCCCTGATCAGGTTCACGGGTTCCAGGGCATTCATGAACTTGTCCTTGTCCCCCGAGGGATGCATGAAGGTCATGTATTTCTTCTCGGAGCTGTTCCATGCAAAGATGTCGCCGTACGTGAGTGAATTGGACTCCACCTGGAAGCGCACCGGTGCCAGGGCCGGTAATCCCAGGTAGCCGTCACAGGAGGGCTGAAAAGCCGGGTTCAGCTGGTTGGCCTGGGGCACTCCGAACATATGGTAATAGGTATTGCCGAACTGGCCGGATGCCTGTGGCAGGGTCAGCACCAGTCCAAGGAACACCGGCAGGGAATATCGTATCAGGGATCTGGAAACCATTATAAGGCGTTTTGTGTTTTTATTATTTGTTATTCTGATCGGGTTCAAGGGTAAGGTTCAATTCAACACGCATGCCCAGTTTAAAATCCAGTGAATAATCCGCATAAAACTTCACAAACCGGCTGCCGTCCTCTGCCGTTTCCGCGAATGCCTTCATCAGCATCTTGTTTGCATCCAGGGCATGTTCGATTTGTGTCCTGCTGAACTCCACCTCCGTGATTTTCGGCATGCCCTGTATTACCCGCCCGTTCTCATCCAGTACACCGGACAGGAAAAGCTCCCTGTCATCCAGGAACAGGGAATCCAGGTAGATCCAGTTGCGGGTTGTATCCACGAAGTAGATCTGGATGCCAAGGTCAATGGGCATGGTATTGTCCGTTTCTATCCGCATCATCATGTAATCGATATCCTCGGGACCCAGATTGAAGTCGTTATCCGCAGGGATCGAAAAATCGAGTGTATCTCCCAGCACCAGGTCCTGTATCTTGAGGTTCAGGGGTACGAGTCCCTCGATGTTGATCCCCAGTTCGCTGTCATCCAGGATGAAATTGTCCCGGGGGCCTTCCGGGTTGGCAATGGCCCTTATCGAATACTGGAATCCGGTAAGGTTGGAAGTCGCAGCCTGGAAAATATTGCTGTTATTCGTATCGATCTTGGTCTTGCTGATTACAGATTCTCCAACCTGCTCAATTGTAGGGGCATCAATAATAACCGGGTTGGCGCTGGGATCTATGGTTATGGCCAGCCCGCTGCCATTCTTGAAATGTGCCTCCAGGTCCAGCAGTTCAATGCCAAACGGGATCCCCATGGAATTTTCCGTGGTGATGTTCAGGCGTGGGTTGGCGATCTTGATCACCCCCTCAAACGTTCCTTCCAGCAGGCTGAATTCCAGCTCCGCCTTGTCAACGAGCAGGCTGTCAAAGGGTATGTACCCGAAGGCGGCCGAGAATTCCAGGTTGTGGAACGAGTTGATGATCTGGACTTCCTCCCCTACGAGGATATCGTTCCCTGAATTGATCAGGTCATAATCGAACCGGATGTCCATGGAGGATGAATCCGTGGCGCTGTTGTCCAGGTGAAGGGTTGCCCCGTCCATCGGGATGTTGAAGGTTTGTTCATACGTACCGGATGCATCGCTTATCGTGATGACCTCGTTGTATTTCTGCCCGTTCAGGAACACATCATCGGAACTGATGGTAAGGATTCCCTCGTGCTTGATGCTCGAGCGGACGTAGATCCTCGTCTCGCCGGTCTTCACATAGACGCTGTCGATACGCTCCTCTCCCCTGCGTTCGAATTTGAATCCCTTGTCCTCGGTAAAACGTGTGGTGTCGCCCACTGCGCCCAGCCACCAGCCCGGAATGACCGTGTCTGCCCGGAAAAAAACCTGCAGGAACTGCTGGTCCTTGATCTCCAGGATCTCCGGTGCGGAAAGGACGGTATCTTTCGAGTATGCTGCATACAGAAGTCCCGTGCTGTCCTCCGAGACATATCCCGTCGAGTCGAACTGTTCCAGGAGGTCCCTGAGATTGAGGTTCCCGAAAACCAGGGGTCCCTCGAAACCCCCTTCCCACTGGATGCTTGTATCGTACTCGGATCTCAGCCAGTCATCATTGCAGGAAATCGCGGCCAGCACAAGGGAAAGGACCAATACAAACGGCAAGAATCTTTTCAGTAATGACATATTTATAAGATTTGCAGATCTTTATTGTACGGAATAATTATACAAAAAGTTTTCCTCACTTCCTACGATCAGGTTGAATTTGGAGCTTGTTTTGCTGATCACCCCGATACTGAACGGGGTGGAGCCAAGCAGCGGGAAACCCTTATAAAGACTGCCGTCGTTGTTCACAAGATACAGCTCGTTCATTCCGGAGGATACCAGTCCGATTTTTTTATTTCCGTATGAGAACTGGTAGATTACGGGGGGACCGCTGAGCGGTGATTTGAAGGAACGCGAGAATTTTTTCGATCCGTCGGGGCTGAATACCTTCAGTTCTTTCCCGTCGACAAAGATAAACTCGCGGCGGCCGCTTCCGTCCAGGTCGCTGTATTCGAAATAATGATCGCCCGAATAGGTCCCAAGATCAACCGTTTCCACCGTTCCGTCTAAATAGATAAACTGCACGCGGCCCAGTGAATCTGTGAGTGCGAGGCGGGGTTTGATGCCCGTGGTATTGCTTTCCAGGATGACATTCGCATTGGCGGCCACGGGGAAGTGCTTCTTGACCCTGACTCGTGATTCCCCCCTGCGGTTCAGGATATAGGTGGTGAAATGATCGGCAAATACGATATAATCCCGGTTGCCCACCCTGAAATGATTCAGGGTCATGGCCACCTTTCCTTCTGTTTTTGCAGGATTCCACCCCTTGACCAGGCTGCCTGATTTGTCGTACATATAAATGCCCCTGTCCTCGCCGGCAAGAGCGATCCTGTAATCCCGGCTTTGCTCGTAATCGAACAGGGCCAGTCCATTGGTGGCGGGCGAACGGAGGGTTACCGGGAATCGTTCCACATAGTTCCCGTTACGGTCAAGAAGATGGATCTGCTCCCTTGTATTGAAAAGCAGTTGCAGCTTCCCGTTCTTGTAATAATCGATCTGGTAAATGTCACTGATGATCCTGTCCCCCAGCTTCTGTTTCCACAGGATCCTTCCCGAACCATTCAGAAGGTAAATGTTGTGTCCTTCATCCTGTACGAAGATCTCTTTCTCGCCGGTATAGTGATTGGTCACCAGTTTGGGTTTGGTGGTCACCGGGAAATCAAGCCTGCTCTCCCATACGGTCTGGGCATCCTCCCGCATATCCGGCGAATACTTCAGGATGATGTTGTTGTAAGCCAGGTCGTTTTCCGATGTGATCTGATAGGCGAATGCCTGAAACTTGGAAAAATGTTCTGCCTCCTTCCGGTATTTTGCCACCAGGTCGGCGCGCAGGAACTTTTCCATCAACTTGTCGGATGCAGGCACATCCAGGTAAAAATACAGGTTTGAACGGGAGGCAAGGTACTCCGAGAACTGGTGAAAATCCAGGTCGCTCCCCAGATTATTCCCCAGCTGGTTGGCATGGATATACTTCGACAGCGCTGGAATGGAATTTCCGAAAATAAGGTAATTTTCGTAGAATGCGCAGTACTTGCTGTTTACACCCCCGAACATCTTCCCGAAGAGTTTCCCGGGAAGATAGGGAACCGGGATCTGGTAAAAGGTGTAATTGACATCGTTATTAATGGGCCTCTGGATGATCAGGGAAGAAAGCGGGATGCCGTCCTTCCCGGCAACGATGCCCAAAAATTCCCTGAGTTTCTCCTCTGCAAGGCTCCGGCTTTTTGTATTGCAGACAACATAGGCGTTTTCATCCCAGCCGAAGTTTCTCACATCGCACAGCACCAGGGCCACCTGCCTGTCCATGACCGGCAGAAAGATCTTGTCAAGGTCCATCTTGTATTTTTCGTTCAGCGCCCTCAGTTCCCTGAGCCATGTCCGCCCGCTGCCATGGATTTCCAGATGTTCAATATAGTCCCTCTTGAATTCCGGAAAATCATCCAGTCCGAGGGCAACAAATGCCGCCATATTTTCAGGTATCACGGCTTCAATATCGAGCCGCTGAGGCTGGTGCTTCAGGATGATGCTCAACAGATCTTCCGTACCGGTGCCGGAATAGGTGAAACCGTTCAGGAGTATGGCATCGGGCCGCAGGTTTATATCCATTTCCGACCAGTCGGCAAAATGAATGAAATCGGATACCCGGCCCGAAAACTGTTCGTTAAAAAGATTGGATGCCAGTCCCGGGATGGTTTTATAATCTATGAACAGATTCCCCTCCACATTCCGGCCCGCAGTCCGGGCCACTTCCCGGAACCCCGGTTCATCTGACACCCCCTGGCTCAGGTCGATCTGCCGGATCGACTCCTCGAGCAGGATCGATGAACGGCTCAGCAGGAACAAGCCGTGCGAAAAGGCAAAGGAGAAACCCCTCTCTTCTCCTGCAAGTGACACATCGTAAACCCTGATCTCGTTATACCTCCGGTTGGAAAGACTGGCCCGGTCAGGCAGCTTTTCCTGAATGAACCGGAGGATGTCCCTGTCATTCCCCTTGTTTTGCATGGGATAGTAAAGGATATAATCGATCTGGTTACGCCCGGCTTTATGAAGTGAGAACGAAATATCCGCCCCCCTGTACAGTTGGGCCATCTCCCGGTCGTTGATCAACAGGGAATCCAGGTAATCAAGTCCCGCCTGGAATTCCCCGATGCGTGCAAGAACCCCAAGTTCCTTCCAGATCCGGTTACGTGACATTTCTGCCTCGATAAATCCGGTAAGGTCGTGCGTGTTAATCAAAATGGCTGCATCGGTCGGTACCGCCTTGATCACATCGACCTTCTGGATGTTACCACGGCGCAGCTCCAGGAATGCATAAACAAGGACCCCTGCCAGAATAACGGCTACTGCCCAGAACAATACTTTTCGGACCATAGAAGTTCATTTTCTGAGTCTCGCCCAAGTTTATAAAAAATATGCCATCCGAGGCTGTTCATAACCTCCGTGTTTTCAATAGCCCCTTGTTTATATCTTCCTGCCCCGATCCGGCGGCATGCCGGCTGTGCCTCAGAAAAAGTCCGGCATATGGAACTTTGGAATAATTTTTGTGTTAGAATTAGTTTGACTTTTTTTGAGCAAAATGGGGCTTGTCACACGTGCTTCCTGGATCATCCTGCTTACGGGATTCCTGATTCAATCTCTTTATTGTCAGAATGTTACGGTGATTGACAAGGACAACGGGGAGCCCGTTAACCACGTAGCACTATTCAACCAGAATAAGACAACCTCCACCATAACCGATTCTTTCGGCAAAGCCGGTATAGGGGTTTTTGCAGATGATGACAGCATTTATTTCCAGCATCCCTCCTATATGCTGACCGGATACCTGAAACATGAGCTCCTTTATGGAGACGGCAGGGTTGAGCTGTCAAAAAGGATCATCATGATGGAAGAGTTTGTGATTTCCGCTGTCAAGGACAGGGAGCGAAAAGGGGAGACCCCCTACATGATCAATGTGCTTGAGGCGGAGCAATTGAATACATCCAGCTTCCAGACCGGGGCGGACATACTTGCCGGCACCGGCAACGTCATGGTCCAGAAAAGCCAGGGAGGAGGCGGCAGTCCCATATTGCGCGGATTCGAAGCCAACAAGATCCTCCTGGTGGTGGACGGGGTCCGCATGAACAATGCCATTTACCGAAGCGGGCACCTCCAGAATGCCATCACCATCGATAACAACATACTCGAACGAGCGGAGGTATTGTTCGGTCCCTCAAGCATCGTATACGGCAGCGACGCACTGGGCGGGGTGATCCACTACTATACCCGTAACCCGGAGTTCAACCAGCGGAAGCTTGGCCTCTACACCCAGTTATCCTCGGCAAACCGGGGCAAGATCGTCCATGCCGATTTCAGCATCGGTGGCAATAAAATCGCCAACCTGACCAGCTTTACGTTCA
>CAZVLG010000455.1:0-4375 GCA_964627835.1 uncultured Bacteroides sp.
GTGAGGGTTTACATCGATTACATGCAGCTTGTGCAGTCCCCCGGCGGCCTCCTCTCAGAACCCGTTACGGTATCGGCTGTTGTGGAAACGCCCACGGCAAGCATAAGCTCCGACTCCATCCTCACCGAACAGCGCCTGGACTGGCGCACGATTGATCTGAACCTTACGTATGAGACCTTCGTTGATTATGCCATGCTTGCACCGGCAGATTTTACCCTGGTCAACGCCCCGCTGGGAACAAGCATTGAGTCCGTTGTCGGGATCCTCCCGACGCAAGCACAGATCGCCCTCAACTTTGACGGTACCGATTTCGATGCGGATTCGAACAACTTCCATATTGATGTTAATTCAACCGTGCTGACCGAAACGCCTTCGGGCTTCCTGTCATCCGATTCTCTGACCATATTCGCCAATGTTGAACCCGAACCGCCTGTGATCACCGATGTCAGCATACCGGACGCCCCGATGAATGTCGGGACGATCGTCGATGTATACATTACCGTTGAGGACGACATGGGAAATACCTTTACCCTGAACTCAGGTACCATCGGGGAGTATACCGTTGAAAATCTCAGCAGAACGAACAACACCACCTACCATGCAGAATTCACGATTATGGAGGGGGGCACCGACTATGCGGCAGGTGACGATATCCTGGTTTCAAATCTGCAGCTCATGAATGGTGCATTACCAGGCAATGTATACAGCGGCCCGATTTCACAGGCCAACGATCCCATCGATGCCAATTCTCCAATAATCACGACCGCAACGGTCATCTCGGCAGACACCTATCTGACTGCCGGTGAGGACCTGGTCATACAGGTCGAAGCCATCGAGGATGGACTGACGCTCGATAACAGCAGCAATGTGAACGGTGTCCCGGCTTCAGCCCCTAATTTAGTCTTTGCTTCGATCGGAGGCGGTAGCTATACCCTGATCTACACCGTTCAGGCAGGTGACCTGGACGTACTGCCCGGCAACCTTGCCATAAACCTGGTTGTCCTGGATGCCCTGGGCAATGCCAGTTCTCCTCCTCATACTTCCCTGGCGAACAATAATGTCGAGATCAATGCAAACACACCCTTTGCCGAAATTGCAGCCGATTCCGTGCTGGAAGAGACCAGGCTGGACGCTCGTGCGGTTCACATCGGGCTCAGGAACGATTATTTCATCGATACGAGCGTCCTTTCCCTGGCCCATTTCAATATAACCTTGGGACCACCGGGACTGAGCCTTGAGTATCTTGAGAAATACACACCGGATTCCGTAAGGCTGGAATTGTATTTCGACGGGACGGATTTTGACCAGGACACTTCCCTAGTGATCCGCATCGATCAGTCCCAGCTGTTTTATTCTGCCGGCGATCTGCAGACCCCTCCCCTGCCGGTTTATGCCCTGGTTGAAACGGGACCTGTTATTACCTCGGTATCCATACCGGATGCACCCATGAAAATCGGGGATAATGTACCCCTTACAATTACGGTGATGGATGACCAGGGAAGTATCTATACCCTGGTTTCTGGGACCGTGGGACTGTATCCGGTTACCAACCTCGTGCCGCTCAATAACACGACCTATACGGCAAGCTTCCAGGTTACCGAGGGAGGTGCCGAATACCTGGCAGCGGATGACATTCCCGTCAGCGATCTCCAGTTAACGGACGGTGTGATGCCCGGTAATGTTTACAGCGGTTCCATCTCCCAGTCCAACGACGAGATCGATGCCCAGAGGCCGGTGGTACTCCAGGCTACCCTCCTCAACGCCGAAACTTTTCTCATGGCCGGGGATACGGTCAGAATACTGGTCCAGGCCGATACATCCAGCTATACGCTTAACAATATCAGTACCATAAACGGTGTCTCCGCCGGCAATCCGAACGTGACCCACACGGATAACGGGGATGATTCCTACACCATTGATTACATCGTGGCTTTCGGGGATCCCGATGTGAATTCCTCCACCCTTGCCATCAGCATCGTTATGAATGATGCGGTCGGCAATGCCAATGCTGCCTTTACGACCCTGGATGCAAATTCCCTTCGGATCCTTGCGGCCCAGGCCCAACTGCAGATCCTTGAAGACTCGGTTCTGATTGAAAAGGAGCTGGATGGGCGCAGCCTGACAGGCTGGCTCACAAATGAGTCGTTCATCGACCACGCATCGCTGGTGACCGGGGACTTCTCCCTGCTGAATGTGCCTGCGGGTCTGAGCATAGACAGTATTTTATCTTCTGCGCCGGACAGCATGGTACTGCAGCTGGACTTTGATGGCACCGATTTCTCGGATATGTACACGGATCTGAGGCTTTCCATCAGCCAGGCCGTGCTGACGAACAGCACGGTGGACCTGGTCTCTGCCAATTACCTGGTGTTAAACCCGGACAATCTCAACCTGAGTTATGATAAGAAAGATGTAAGTGCATCAGGGGCTGTTGACGGCTCCATTGACCTGACTGTCAGCGGGGGCGCCCCTCCCTATACCTTCAGCTGGAGCAACGGGGCCTTCATGGAAGACCTCACCATGCTTGCGGCAGGATCCTATACCGTGACGGTAAGCGATTCGAAGGGTACGGAGATTGTGAAGACCATTGAGATCCTGGATCCCTCGGCCTGTCCTTTCACGGTTGACTTCAGTTTTTCCGTTGCCGGCAGCACCGTTACATTCACCAATCTGTCCGGCGCCGACCAGTACAACTGGCAGTTCGGCGACGGCTCCGTATCGGAGGTCCTGAATCCCACGCATACGTATTCCTACCCCGGGCTCTACAATGTCTGCCTGCTGGGGATCAACAGTGCCGGTGACTGCATGAAGGAAAAATGCAAAAAAGTAGAGGCCGGCACCATCAACTGTTCGGCGGAATTCGGATTCATATTCGACAGCCTCACGGCAAATAAGGTGCATTTTATCAATACTACACAGGGGGCCGCAGACGGCTGGTACTGGAATTTCGGTGACGGGAAGACTTCGACCAAGAAGGATCCCGTCCATACTTTCCCCGAGCCCGGCCATTACATGGTGTGCCTGAATACCATCGACCAGGCTACGGGCTGCCAGAGTGAATTCTGCCTTTCGATCACCGTAGGTGCGGTCGAAGTCAAAGCCGATTTTACCTACTACGTTGAACCGGTTACCCGCAGGGTGACTTTCTCGGATATCTCCTCCGGGAATATAACCTCCTGGTACTGGACCTTCGGTGACGGGAGCATGCATCTCGGACAGGACACCGTGCACCAGTACAGCAATCCTGGAAAGTACACAGTTTGCCTGATCGCCTGGGATGAACTGGCCGGTACGCGTGACCAGATATGCCAGGAAATCCAGGTCGGCAGCCCGGTATGCAACGTGAGGGCGGATTTTTCGTATTTCATCGATGAAGCCACACGGCAGATCCGCATGACGGACTTGTCGACGGGTACCATTACCTCCTGGTTCTGGGATTTCGGGGACGGCATGACAAGCAGCAAGCGAAATCCAAGCCATGTTTACGCGGATTCGGGGGTTTATCTGGTAAAGGTTTCCGTACGAGACAATGTGAGCAAATGCTTCGATTCCCGTTCCGAATGGGTTCAACTGGGCGGCATCGACTGCAAGGCAGACTTTACCTATACCGTTGACCCGAACACCCGGACGGTTCAGTTCAAGCAGCGGGCCAGGGGGAATATTGCCGAGTATTTCTGGAACCTCGATGACGGTGGGTATTCGTCCGCCGCCGAATTTTCACACACGTACAAGGAGGCGGGGAAGTTTAATGTATCCCTGACGGTGCTCGATGCGACCGGGCAGTGCATGGACTACCACCAGAAAGAGATCCAGGTGGGTACGGTGGACTGCAGTGCAGAATTCAGCTATTTCATTGATTCTGCAAGCAACGAGGTGTATTTCCTCAGCAACATCATCGGGACGGCCACAGACCTCCTGTGGATCTTCGGTGATGGTTATGTAACAGAACAGGAAAACCCGGTACACACCTTTCCGGCACCTGGATATTATTCCGTCGGGTTGAATACCTACAACAGCGAAAACCAGTGCATGGATTACTTCGAGGAGATCGTACTGATCGGAAGCCAGGGACTTGACTGTAAATCCAATTTTATTTACAAGGCCGATCTTTCCACAAGAGAAGTCAAGTTTACCTCCAAACCCCTGGGAGACATCGTGTCCTACCTATGGGATTTCGGCGATGGTGATGAAACATCGAACCTGGCCAATCCGGTGCATCTGTACAGCCGGAGCAAGAACTACTGGGTATGCCTGACCGTTTTCAACTCAGCAGGTTATTCCGATACCTGGTGCAAACAGATCCAGGTAGCCTCAAGCGATGCCGAAAGCTGCCTTGCGGATTTCATCTTTTCGGTTGACTCACTGAACCGGACCG
>CAZVLG010000456.1:0-10476 GCA_964627835.1 uncultured Bacteroides sp.
TGAGCGGGTGCATACCGAGTCCCGCTTATGGGTGGACGGGAAGGAAGCCGGCATGTGCAACTCCCTGGTGGCTCCGCATGAATACGACCTCAGCGAATACCTGGTCCCCGGGGAACACACCCTATGCCTGAGGATCGACAACCGCATCAAGGAGATCAACGTGGGACCCGACTCCCACAGCATCACCGACCATACCCAGGGGAACTGGAACGGGGTAATCGGCAGAATGGAGATCCGCTCCATGCCCCCGGTCTGGATCGACGAGGTTCAGGTTTACCCGGAACCCGGAGAGGAGAAAGCCAGGGTCAGGGTCCGGTTCGGGAACCGCACGGGGCTACCGGTAAGCGGAAAACTCACGCTCGGGGCCCGGAGTTTCAATTCAGCGAAAAACCACAGGGTGCCGCCTTCAATCTCCGATATCCGGGTGACGGGTGATGGGACCTGGATGGAATTTGAACTTCCCATGGGACCCGGCTTCCTTGCCTGGGATGAATTTGACCCGGCCCTCTACAGGCTGGACCTTCTCTTCCGTGCAGGACGAAGGTATGATCACCGGGTGCAGGTCCGGTTTGGGATGCGCTCGTTCAAGGCCGAGGGAACCCGCTTTACCATCAATGGCAGGCCGGTATTCCTGCGGGGGAACGTGGATTGTGCGGCTTTCCCCCTGACCGGCTACCCTCCCATGGATGTCGAATCCTGGGAAAAATTGTTCCAGGTGCTGAAGGACTATGGACTGAATCACATCCGGTATCACTCCTGGTGCCCTCCCGAGGCAGCTTTTATTGCCGCCGACCTGAAAGGCATCTACCTCCAGCCCGAGGGGCCGTCCTGGGCGAACCACGGGGTAAGCCTGGGAGACGGGCTTCCCATCGACCGGTACATTTACGACGAAACCCTCCGGATGGAACGGCATTACGGCAATCATGCCTCCTGGGTCATGCTCGCCTATGGCAATGAACCGGCCGGCCGGCACCAGTCAGAATACCTGTCTGAATTTGTCCGTTTCTGGAAGGAAAGGGATCCCCGCAGGCTGTACACAGGGGCCAGCGTCGGCAGCCGCTGGCCGGACGTCCCCGGGATTGAGTTCATGGTGAGATCCCGCCCCAGGGGACTCCCGTGGAACGCTCTCCCGCAAACCCTGTTCGACCACAGGCGGATCATCGAAGCAGTACCCTGCCCGTACGTATCCCATGAGGCGGGACAGTACTGCGCTTTCCCCGATTTCAGGGAAATAGACGATTACACAGGGGTCATGCAGGCGAAAAACTTCGAACTGTTCCGGGAGATCCTTGTCGAACATGACATGGGTCCGCAGGCAGAAGATTTCCTGATGGCATCCGGCAAGCTCCAGCTCTTGTGCTATAAGCATGAGATCGAGGCCGCCCTCCGGACTTCGGGGTTCGCCGGGTTCCAACTGCTGTCGCTCAATGATTTCCCCGGACAGGGGACGGCCCTCATCGGGGTCCTGAATTCCATGTACAAAGAAAAGGGTTATGCCGGTGCCGATGAATTTACCCGGTTCTGCGGGCCGACGGTTCCCCTTGCCCGGATCCCCGGATTCGTCTATTACGATACCGATACTTTCCGTGCGGGACTGGAAATCAGCCATTTTGGTCCCCTGCCCATTTCCGATGCCAGGCTTGACTGGAAGATCAGTGATGCTTCGGGCGAGGTTTTCAGGGAAGGCAGCCTGGAAATCCCGTTCGTACCCGTTGACAACGGCATCCCTGCCGGGGAAATTGCAGTGGACCTGTCCGGCGTCCAGGCACCCAGGAGGCTGAACCTTCAGGTCAGCCTTGAAAATACTCCCGCTGTAAACGATTGGGATATCTGGGTCTATCCTTCCCGGCTTCCCGTTCCGGACAGTACGGGTATCCACCTGTGCAGGGAACTGGACGAGGCAGCCCTGAACGTGCTTGAGGAAGGCGGGAGGGTCCTGATCCTCGGTGCCGGCAGGATCCAGAAGGGCAGGGACATCGTCATGCATTTCAGGCCTGTATTCTGGAATACCTCCTGGTTCCAGATGCGCCCTCCCCATGTCACCGGCATTCTATGCGATCCGGAACACCCCGTTTTCAAAGATTTCCCCACATCCTTTCACAGCGACCTGCAATGGTGGGAGATCCAGCATATGCAGCAGGTCATGCAACTGGATGGCTTTCCAAAAGGATTCCGGCCCCTCATCCAGCCCATCGACACCTGGTTCCTGAGCAGGAAACTGGGAACGCTTTTCGAGGCGAGGGTCCTGAACGGAAGGCTCATGGTCTGCAGCATTGATCTGACGACGGATACCGATCAACGTCCCGTCGCAAGGCAGTTGTACCACAGCATTCTTAATTATATGGGTTCCTCTGAATTTAAACCGGAATATGAACTTGAACCGGACCACATCAGGCAGCTCTTCGAAGTTCCCGGGGAGGGCGTTTATGACAGCTTTGCCCGCGGCAGCACGGATGACCTGGTCCCGGCAACAAAATAATCCCCTTCAAGGATGAATTCCAGGAAAAGACTCACAGAAACGCTGAACCACCGTCAACCCGACAGGCCCTGTGTCGATTTTGGTGCCGGGGGACAAACCGGCATGGGGGTACTGGCGGCGGACAGGCTGAGGCAAACACTTTTCCCGGACCCGGATTTTCGGGTGAAAGTGATCGAGCCCTACCAGATGCTGGGTGAGTTCGATATGGAAATGATCCGGGCCCTTGAGCTGGACGTGGCCGGCGTGCACGGGCCGGGCACAATGTTTGGCTTCCCGCTGGAAGGCTGGAAGCCCTTTTCCATGCAGGACGGTACCCGGGTGCTGGTGCCCGGCCGGTTCAATTATACAAAAGATAAGGAGGGTGCCATCCTGATGTACCCGGAAGGCAACACCTCCCTGCCCCCCTCGGCAAAAATGCCCGAAAAAAGCTTTTTCTTCGATGCACTGCCCAGAAAACAGGGTATGCTCGACAACCCGGATGCGGACCCTGAACGGAACTGCGAGGAATTCAAGCCGGTCTCGGAGAGCGATATTGAATTTTATGAGGAGCAGGTCAGATACCTGTACGAAGAAACAGAACTGGGCATTTATTTCACCCTCCCGGGAGCAGGGTTCGGGGACATCGCCCTGGTTCCGGCACCCTGGATGGCCGATCCGGGGGGGATCCGGGATATCCAGGAATGGTACATGTCGCTCCTGGTCAGGCCGGATTACGTAAAAGCAGTTTTTGAACGGCAATGCGAAGTCGCCCTTGAGAACATCGAACGCCTTGCCCCGGTCCTGAAAGACCGTGTCCAGGTGCTGTTCATCAGCGGGACGGATTTCGGCACCCAGACCGGCCTGTTCAATTCCCCCGAAACCTACCGCAATCTTTTTAAGCCATACCACAGCGCTGTGAACCGCAGGGTCCACGAACTGACCGGGTGCAAAACGTTCATTCATAGCTGCGGGGCGGTACGCGAGCTCATACCCGATTTCATCGATGCAGGATTTGACATCCTGAATCCCGTCCAGATCTCGGCACGGGGGATGGACCCGTCCGGACTGAAGAAAGAATTCGGCAGTGATATCGTCTTCTGGGGGGGCGGCATAGACACCCAGCATACCCTCCCGTTCGGGACGCCGGAGGAAGTTTATTCGGAAGTTCTCAGGAATATTGATATCTTCGGCGCTGGCGGGGGATTTGTGTTCAACTCGATCCACAATGTACAGAGCAACGTGCCCACGGAAAACATTCTTGCCATGTTCAGGGCCCTCAACGATGCCCGGAAACTGTAAGAGGTGGACATGAACCAATTCCAGTCCGGATAGAAACAAAACGAAGCGCTTATGAATCTTAGAAGAAAACCAAACCGCAGCGGGTGGCTTATTTCGCTGCTAGGACCGGGATTGATCTTTTACACCTGTATTATCCTATGCACGGATGTTGTCCGGGCACAGGATCCCGGTCCGGGTCCCATGCCTGATACCACAGCTGTAAGAAAGGATGCAGTCCGTTTTTTCCTGGATTGCGAGGATTGCGACATCAACTACATACGAAGGGAGATCCCTTACGTGAACTATGTAAGGGATGTAAAGGAAGCCCAGGTTTATGTGCTGATTACAGACCAGGATGCCGCTAACGGGGGTGAGGAATTTACGTTTGCGTTTGAGGGACAAATGGAATTCAATGGAATGGATGACACACTCCGGTTAGTTACCCAGCCCGATGATACCGAGGACGATGTCCGCCGTCAGCAGCTGCAGATGCTTAAAATGGGACTGATGAGGTACGTGGCACGCACACCGCTGGCCTCCGAGATAGACATTACACACAGCGGCAGGCTGGAGGCCGAGGAAGTGACGGACCGCTGGAACAACTGGCTTTTTGAGCTTCATTTTTCCCCATTCTTTGAAGGCGAGGAAACCTATAAGCAGCTATCCCTTTTCAATTCGCTCAGGGTAAGCAAGGTGACGGAGGACTGGAAGCTTGAGTTTGATTTCGACCAAGGATACAACCGGATCGCATATGAATATGAAGATACCTCCTATACGGCTTTCCGGAGTTCTGAGGACCTGGAAAACCTGGTCGTAAAAAGTATAAGCGAACACTGGTCCGTCGGCGGGATGATCAATTTCAGGTCCTCCACCTACAGCAATTATAAATTCCAGGCCGAGATCATCCCGGCGCTTGAATACAACGTTTTCCCCTATTCGGAGTCTACCCGCCGGCAGTTGCGGATGCTTTACGGGATCGGCTACTCATCCAACATGTACAACGACACCACCATTTATAACCAGATCCGGGAAGGCTTGTTTCTCCATACTTTCAAAGCAGCATACGAGGTAAAGCAGAAATGGGGATCCATAGACGTATCCCTGCAGGCACAGAATTACCTCCATGATTTTTCCAAGAACCGGATTGAGCTGGGCGGGCACATCGAGATCCGAATTGTCAAAGGTCTGTCCTTCGAGATCTACGGCGAGGTTGCCCGCGTCCGCGACCAGCTGACCCTTTCAAAGACTGAGCTGAGCGAAGCCGACATCCTTCTGAGGCTTCAGGAGATCGCCACGGGGTATTATTATTTCGGCAGCATCGGCCTTTCCTACACCTTCGGGTCGATATACAACAACGTGGTCAATCCCCGCTTCGGACATTACTAGGATAAGGCATGCCTGAAGTTACCACCCTCCGGACAGACCTGCATCCTGGATTGCCGATGTTGCATTAACAGGAAGTCGCCCATCCTGCCTGCCGGAGAAAAGGTTGTCCCGCTGAAATCACCAGGTGAGCCTGAACAGGGAAACAGCCTGACGGGGCAGTTCCACCCGGATGATTGCCTCTCCCGCTTCGGTATTCATGTGGAAAGGTGACCCGGCCATCTGCAGCTGCCCGGCCTGTTCAAGCAGTTCATATTCTTCTTCATTCGGTTGCTGCGGGGAGCCCATTCCCTTCCAGCGTTCATAAGAATTGCTGTGGTCCCTGTCAACCCGGTAATGGTGTACAAGAACCTTGCCGGCAGGCAGTCCGGCAATGCTGAGTTCAACCTTCGATGCAGGGGCAGGAAGGTCATCATCGTGATAGTTCCAGACCAGGATGCAGGCTGTGTTCCCCTCCCTCGAAGCCAGGGCGCTGATGTCCGGACGTTCTCCCCTCACGCTGCCTTCATAGATATCCAGGTAATCATAGGCAAGGTCCCCGCTGACCTCCAGCCTCCTGCCCTGCATCATTCCCAGCATGCGGAATACATTCAGCACCGGCTTGTCCACACCGTTGGTGGCCAGGTCCCGGAACCCGTTGAACCAGGGCTGGTCTTCGAATTCAAAAGCCCATGTTACCGCCCCCCGGAAATTCACCCCGTAATAAGCGGCCAGGTCAAGCTTCCGCGCAAAGGCCGCGGCAGTATAGCTGGAGTACATCGTGCCGTTTCGGTAACCGTTATGGGAATAATGGGTCATCGGGCATGCTGCGCAGCCTTCCGGGTCCGATTCCCCGATAATGATTGGAAGGGGCTTCAATCTGGGATAGGATGCAACGATCTCGAAGCCGCTTGAGATATCCCGCATCTGCACCCCCAGGTTCATCCGGATATGCCCCTCCACGAACTTCGGGGATCCCTTTGCATGGAATGCAATGAAATCCAGCGGTGCACCTTTCTTGCCCGTCAGGTAATTCCTGCCTTCCAGGCAATGTTCGAGAAATGCCCTTAAAAACCGGGCAGCATCCGGGTGTGCAGGTCCCGTGCTATGCGGCCCGCCCATTCGTGCACCGGGAAGTGCGCGCTTTACTGCATCGGCTGTATAATCGTACAGTTTCAGGTATTCCTCCGCGCTGCCCTGCCAGTACCCGATGTTCGGTTCGTTCCAGAGCTCCCAGTACCAGGTTTCCACCTCCTCCGCCCCGTACCGCTCAACGGAATGGTTCACCCATTGAAAGACCAGTCCCGCCCATTTCTCATAATCCTTTGGTGGGTGGGCCCATCCGGTGTATATATCGCCATAGGGATCCCCTGGTTTCCAGTGATGCCTGTAGGGGTCCGGGCTGACGGAAAGGGCCTCCGGCATGAAACCGATCTCCACCAGGGGCTTCATGCCCCGTTCCACGTATGCATCGAATATCCGGTCGATAATGGTCCAGTCATACACTGGGTTGCCCTGTTCATCTTCGGTATAGGCATTCGAGGAACCCCATTTCAGGGCCGGGTTGCCATCCCCCGATGTCAGCAGGTTATGGGTGCGAACGTAAACGGGCACTGCAAATGCATCCGCAATTTCACTCAGGAGTTTCAAACCGTCGGGCATGTAGGTGTAATTGGGCTCGTCGTGCCCGAACCAGGCCCAGACGGGAACCAGGTCGCCCGTCTCCTTTTCTGTTTCTACCCGGATGCGGACCGCTTCAGCCTGGCCCATGCTTCCGGGCAGCAGGGTCAGATTGAATGCCGCTGCAAAAGCCAGGATAAATAAGGGTTTTGCTTTCATTTTCATTTGTTTCGTTCTCTTTAATTCTTCAAATCCCGCCGTTCTGCGGAGGTGGGCTCAAAAGCCGTTCTGCGGAGGTGGACTCAGAAGCCGTTCTGCCGGAGCCAGGCCAGGCAGGCTTCCGGCCATCCCGATTCTGTTCCGCCAGCAGGAGCAAGGCCGTATCCGTGTCCCCCTTCCTGGTAGATATGCAATTCCGCCGGGATCCCCTCTGCCTGCAATGCCTGAAGGTATGCGATGCTGTTCAGGACCGGCACGGCTTTATCGTCTGCAGAATGGACAAGGAAGGCAGGTGGGGTTTCCCCGTCGACCATCCGTTCATTGGAAAAATGGTTCACCAGTTCGGCCGGCGGATCTTCTCCCAGGAGATTTTTTCTTGATTCTCCATGGGTGGCGGCCTGCTGCATGGATATCACCGGGTAAATGAGCAGGGCAAAGTCAGGCCGGGCAGAGCCTGGTTCAGAAGGGATATATACCGGTTCATCGTAATGGGTGGAAAGCGTCGATGCCAGGTGCCCCCCGGCAGAAAATCCCATGATGCCGATTCGTGCGGGATCGATGTTCCACGCCCGTGCGTTGCGGCGTACGACCCGTATGGCTTCCTGTGCATCCTGCAGGGGACCCACGGATTTGCCCTCCATGATGGCATCGCTGGGAAGCCGGTATTTAAGAACGAATGCTGAAATGCCGTGTTCATTGAACCATTCCGCTACCTCCCAGCCTTCATGGTCCATGGCTAGACGGCCATAACTCCCTCCGGGACAAATGATCACAGCCGTGCCTGTTGCTTTGTCTGCCGGTGCAGGGTACGGGGTAAGCGTTGGGGCCGTGACCCTGCTGATGCGGATCCGGTTCCCCTCCAGCGTGTCGGTCCTCTCGCGGTAATCAACATCGCGGATTTCACCGGGTATTTCCCCCTGCCAAAGTTCGATGATCGGTAATTGGCATGCTGCCTGCAAGGCTGGCAGGCATGCAACAAACAGGATCAACACTGCGCGCAGCAGGGCCTGGATTGGTAAATTGTTGTTTTTCAGAGCCTGCATTTGGTTTGATTAATTAGAGCCTGCTGTCAATCTCCCGTCAACGGGATCCTGGTCTCAGGGATGGCAGAATAGGCTTTTTTCAGTCCCCCGAAATCAATCTCCAGCCTGTCAATCAGGATGCCAGGGTCCAAAGCCTTCAGGCTCAGTATATGCTTACCTGCTTCCGTAAGCCTGAAATCTGCCTGAAGCATATACGAATTGCTCAGGACATTCTGTTTCCATTGTTCGCTTCGTCCCCTGGTTACGAAGTTAAGAATTTTGACCTCACCCCCGTCCATGCTAAGCTCAAGTCTGAGTTCATGCTCGTTGTTCAGCGGATGGGTGGGTATGCAGTAAACATTCACCGTGCAGGTTCCCCGGGTATCCGAGCAAAAATCGTAATCCGCCCCGGGAGCCGTCCACTGCTGCCCGGAACCATGGGGTACACCAGGCCCGGGGGACTGATATGCCTGTAGCCCGCTGGACAGTACCGCACCCGTATAGCCCAGTCCCCCGACAACCTGCCAGCCCTCCTCGTGGGTTCTTGTATAGTTTTCGGCCCACATGGATACATAGCCGTTCATCTCTGTGAACAGGTTTCCCCTGTCCGGTTCCATGGCAGGGGAAGGGTGAACCGTAAGCGCCACCATGCGTTTTTTACCGCCTCCGGATATCTTTATGGTTCCCCTGATCATTTCTCCTGGCGGCAGTTTATCCTCATCGATGGAAACCCATATCCTGTTTTCCAAATGGCCGGTTCCAATGCTCAGTACGCTCCCTGAATCGGAAAGCCTGATCCATCCCGCCTGGGTTTCAGCCTTCCATTGTACGGGCCCCTCCCCCTTAAGGTAAATATCCATGAAGAAGGACTGCCCGCTTCCCCGGTAATAGGCCGGAAGTTCCCAGACCGTTCCATTTTCCCTGTATGCCTGGCCGGTAAAACCTTCCAGGCAGATTTCAAATTCGGACGGTTGCCCGGTCTCCCAGTTTGGCAGGAAGGGTTTCTCAAAGACAGGAAGCTGCCTGGGCGCCGCGGACATAATGCCTGCCCATTTCCCATTGGAAAGGCCCCTGTTGTAAAAAGCCGTCAGGCGGAGGATGCTGTCGTGCGCGGCGAGGGACTGAAGGGCATGGCTGTTGGCACTGCTGCGCCCCTGTCGTGCACAGAGGTACGCCTTTTCCAGGGAGAGCCACTTGATATTCATCCAGGCTGCACAGCATACCGGGTATTCGACCAGGGAGAAAAATGCATCCAGCCTCCCGGGCGGGATGCGCCCGCCGAGATCCTTTACCCTGCCAAGCAGCGCGCTGCAGGTATCGAGCCTTTTCTGTGCCTCATCCCCGTAATAGAAATGATTATAATCGGAAAAAGCAACGAGGGTTTGTTTTTCAACCTGGTTCCAGCCCGTGAATTCCGGTTTACGCTCAAAAGCAAGCCGGTAATATTCCTTGTAGATATCGGTAATTTCTTTCCCCGATCCGGGAACTATGCTTTCTGCCCAGGCTTCATGATGTTTCCATACCTCGGTCCACGATTTAAAAGCTGTCAGGTCATAGGCCATGTCAAGGAAAAGCTGGATGGGGTATTCGGCCGGCCGGATGTCGCCTGCATTGAGGATCCAGAGGTTCCGGGCACCGGATTGCCAGGCTTTTGTCATTTCCTCCCAGATAAGGACCGGGTGGGTGGTACTCAGCCAGAGGTAGTCATGGGGCCTCCCCCAGTAGGAAGCATGGTAATACACACCGCTGCCGCCCGGCCTTTTATTTTCCTCCGGGTTGCTCAGCCTTCGGATATACCCGTAGTTATCGTCGGGCCAGACGATGGTGATATCCCCGGGAAGAGTGAGTCCCCCGTCATAGATCTCGAGCACCTCCTTATAGGGGATGAATGCCTGGGGTATGGAAGAAATATCCGGGTTCACATATTCGGCGAGGATATCCCGCTGGTCTAAGATGATCTGTTCCAGGCCGGCGATCCTGGAATCCATATCCTCGTATCCCATGATCCCGCTGTCGTGGATCCCCCGCATCCCCATGGTGTAGATGGCTTCCAGGTCCCGGCTCTGCTCCGCCCTTTCCCTCCAGTATGCCTGAACCTCCTGCCTGTTCGTGCGGTAATTGAACGCCCCCCGGGTCACGGCATCCCATTCATCCACGTTATTCCTCAGCATGGGCTCAGCATGGGAGCTGCCGACAAGGATCCCGTATTTCTCTGCCATCCCGGGATTCCCGGGGTAATGAAAAAACGCCCTGGTACAATCGTGCATGGCGGGCCAGATCAGGTTCGCCCTGAGCCGGATCAGCAGTTCGAAAACCTTTTCATAGGTCCGGGGACCGATATCCCCTGTTTCGGGTTCGAAGGTCCGGGCGGCCCATGGCTGCAGTCCCCAGTCCTCATCGTTGATAAAGATGCCGCGGTATTTTACCGAAGGGGGAACGGAAATGAATTCAGGCTGGCTGATCTGCAGGGTCCTGCTTTTTTCCGGCGGGACATCCGCCCACCACTCCCAGGCCGAT
>CAZVLG010000457.1:0-26608 GCA_964627835.1 uncultured Bacteroides sp.
GAGCATAATAATAAAAGGCACGACAAGGGGTACCGTAACCAGCCTGGAAGGAGAATACACCATTGAAGTTGCTGATCCGTCAACTGTGCTGGTGTTTTCATTTGTCGGATACATCGTACAGGAAGTGGCCGTTGGAAACCAGGTTCAAATAAACCTGTCACTGGTTCAGGACGTTATCGGAATTGAGGAAGTGGTGGCAATCGGCTATGGTTACCAGAGAAAAGTCACCGTTACAGGCTCCGTGGTTTCAACGGAAGGAGAAGAAATCGTAAAAAGCCAGGCTCCGGATGTTATCAATTCCATGGTGGGCCAGTTACCAGGGGTTATCATCAATTCCAGGACCGGTGAACCCGGCAAGGAGGATCCTACGATCTATATCCGGGGATTGGGAACCACCGGGGATACCGAACCTCTTATCATTATCGACGGGGTTCAGCGGGAAGGATTGGGACAATTGAATCCCAATGACATTGACCAGGTTACTGTTCTTAAGGATGCTTCCGCAGCTATTTATGGTGCACGTGCGGCCAACGGTGTTATCCTGGTAACGACGAAACGCGGCAAGACGGGCAAACCAACCTTTGATTTTTCCTATAACCAGGGATTCTCCCAGCCAACGAGAAACCCCATAATGGCCGATGCATATACCTGGGCAAAAGTTTATAATGAGATAGAAGTCAATGAAGGCCGTGCTCCTTATTATTCGGACCAGGATCTGGACAGATTCAAAGCGGGAACGGAACCCGGTTACCAGACCACGGATTGGTATGATGAAATGACGAAAGGGGCAACACCTCAGCACCGGTTGAATCTGGGCGTTTCCGGGGGTACCGAAGTGCTGAATTATTACCTGTCGATCGGTGAATTGGCCCAGCAGGGACACTTCAATTACGGATCGACCAAGATCCAGCGGTACAACTTCCGGTCGAATGTCGGCGTGAAAATCGCTGATTTCCTGACCGTGAATCTTGACCTGGCAGGAAGGCTGGATAATAATCATTACCCGGGAAACCCGGATACTCGCGGTGTATACAGCCACATTTATCTGTATCATCCTTACTGGACCTTGTTCTGGCCCGGCACGGATTATAAAAGCCCCCTCCGTGATAATGAAAATATCATCAACTGGATCAGCGACGATGGCGGATACCAGGACCAGCGGTTCCGGGGCATTCAGTCGGGACTGAATTTCAATCTGGATATACCCTGGATACAGGGATTATCCGCCAAGGCAGGTATTTATTATGATGCCGGATATAATTTCATTAAAACATGGGATCTGCCGACTTATGTATATTATGATAACGGTGACGGAACATACTCGGAAGGCAGAAGCGGACAGGGAAGCGATCTGGCAGCGCTGGATGAAGAATTCAACCAGAGTTCTCAGTTTATATTCAACGCCCAAATCAATTACGAGCGGAAATTTGGAAATCACAATTTCGGTGCCATGCTCGGCTACGAGCAAATGCAGTATCGGTATGATTATATGACAGCAGGCCGAACGGACTATCTTTCAACCGCCCTGCCGCAATTATTCGCGGGCAGCAGTGAGAAGGACAAGCAGAGCAACGATGGTACCGCAAACAGAACTTCCAGGCTGAACTACTTCGGAAGGGTTACCTATGATTATGCATATAAATATTTGGCCCAGCTCATTTTCAGGTATGACGGATCGCCGAACTTCCCGGAAGATCAAAGATGGGGATTTTTCCCGGGGATTTCCCTCGGTTGGAGGATATCTGAGGAATCCTTCATGAGCAATGTCGGATTTGTGGATAATTTAAAGATCCGCGCTTCTTATGGCGAAATGGGGAATGACGCGGTGGATGCGTTTCAATACCTTACCAGTTACGAGTACGGTAATAATTATGTAATTGGCAGCACCGATGTGATCGGACTTATCCAAAGCGGTGTCCCAAATCCGAACATTACCTGGGAGGTTGCGAAAACAACCAACTTCGGCTTTGAGTCGACCCTGTGGAAGGGTTTACTGGGGTTGGAATTCGATGTATTTAAATCGAAACGCTCAAATATCCTCACCAAACGGACCGTAGTAATACCTGATTATACCGGTCTGGTCCTGCCTGATGAGAATATCGGGGAAGTTGAAAACAAAGGATTTGAATTACAATTAGTCCATCGGAACAGTGCGGGCAAATTCAGATATTCTCTTTATGGGAACGTCTCATTTGCAAGGAATAAGGTCATCTTCGCAGATGAAGCACCCGCTGCAGAGGAATATCAAATGGCCACAGGTTTGCCTATCGGATCGGCCCTTTATTACGAAGCCATTGGCATTTACAGTACACAGGCAGATGTGGATGCGCATGCCACCCTGGCGGGGGCAAGGCCGGGCGACATCAAGTTTCGGGATGTAAACGAGGATGGAGTGATCAATTCACTTGACAGGCTGCGAATGGATAAAACGGACATTCCCGAAGTCGTATACGGATTTGGTGCCACCCTGGGATACGGGGGATTGGATTGCTCCATATTATTCCAGGGACAGGAAAATGCCATGACCTATCTCGGAGGGTATTTCCCGATTATGAGCTATGCGCTTGGGAACTTTACCGAGTGGCGAGCCGAGGATCGCTGGTCCCTGGATAACACGGAGGCAACACAGCCAAGGGGTTCAGCTGAAACCCGGAACAATAATTCCAATATGGAAAGCACACACTGGCTCATGGATGCCGGTTTCCTCAGGCTTAAAAACCTGGAGATAGGGTACAGCCTTCCATCAGGCATCCTGAGTCAGGCAGGTATTCAGAAATTGCGTTTCTATGTCAGCGGTTACAATTTGCTGATACTGTACGATCATATGAAGGATATGGGATTTGATCCGGAAACAAACGATTACTGGTTTTATCCCCAACAGCGTGTGTTTAATCTTGGTGTTAACCTGACTTTTTAATATATAAGACCATGAAAAAGATACTATTAATACCGATAGCAATATTTACACTTATTGCCTGCAATGAAGTTTTCGAGATAACACCGGAGGATAAGTTATCTGAAAATGACGTCTGGAATGATCCGGCACTCGTCAGATCTTTTATGAACGCCATCTATGAGCAGGCATTTGAACAGGGATTGTACAGAACTACTCAGATAGGCCATGCCACTGATGAGCTTCACAGTATAAAAGGCTCGGTCTACTACTATATTATCCAGCGGGGTGAGTTGACTCCCGATAATATCTCCACGATGCATGAATATCTGAATAGCTGGTCGCTTAGCTATTCACTCATCAGGGAAATCAATATTTTCTTTGAATCGATTGAGAGCTCTCCTTTTGACGATGCCATAAAGCAGGAAATGAAAGGCGAGATGAAATTCATTAATGCATGGTTGTATGCGAATCTGATCTGGAGATATGGCGGGGTACCAATAATAACCGACATATATGGGCTGGATGACGACGATTATTCCGTACCCAGGGATACATATGATGATTGTGTGGCATTTATAATCAGCGAGCTGAATGCAGCCATTGCCGCCTTGCCCGATGAGCGGGAGGGGGCCGAATTAGGGCTGGCCTCAGCCGATGCTGCAAGGGCCCTGAAAGCCAGGGTACTGCTATATGCCGCAAGTGCCCAGAAAAACCCGACCAACGACCTGGTCAAATGGCAGGCTGCCGCAGATGCAGCGGAAGACCTGATTGGTACCCGGTATACCCTGCATTCCGATTATAACGAAGTATTTACCGGTCATACCGATGAGGTTATTTTTGCCAGATATTTTTCGCAGGCGAATTCCCACGATCTCAGCATGCAGGCAGGGAGAAACGGCGACAACGGCTGGGGATCGGATTCCCCGACTCAAAACCTGGTTGACAGTTATGAAATGAGCAACGGGGAATTCCCCTTCGATGAAGCGGGCAGTGTCAATCCCGCTTCGGGCTACGATCCACTGAACCCGTATATCGACAGGGATCCGAGGTTTGATGCTTCAATACTGCACGACGGTTCGATGTGGATGGGCAGGGAAACGGAAACTTTTGTAGACGGAATGGATTCCCGCACCGGCCCGATTGCCGCCTGGAACGGATCCATGAGCGGATATTACCTCAAGAAGTTTGTTCAGGAAGAGATTGCTCCGGTCGGAGGATCGGTCAGGACGACTACGCCCTGGATCATGTTCCGTTATGCAGAAATACTCTTAAATTATGCAGAAGCAAGCTTTGAACTGGGAGATGAAGCTACCGCACTTCAATACATCAACGAGGTCCGTGCCAGGACCGGCGTGAACATGCCTGCGGTTTTGGCAACGGGCGATGATCTCAGAAAAAGGATCCAGCACGAACGCAGGATCGAACTGGTCTTTGAGGGCCACCGGTACTTCGATGTGCGGAGATGGCAGATTGCGGATGTGACGGAGGTTAATGACATCATGGGCGTGGTCATCACCAAGGCTGCAGACGGGACGAAAACTTACGACACCCAATTGTTGGTGCCCCGGGCCTGGGATGACAAACTTTATTGGCTGCCCATTCCGAAGGTGGAGATTGACAGAAGCCTCGGTGCATTAACCCAGAATCCAGGATATTAGTGAATTAAAGCTTCCCGGCAACTAATCTAAAAAGAGTTAGATGCACAAATAAAGGACAGTATATTCATCGAGTATACTGTCCTTTAAAAGACATCCAGCGATCCGAAGTGAATGTGGATGTCTCCCGGCAGGTCCTTATAATTAAAAGGTGAAGCCTGCAGGTTTTATGAAATCTCTTGTTCTCTCTCATTGCTCCATATTGTGAAAGTCCATATATCCGTGCCTGAAATGCAGGATGTATCCAGGATGTTTGTTTATTAAAAAATACGTTTATGAAAATTAAGTTATTCTACGCACTGCCTTGTCTGATCTTTTGTCTGATCCATGTCGGATTCTCACAGGACTTCGATGCCCCTACCGGGTCCTGGGGCGACCAGGGGAACGGAACGTATGTCAACCCGGTCCTGAATGCAGATTATTCCGATCCTGATGTTGTCCGCGTGGGTAAGGATTATTATATGGTCAGTTCCGAGTTCCATTTCATGGGTATGCCCGTACTGCACTCCAAAGACCTGGTGAACTGGACCATTATCGCCCGGATTTACGATGAATTCAAGTTTGCACCGGAGTTTGACATGAACGATCGTTATGCAGGCGGAAGCTGGGCGCCGGCCATACGTTTTCATGACAATAAGTTCTGGGTGTATTTCTGTACGCCTGATGAGGGACTGTTCATGTCGACAGCCGAGAAGGCGGAAGGCCCCTGGGCTCCACTTGTGCAGGTGGCGGATACGGCAGGGTGGGAAGATCCCTGCCCGTTCTGGGACGATGACGGAAGGGCTTATCTGGGAAGAAGCATCGTTGGGGCAGGTCCCATTTATATCCACAGGATGAGCCCGGACGGAACAAAACTGCTGGATAATGGTGTGATCGTCTATACCGGTCCCGTTGCCGAAGGAACCAAGATCCACAAATTGAACGGCTGGTATTATTTAAGCATACCCGAGGGCGGGGTCTCAAGGGGCTGGCAGACGGTCCTGCGGTCGAAAAATATTTACGGGCCCTACGAAAAGAAAGTAGTCCTTGAACGCGGGAGTACTTCGATCAACGGTCCCCACCAGGGGGCCTGGATTGACCTGCCCAATGGGGACTGGTGGTTCATGCATTTCCAGAGCGTATTCACCATCGGACGGGTGTGTCACCTGCAGCCGATGAGGTGGAAGGATGATTGGCCGGTCATGGGCGTGGACATAGATATGAATGGCATCGGTGAACCGGTTTATGTCTGGAAAAAACCAGATGTAGGAAAGGTATATCCGGTTACGGCACCCCGGACATCCGATGAATTCAACGCGCCGGAGCTTGGTTTTCAATGGGCCTGGAATCATAACCCGGTACCATCGGCTTGGTCACTGACGGAAATGGAGGGCTACTTAACCTTAAAGTCCCGGCCGGCTGCAACGCTGGCTGAAGCAAAAAATACCCTGACCCAGAAGGTGATGGGGTCCCATGGGGAAGCAACGGCCCTGCTGGTGGCCGATGAGATGAAAGAGGGCCAGAAAGCCGGGCTGTGCATGTTCGGCAGACAGTATAACCTCATCGGCATTGTAAAAGAAGACGGTAAATTATCCGTATTTACAGATATCAATGGAACAATTACCAAACAGGCCATTTCCGGTTCAAAGATTTTTTTAAGGGTCAGCCACGCACCCGGTGAAAGGATTCCCGAGACATCGCAGCCTGAGCAGGGGCGCAGGCGGTTTCCTCCCATAAGTCCGGGGAACCAGTTTTACTACAGTACGGATAACAAGGAATTTATTCCGCTTGGAGAAAAATTTGCCGCCACCTTTGGAAACTGGAAGGGCCCGAAGATCGGCTTGTTCAGCTATCACGAGAACGGAGAAGGTGGTTCCGCCCTGTTTGATTGGTTCCGTTACCTCTACGATGGACCGAAGCCGGCCGATCCCGGCCAATGAGTTGCTTCCCGTGACGGGAATCGGATTCCTGCAGTTTGATAGTCCTGAATGAACAACATAAAAAATTTAAAAATGAAACGTATAACCGTTATTAGCCTTGCTCTCACGCTATTTCTTGGTATTGCGTATGCACAACCCAAATACCCGGTGCTTACAAGATCGCCTTCCCAGGGTGAGAGCATCAACCAATTGCCTGCGGAATACATGCCGGTCATTGGCGTCTGGAATATGAGGGAAAGAGAACTTGAACCCGAAGGGTACAAGCGCACACTAGACCAGGCAAGCATGCATTCCCCCCTTAACCTGCTGATTCCATTTTTGAGGTTTCATGACAAGGAAGTAGTGGATGATGTGATTTACAATGCAGTCAAGCAGGCAGCCGAGTATGCGGTGCAAAACAACCTTGCGCTGGTTCCCGATCTTGATGTCCGCTCGGCCCGACGGGCTTTTCAGAGCCAGTATCCGGACGAATTGCAGGAATTGTTGAGGGTTCAGGAACTAAGCCTGCCTGAGAAGGGTGTGGCTGAAACCTCGGTAACAAGCATCCCTAATCTCAGTGACCACTATTCCGGCGGCAGGATTCCGAAATATAATTCCCTGAAAAGCAGCCTGTTGCGGGTTTATTCGTACCGGGGCACTTCCGAAGGGATTGAACCGGAAACCCTGAAAGATATTACAGAAGAGTGCAGCCTCATTTACTCATCGGAAGATTCCGTAAGAATCAGCATTCCGGCTTCCGATGGTAACCGGACCCATGCCAGTGTCATGGTTGCATTCACCCTTTTCTATCCGGATATATTTGCCCCTCATTTGATGGAATTCCAGCGAAAGCTGATCCGGCAGTATGCGGATGTCCCACTGGCCGGTGTCTGCAAAGACGAATGGGGATTCCCCCCATACTTTCCCCGCTATGCTATTGAGGGAACACACGATTTCTGGTACTCGGCGCCCCGTGCATTGGCATATGCGGAAAAAACAGGAGGAAGGGACCTGCTGGAGGATTGTTTGCTGATGGCAAAAGGTTTCAGGGGAAAGGAAGTGGAGCGGCAGGTGGCCATCAATCATTTCAGGGAAATGTCTTTACAAAGGAATGTTGCCCTGGAAGCTGGTTTCTACGATGCGGTCAAGGAGGTTTTCGGACCGGATGCGGCCGTAACGGTTCATCCAACCTGGTGGCCCTATCCTGACCGCCAGGAGATGAAAAAGAACGGGCTTGACTGGTGGGCCGTGAAGCGGGACTGGGCACAGACGGATGAGATCGTGCCTTTCGGTGCAAGAACGGCCCTCTGCAAGAAATGGGGAAGTCCGATCTGGTATAACATGTATTATACAAGGGTTTTCTCCGACCAGGTATGGAGTTCTGCCCTGGCCGGCGGCAGGTTGGACTACCTGGGATTCCAGAGATTGTATAACCCGGACCTCATGCGGGCAGAAACCAGGATCAGGCTTCTGAATACCATCAGCCACAGCCCGCTGGATTGCCCCGTTGCTGTAATTTTCGGTCATGCCGCAGCCATGAACTGGGCCGGTCCTCATTTTGATGATGTGGGAATGCCCCTGATCAACCTTTTCTGGAACACGGGATTTCCGGCTGACCTGATACCCACAAGTGAAATAGATAACGGGAGTCTTAAAATAGATGAAGACGGCTGGATTTGTTACGGCAGCCAGCGCTATGCTGCGGTCATCCTGTACCACCCGGAATTTGAGAAAAAATCAACCTCTGAATTTTTCCTGAAGGCCGGGAGCAGCCCTACTGCCATGTTCCGCATCGGTGAATGGACCACAGATTTTTACGGGGAACCTGCAGATGGCAATACCCTGTTGCCCAATACCATGATCGTCGAAGATGATTACAGAAATGCTTATTTGAAGATCATGGAAGTGCTGAAGGATCAGGGCATATCCGCCCAGACACCGGCAACGGAAGACCTCGACGAAACATACTATTCGCTGAGGGACTTTGATCAGGTCTCCAAATTTCCCCCGACCACCGGATTTTGCCGTCTGATCGACGGTACTGTCATCCATGTGGCGGGGACCCATGATGTCAGCGGGGATCCCATCCGTACCGAGTTTAAGATAAAAAACCATCCTGTCTCCATTGATGCGGTAGGGGTAGCCGCCGTCCGCCTGGATGATAAAGGGGATTTGCAGGCTTTGTGTGCCGGAAGCCTGAAATCCTTTAAAACCGGAAATTTTGAGATCAACCTGGATGAACGGATGGATCTGGCTCTCTGGATGGATGATGAAGGCCAATGGAAGGGGATTATCCAGGGCTGGCAGGGAGCCATACCGGAGGAACTAAAGAAAATCACCGATAACTGGGAACGTCTCAATTTACCCGAACCACCGGAGAATCAGCCCAGCCCGTTCAATTAATGCCCAGGTACATTAAAAATTATAAGACCATGTTCAAGCATTTTTATATTCCAATAAGTGCATTCCTCATCCTGCTGGGATGCAGGGCTGAATCCGGGACAGGTAAAATAGACCGTGAAGAGCTCGTACGCAGGCATCAGGTACACGTGGATTCCATGGACAGCTTGTCTTCCCTGACCGTGGGAAATGGCAGGTTCGCATTTACGGTTGATTTTACCGGATTGCAATCATTCCCGGAAATGTATGAGAGAGGGGTGCCGCTGGGGACGCAGAGCGAATGGGGCTGGCACAGTTACCCGAATGACAGCGCATATACATTTGACGAAAGTCTGAGGAATTATGATTTTCACGGAAGGGAAATTCCCTTTTCGGTCCAGGTACGGCAGCCTGCACGCAACAGGGAAGCGGCGAATTATTTGCGCCAGAATCCCCACCGGATGCACCTGGGAGTAATCGGCCTGGATTTCCTGTATCCCGACGGCGCACCGGTCCTTCCCGAAGAGATTGGATCCATAGATCAGACGCTGGACCCGTGGACCGGTGAAATTCACAGCAAGTTTACGATAAATAAAATCCCTGTTGAAGTAATCACCTGTGCCCATCAGGACCTGGATCTGGTTTCTGCCAGGATCGAATCTGCCCTGATTGAGCAGGGATTGATTCGTGTCAAACTGAACTTCCCTTACCCGACAGGGCGGCATACCGATTCAGGTTGCGACTGGGACCAGCCCGGGAAGCACAGCTCGGAATTGATTTCCGCTGGTAATTCTGCAACGATCCAGCGGCAGATTGACGGCACTTCGTACAATGTCCGGCTGGCATGGGATGGAACAGCGAATATTTATGAAAACGGGAAGCACAACTTTTATCTGGAACCTGAAAGGGGCCGGTCAAACTTCTCGTTCAGCTGCCTTTTCAGTCCCGATGAGGCGGCCCCCGAAGTTCCTGACTTTAAAACCACGGCTTCAAACAGCAGGCAGGCCTGGGAGGAATTCTGGTTAAGCGGGGGTGCCGTCGATTTTTCAGGAAGCACGGATCCGAGGGCCCCTGAGCTGGAACGAAGGATCGTGCTTTCCCAATACCTGACTAAAGTACAATGCGCGGGGACTTATCCGCCCCAGGAGACCGGATTGACCTTTAACAGCTGGCATGGTAAGTTTCACCTTGAAATGCACTGGTGGCACGGGGTTCATTTTGCATTGTGGAACCGTGCGGATCTGCTTGAGAAAAGTCTCGGTTATTACAATGCCATCGCGGGCAAGGCACGGGAAACCGCACAACGGCAAGGATTTGAAGGTGTAAGATGGCCGAAAATGACGGATCCTTCTGGCAACGACAGTCCTTCCGGTGTCGGGTCCTTTTTAATCTGGCAGCAGCCCCATATCATCTACCTGGCTGAACTTTGCTACCAGGATTCTCCCGATGAGATACTGCTCCAGAAATATGCCGACATTATTTTTGAGACAGCAGATTTCATGGCTTCCTATGCCTGGTTTGATACCGTGGAGAACAGGTATATTCTCGGACCCCTTCTGATTCCGGCCCAGGAACGCTTTCGCGCCGAAAGCACCATTAATCCCCCTTTCGAACTGGCATACTGGCACTGGGGACTGGTGACGGCACAAAAATGGCGTGAGCGCCTGAATCTGGAACGCAAACCGGAGTGGGATGCGGTGATCGAAGCGCTTTCCCCGCTGGCTCAGAAAGACGGCCTGTACCTGGCAGCCGAAAGCGCTCCCGATTCGTATTCAAATCCCCGGTACATGAGCGATCATCCCATGGTTATAGGAACCTGGGGAATGTTGCCGGCCAGTCCCATGGTTGATTCCGCTGTGATGCGGCGAACTTTCGATTATGTCTGGGAAAACTGGAACTGGGACCAGACCTGGGGATGGGACTTCCCGATGACGGCAATGGCAGCTACCCGCCTGGGAATGCCCGAGAAAGCAATAGATGCCCTTTTTATGGATATCGAAACCAATACCTATTTGCCGAACGGGCATAATTATCAGAATCAACGCCTGCGTTTATACCTGCCGGGTAACGGCGCGCTTTTAAGCGCCGTTGCAATGATGTGTGCGGGCTGGGAGGGGGCACCGGATATCCATGCTCCCGGGTTCCCGGATGATGGCAGCTGGAAGGTACAGTGCGAAGGTTTGAGGAGAGTTTTTTAATTATCCATATTAATAAAAGAAAAAACGCATGAAACGGACAAAATTACCGCTTTTGAGCATGGTAATCTCATCATTATCCATGATGTTATTATTCTCCTGTACGGAATCAGGCAGGGTGAAGGTCAGGGTGAGTGAAATAAATGATTTCCCGGTCTTTGAGATCAGCCATCCCGGCGGAACGGACATAAGGTTTCGCCCCGCTTCAAATGATACCGGCAGCATTGGATTTGCAGCAGGCGGAGAGATTTTCTGGCTTACCGGTGAGCCGGCCCGGACAGACCGGAAAGGTGGAATTACAACATTCATATGGGATATTCAGACAGTGGGAAAGGTCGAGATCCGGATCTCTGAGAACAAGGATGTCATTGATTTTCAGTTGAACATGCTAGAAGAAGACAGCCTGAAGAAGCCTGAAAAATGGTTCATTAATGCCGGGGCTGGCGATGGCGAGTATTTCACAGGGGTATTTGAACGGGTTGTGGACGGCCCCCAAGGCAACTCCTGGAAGGAAAGCATTGAAACTGCCCTGGACCTGCGAAACGAAAGGGTGGAGATGCAGGTGAAACCGACGGTCTCCGCGTATGCTCCGTTCTACCTTTCATCGAATAATTATGGTTTCTACGTGGAGGGAACCTGGCCCGGCCTGTTTGATTTTTGCAGGCAATATCCAGACATCGTGCAGGTCGCCTTTGAGGGACCCGGCATGAAATTTAAGCTGTATCTTGGCTCTTCTCCCGCTCAGATCGTAAAACAGCATGCCCTGGAGACCGGCCCGTCTTACTATCCCCCAAGATGGGCATTCGGCCCATGGCGCTGGCGTGATGAACATCGCAACAACAAAACCTACTTTGACAGTTCCGAAGTGAATGCTCCATACAACTCGGATATCGTTGAAGACATTTTGATGATGCAGGCATATGATATACCCTGTACCGCGTACTGGATTGATCGCCCGTGGGGACCGGGAGGTTTTGGTTTCGACGATTATGAAATTGATTATGACCGCCTGCCGAAATTCGAAGAAATGATTTCCTGGCTGAACGGGAAGGACATTGAATTGATGCTCTGGATCTGTCCCTGGGTATACGGCGATATGGCCGGGGTTGCCAGGGAAAGAGGCTACGGCCTGGTCAGCAGGAGCATGAGACCCAGGTTCCGCAGGCCGAATGTTGCCGGTCAGGGAGATAATGCCCGGTCAGGCAGGTCCCAGGGCCCTCCGCAAAGGACAGATCTCCCAGGTGAAATAGATACCGCAAGGTTTAACCGGTTTATGAGAATGATGGAGAGGGAAAACATGGTGGTGATGGACTACTCGAATCCGGAGGCCTGCAAGTGGTGGGGCGACAATGGTCCTGCCAAGCTTGCCCGGATGGGTATCAAGGGTTTTAAACTGGATCGGGGTGATGGAGAGAGATTGTGCGATTCTTTACACCTGATTACATCCGCTGGTTTGTCCTACCGTGAGAATTACAACGATTATTCCCGGCAATTCGTGAAAGCCACATACGACGCAGTTGAACCTGTGCTTGGCGGGGATTTTGTTCTTTTTCCCCGCGCGCAGTATACAGGCAGTGCCAGATACGGTGCAATGTGGGCAGGTGACACCCATAATTCGGCCGAAGGATTGCGGTCTGCGCTGATCGGTATGCAGCGCTGCGCGGTGATAGGGTACCCGGTGTGGGGATCAGATGCCGGAGGCTATCCCAAGCGCCTCGAACGTGAAACAGCAATGCGCTGGCTGGGCTTTGCATGTTTTTCTCCCATCATGGAGGTTGGTCCCACCAATGACCGTGGATTCTGGGGAATGAATTACGAACCTTCCTACGACCATGAAATACTGGCCGTCTGGCGATTCTATGCAAAGCTGAGGATGAGCCTGGTTGATTATGTGCACAGCCTGGCAAAGACTGCTCATGAAACGGGAATGCCCATTGCCAGGCCGTTGTTTCTGGAATACCCGGAACAGGATGAGAGCTGGAAGGAATGGGAAACCTATAAGTTCGGGGATGATCTGCTGGTTTCCCTGGTCTGGGAGAACGAGAAAACCTTGCAGCGGATATATCTTCCGGCAGGCGAAACCTGGATCAATCTCTGGGACAACCAGGAATACGAGGGAGGGCAGTACCTCGAGGTTGAAGCACCGCCACATCAAATCCCCGTATTCCTTCGCAAAGGCAGCAGCCTGGCATTACCGGATTTCAACGAATTGTTTAAGGAGTCGGTTGCACTGACCTCTGTAAAATACCAGATGAGCCAGTTGGAAGCTGCAGAAAACTGGAAAGAATAGGTGCAGGCACTGTTTCAATCCGGTTCCGGGGAGAACGAGCCTTGCGGAACGTTGGAGAGGTGTTCGCGGGTATCTTCACAGAACTCAAGGTAGCCCGCTTTTTCCTCATCCGTAAAGCCGATCTCTGAGATCATTTCCTCCGGGATGCCGGGGACCAGCTCGAAGACGGTGCGATTACCCCGTTCTGGCTTGTGGACATATACCGGGAGATAATCGATTGCTATGATCCTGGTCTCGTCGGTTTTTTCCAGTTCCAGTCCAAAGATTATCCCGCCGTTCCGGTACCGGTCCCTCTGGTTGGAAATAAAATTTCCCAGGGAATAGACAACCGGGCGGTGGTAGTTCCTGCCAAATCTCTGGAAGTCAACAGGTTGCACCACATGCGGATGGGAACCGATAATGGCGCTCACTCCCTGGTCAAACAGGAATCCGGCCAATGCCTGCTGGGTGCTGTTTTCCTCCCGCTCATACTCTTTGCCCCAGTGTACGCAGGCGATGATAATATCGGGTTCCACGAGCCGGGCTTTCATGATATCCTGCCGGATAACCATGGTATCGATGTAGTTCACGATATTGGGCGTATCGGCGACCAGGCTGTTGGTACCGTATGTATAATTCAGCAGGGCGAGCAGGATCCCGTTCTTCTCGAGTATGAGCGGATAACTGAGTTCCCTTTGGCCGGGGGAGACAAAGGACCCGGTAAGGATCATGCCTTTTTCATCCAGCACCTGCCGGGTACGTTCGAGTCCCTCTTTCCCCCTGTCCAGCGCATGGTTATTGGCATTTACCAGGACGTTGAAACCGGCGTCGAGGAGGGCATCGCTGAGTTCATCGGGACTGGAGAACTGTGGGTAACCCTTGTACGGGGGACCCCCATGGGTGACCTCGAGGTTGCCTATGGCGATATCGGCTTCCTGCAGATAAGGCTTCAGGTGCCTGAAGCACCCGGTGTAATCATAAATGCCGGCTGAATCCACCCGGGCTGCCCCGATCTGGGAATCGTGTCCCATGATATCGCCGGCAAACACGATCCGCAGGGTGGCCGGATCGCCCCCCTGGGCAAGGGCAGGGCTGTCAGGTCCTCCCGCCAGGCAGGCGATTAGGGTAATGATAAGGGTGCTAAAACGGATATCTGATTTCATAAGGTTGTCCTGTTTTTTGGCCTGATCCTGCGGACTGTTTTACCAGGATCCTCCCGCACCGCCGCCTCCGAAGCCTCCGCCCATGCCGCCGCCGAAGCCCCCGAACCCGCCGCTGCCGGAGCTGAAATTACCAAAACTTCCCCTGTGTGACCTGCCTGCCCCGCTGGCCAGGAACAATGCGGCCCAGAAGGGAAGGTTGCTTTTCCCCATTGCATAATGCCTCCTGGAACGCGACCTGCCGAAGATCGACAGCATAACGATGATGAAAACGATCATTACGATCAGGCCTTCCGGGGCGGATGATCCCGATCGATTCTGTATGTATTCATCCATGGTATATTCACCACGGGTGAGATCCATGATGGTGTTGGTAGCAGCATCCAGTCCCCCATAATAGTCCAGCTCTTTGAACCGGGGGATCATGTCGTAATCCACGATCCGGTTGGCGCTGGCATCCGGTACCACGGCTTCCAGCCCGTAGCCCGAGGCTATGAATACATCTCCGTGCTTACGGTCGGGAGATGGATTCATCAGGATAAGGATCCCGTTGTCCTTGCCTTTGGTCCCGATCCCCCACTGTTCACCCAGCAGGAAGCTGAATTCAGCGATATCATAGCCGGCCAGGTCGTCGAGGATCACGACATAGATCTGGGTGGAAGTCTGGTAATAGAACTCCTGGAGTTTGGTTTCAAGCCGTTGTCTTTCGTTCTCGTTCAGCAATGACGAGAAGTCGTTGACCATCCTGGGGGGCTGCATTGGTTCCGGGATGTCCTGCGCCCGGGTGCTTGAGACGGCCAGGAAGATCAGAAATAATGTTAAGTATTTCTTCATGATGGTTCCTTTCTGTTATTCCCCGAATGAAATGTCATCGGACAGTTCGTTTACATCATCCTTTTCGTAGGGGAAATGTTCTTTAAGCTGTTCTCCGGTCATCCGGATGCCGGTTTCGAGTCCCCCGCAAAACCTCTCTTCCCTGAACTCAGCCAGCATGCTTTCCTTTATCCTGTCCCAGAAATCATCCGCTGTCACCGCATTGATACCGGCATCGCCAAGGATGGCGAACTTATGGTCCTCGACGGACAGGTAGAAAAGTACCCCGTTCCGTTTTTCCGTTTTATGCATTTTCAGTTTCGCGAAGAGGAAGGCCGCCCTGTCAAGCACATCCTCCCGGCACCGGCTCTCAATGTGAACACGGATCTCTCCGGATGTATTCAGTTCCGCTTCCCGTATTGCCGAAGCAATGCGTTCTTTTTCTTCTTTTGAAAAAAATTGGGATGGCTGCATGGTTAAAACTCAACGGTTGGTGGTGTTTCGGTTCCTTCCGCGGCCTCAAAATACCCTTTCTGGTCGAAGCCGAAAATGGCGGCGGTGATCAGGGCAGGGAATCTGCGGATATAGGTATTGTAACTGCGGGTCGCCTCGTTGAATTTCCGTCGCTCGACGGCAATCCGGTTTTCCGTTCCTTCCAACTGGGCCTGCAGGTCCAGGAAGTTCTGGTTGGCTTTCAGGTTCGGGTAGCGCTCCACCACCACCATCAGCCTCGACAGCGCTGAACTCAAACCATCCTGGGCGGCCTGGAATTGCTGGATGGCCTCGGGGTTCAGGTTTTCTGGACTGATCGTGACACTGGTGGCCTTGGCCCTGGCCTCTATGACGCCCGTGAGGGTTTCCTGTTCAAAGTCCGCATAGCCCTTGACGGTGTTCACCAGGTTCGGGATCAGGTCGGCCCGGCGCTGATATGCATTTTCAACCTGTGCCCACTGGGCGGACACGGATTCCTCTAATCCGACCATGTTGTTGTAGCCACAGGAGCTCATAAGCGGGAGGAGTCCCCCGAGAAGCAAAAGGTGCACGAATTGTCTTCTTCTAATTTTCATTGGTTTTTCGTGTTTGGTTGTATGATCTAAAAATACGATACTGGATCCATACTAACAAAAGTCGAACCATGCCGCTCAAATTGTTGTATAATATAAAACTTGACATGATTTAATCTTAAATTTACCTGCCAAACCATGAAAAAATGACAGACCAAGAATTCAGGAAGCTGGTGAGGGAAGGAATCCCCAGAACAATCCCCCCGGCCAAACCATACGACCCGGATGTCAACCATGCTCCCAGCCGCAAGGATATCCTGAGCCTCGAGGAAAAGAAACTGGCGCTGCGAAACGCCCTGCGCTATTTCCCGCCCGGGCACCACCCGGTGCTGGCCCCTGAATTCGCAGAGGAACTGAACAGGTACGGGCATATCTACATGTACAGGTACCGGCCTGATTATAAGATATATGCTAGGGATATCGACGCCTATCCCCATCGCTCCAGGCAGGCAGCTGCCATCATGCTGATGCTGAGCAATAACCTGGATGAGGCCGTGGCCCAGCATCCGCACGAACTGATCACCTATGGGGGGAACGGGGCTGTCTTCCAGAACTGGGCGCAGTACAGGCTCTGCATGCAATACCTGTCGGAGATGACCAACCAGATGACCCTGGTATTGTATTCGGGGCATCCCCTGGGACTGTTCCCTTCCGATCCATCGGCTCCAAGGGTAGTGGTGACCAACGGCATGGTTATCCCCAATTATTCATCTCCCGAGGATTACGAACGGATGAATGCCCTGGGCGTCAGCCAGTACGGGCAGATGACGGCCGGTTCCTTTATGTATATAGGTCCCCAGGGAATCGTCCACGGCACCACGATCACCCTCCTGAATGCAGGCCGGATAAGAAGAGGGGAGGAGGTGGCCGGACTCGGGGGACAGGTTTTTGTGACTTCGGGTCTCGGCGGCATGTCGGGTGCGCAGCCCAGGGCTGCTGAGATCGCCGGAGGGGTTTGCCTGGTGGCGGAGGTCAATCCCAAAGCAGTAAAGATCCGCCATGAACAGGGCTGGGTCAGGGAGGTTTACGATGACCTGGATACCCTGTTATTAAGGATGGAGAAGGCGCGGCGCGGGAAAGAGGCCATTTCCCTGGCTTACCATGGGAACATCGTGGACTTATGGGAAAAACTGGTCAGGGAGGACGTTGAAGTCGAGCTCGGATCGGACCAGACATCCCTGCACAATCCCTATGCCGGGGGGTATTATCCTGCCGGGATCTCATTTGAGGAGTCCAACCGGATGATTTCCAGGGATGCCGGGGGATTCAGGGAAAGAGTGCATGAATCGCTTACAAGGCAGGTTGGGGCCATCAATGCCATGGCTGGCAGGGGAATGTATTTCTGGGATTACGGGAATGCCTTCCTGCTGGAGGCCGGACGTGCGGGAGCCGATGTTTTCAAAGCGGGGGGAGGGTACCGGTATCCCTCTTATGTAGAGGATATCATGGGTCCCCTGTTCTTCGACTACGGTTTTGGTCCCTTCCGGTGGGTCTGCACCTCTTCCAGGGAGGAGGACCTGCAGGCAACGGATAAGATCGCCACGCAGGTGCTGGAGGCCATGAGCAGCAATGCCCCGCCACAGATCCTCAGCCAGCTGCTGGACAACCTGAAATGGATCCGGGAAGCCGGCAGGAACAACCTGGTGGTCGGATCCCAGGCCAGGATCCTTTATGCGGATGCCGAAGGCAGGGTTAAGATCGGGCGGGCCTTCAACGATGCCATCCGGGAAAAGAGCGTTTCTGCCCCCATTGTGCTGGGGCGGGACCACCACGATGTAAGCGGAACGGATTCCCCGTACAGGGAAACGGCAAACATATACGACGGGTCCAGTTTCACTGCCGATATGGCCGTGCATAACGTGATCGGCGACGCTTTCCGTGGAGCCACCTGGGTATCCCTTCACAACGGTGGTGGAGTTGGATGGGGAGAAGTTATAAACGGGGGATTTGGCATGGTTTTGGATGGCACCCTCGAGGCGGAGCGCAGGCTGGAGAACATGCTGTTCTGGGATGTGAACCACGGCATTGCCCGCAGGAGCTGGGCCCGGAACGAGGGGGCCATGTTTGCCATAGAAAGGGAAATGGACCGTTTCCCCGATCTGAAGGTGACCATGCCCAGCCTGGCGGATGATGCGCTGATCGAACAGGCGATAAAAGGCGTTGAATGAACGAAAATAAATACGGAGCGATCCAATAAGAACACTGAATGAACCAATACGGGTCTGTAATATACTGGTTGAGGGCAGGGAGAGCCTTGCTGCCTGTTCTTGTTGCAGGGATGATACTCTCCTCATGCGAAGACCTGCTGACCAACGTGGACGGGGATCCGAGGGACAAGCTGGTGGATACCTGGAAGGTCGATGAAACCCCGGCATCCTATAAATCAACCATGGAAGTGTACTGGGTGGAAATATCCAAGCACCCCTATGATTCCAACCGGGTTGTGATCTATAATTTCTATAACGTGGACGCTGATGCCGAAGCCACACTTAGCGGCAGCACCCTCAGCCTGCCCCTTCAGACCCTGGAGGGCGGGTACAGGGTAAGCGGGTCCGGCCAGATACAGGGAACCAAAGCCAACGAGATCATCTGGACCTACACGGTGGACGATGGCAGCGGGCAGGAGGACAGGGTGACAGCCGTCTATTCCAGGCTTACGTTTTGAGCAGGCTCAATGCATGCCAGGTTTCCACCAGTTCATGGTATTCTTCGAGGCTGGAGACGGTTCTCACTCATGGGTACACTTAGGATGTAATGTTTAAAAGGAATCGGTATTGATCATGATGAGGGCACAGTCATTGACCGCATCGATCCCTTTTTCATGCAGGATGGCCTGAAGTTCAGGATTCTCTGCACCCGGATTGAAAATCACCCGGCGCGGCTTGAGTCGGATCAGGTAGTCATAGTATTCCTGCTGCTTGTTTTTGCCTATGTACAGCAATACGGTGTCAACATTTTCTATATCAGGCGTTCCGGTGAGGATCTCGATGTCCTTTATGTATCCGGACCGGAAACCTACCGCAACGACATCATAACCATTCCGGTCAAGGCTTTTGACAGCCTTGCAGGAGAACCTGTCCGGATTCTCGGTGGCCCCGAGAACCAGCATTTTGCCTATTTTTTTTGATTTTCTGGAACCGAAAAGCATCAAAATTACAAATATTTAACTCAAAACAAGCAGAACGACAGCATAGGCAGACACTCCCTGTTCCTCCCCGACAAATCCAAGTTTCTCGGTGGTGGTGGCCTTGATGGAAACCTGGTGTGCATCGATATGGAGGACATCTGACAGGGTTTTCACCATGTCGGGTACGTATTTGCTGATTCTGGGTTTTTGCAGGCAGACCGTGCTGTCGATGTTCGATATTTCGTATCCGTAGAACCGGACCATATTGATCGTTTTTTCAAGGAGGATCTTGCTGTCAATGTCCCGGAACTCTTCTTCCGTATCGGGGAAGTGCTTGCCGATGTCACCCAGGGCCAGTGCTCCGAGCATGGCATCGCAGATCGCGTGGATCAGTACATCGCCGTCGGAATGTCCGGCGGGACCTTTCCTGCAAGGCAGCTTGATGCCACCAAGGATGAAGTCACGGCCTTCTTCAAGCCTGTGGACATCATACCCGATGCCGATCCGGAGATTCATGCTCTAAAAGCTTGGTTTGCCAAATTCAAATCCGAGTGTGAACCGGAGCGTATTGGCAAGGGGGTTGTTTTGTTTGACGGGGACCAGGTAAGAGAAATCAAGTTCAAAGACATTCAGTTTGAGTCCCACCCCAAGTGTAAAATATTTACGGTTCCCCTTTGTTTCATGCTCATAGAAATAACCTGCCCGGATAGCGAACTGTTCCCTGTACCAGTACTCCAATCCCAGCCCGAACATTATTTCATTGAACTCTTCCCGGAACACGCTGCGAGATCCGTCTTCCATCAATACGCCTGGCGCATCGTAAAAGGACTGGACCATGCCGACCGGGGTGGGGATGTTCGGGTCCCTGCCGTATTCGATGACCTTCTCGCCATTTACGATCAGTGTACCTCCCAGGCTGTCTTTGGCATAGATCGGCGGGGTGGGGACAAGCAACTTGTTCAGGTCAGCCATAAAGGTAATGGAATTATAATCGTCCATATCGATGGTCAGGGCGCCGCCGAGCTTCAGGTTTATGGGAAGGAAAGTCTTATCGGAGGTCTCGGTATAAGCAACCTTATTCCCCATGTTGGAGATGTTGACTCCAAGTCCAAGGGTCCCGTCCCTGCTGCCGAGGACCAGGTCGGTATTCCGATAATAGAAGGCAAGGTCACCTGCAATTGCGATCGCTGCCCTCGATGCAGTGGTTCCGTTGATATATACTCCGCCGGTAAGGTCGGAACGGATGAAACGAAACACAATTCCCCCGGAGAACCGGTCGGTCAGCAGCCGTGAATACCCGGCATCGACGGCGAACTCATTGGGGACATAAACTCCCTGCGGGGTCCCGTAATTATTCGTGAAAACGATCTGTCCCAGGGAGAAATACCTTAGAGAAGCACTTACAACCTGCCTGTCGCCGAATTTGTAAAATCCCACCAGGTAGGCAAGGTTTATGTCATTGATGAGTTTTCTGAGCCAGGGAGTATAGGAGAGGGCTACCCCTCCTTCGCTTTCAATAAAGGGGTATTTGGCCGGGTTCCAGTTCTGTGAATTGATGTCGGGCGAAGTGGCAACGCCCACTTCCCCAAGCGCGCCGGCCCTGGAATCGGGTGTGATAGTCATGAAAGGTACAGCGGTCTGGATGGCATTGAGCTGGGGGCCGCTGGCCGTGGAGCCTCCATTTTGTGCAAATACTGCATAATCACCCGTAAAAAATGTAAACACAAGGCATAGGGCAATTATGCTCTTTCTCTTTCTTGGCTTCTTCATAACAAATCGGGAGAACAAATATAAAGGATTTTTACTATCTAACGGGGATTCTAATTTAATATTACCAGCTTTTCAAATTTTTCAGCGGTGTGTCCCAGGGAGGTTCTCACCTTAACCCGGTAGATGTAAACCCCGCGCCCTATCCTGCCCCCGTAATCGTCCCTGCCGTCCCAGTCTATGGGCCCCACACGGTATCCGGAAGCAGCGGCCTGGTACTCGATCGTCTTGACAAGTTTACCGGAAATGGTGAATACCTGTATCAGGACCTCCAGGTCGGCGCTGGGCTGGTTATGCTCGAAAAAGAACTGGGTATGGGTGGTGAACGGGTTGGGATAATTAAGTACATGGTCGAGCCTCAGGTCCTGTTCCGTGTTCACGATAAACTCCAGGATCTCTTCGGATGAATTATTGTACACATCCCATACCTTTACTTTCAGTTTGTGCGGGCCTGCTTCCAGGTTTTTGAAGGTATATCGGATCTTTCCGCTCTTATAGGAATCCGTATCGGCTTCGTAGTAATCGTTCAGGACAATGGTCTGGTTGGTGTTCCCGTCCAGCACGGCGGTCAAATCGTGCCCGATCCCGTTGCCCAGGGTATTGATCCCGTTGCTGTCGCTGACATAGGCAAGCAGAACGGGGTTTTCATCGGTCATGCCCCCGAAAACGAAATTTTCATCGTTCATGAAGACGTTCAGTTCCGGGCCGTCGGTATCGTTGGTCACCGAATCGGCAGAACCCCCGATAACTACTTCCTGGAAGGAACCGTTTGCATCTTCCAGGCCGTTATCGGCATAAAAACTGAGTTTCCCGTAACCAAAGTTATAGGAAATGTCCTTTGGCACAATGAAGCTGAATTCGAAGCTTCCGTTGTTCACCGAGGCTTTCCCCTTGTACAGGACCCGGTTTCTCATGGAAAAGGTCATCGGCGGGTCATCGTCGTTTGCCAGCGTGGTTATGCTGTTGGCTTTATCGAATACAGCCGGGTAAACCATGCCATTGAAACTGTTCAGCGGGTTCCCCTGTTCGTCCTCCATAAATCCGCTGATGTTGACCTTTCCCAGGGCTTTCAGGGTGTCCACCTGTTCGCTTACCGGTTTTCCATTGATGGATTCGACCCTAACCCGGTGTTTCGGGTAGGCCAGTTCCAGGGCGGGGTCTCCCAGCAGGGTGAAGTTCCTTTTATTTATTCCGCCCGAAGTGGCGTTCTTGGTCAGGCGGATGATGTCACCCAGCCTGTAATTCCGGTTCTGTTCGTCCTTACTGAAGACATATTGATAGAAATATTCATTCAGGACATGGTTCGGTCCGGAGTAAACCAGCCGGGTGGTTGTCAGCAGGGCTATTCCCCCGCCATCCGGGCTCAGGAGGACCAGTTCGCCGGCAGAAGCGGCTTCGTATTCATCGAAACGGCTGAATTCACAGGTAGCGGTCATGAACAGGGGGAGCCTGTCCCAGTTCTCCCATGACTGCACATCTTCGATACGGAGGACTCGCTCGTGTGCAAGTCCCTTGCTTCCCCCGTGCCCCGTATAGTTCATGATCAAGGCCCCTTTCTCCATACGCTGGCTGATGGCCTCGTTGACATCGGGGTACCGGGGACCGGAGGTTGTCGAGACCTGGGTGTAGGCATCCAGGTAGATCTTCCCGATGGTAAAATTCGGGTAGTTTGCTTCCACATACCGGGCAAGCTCGTCGGCCTGGCCCATATGGATATTATTGTCCTCATCGTCCCCGATAAAGCAGATGGTGTTCCTCCAATCGCCCATTTTATCGGTTTGATCGTAGGAGAGGGTCTTTTCGAGCACGTTCTCGGCCTCTTCTGGGGTAGATACGGGAAAACGGCCGATGCCGATATCCACCAGTCCGGTTGCCTCCCCTTCTTCCTCATCCAGCAGTCCGAAGAAATCATCCGTGACAAAGCTGGCTACCGGAGAGAGGGAGTTGGTGGACTGGTAGGTGGGTATCAGATTGGTGTTGTTCACATGGGTCCCCTTGTTATCGTAAGAGCCGTCCCCGTAAAGCAGTACGTATTTCGGCATCTCATCCGGCGAGCCCGCACGGTCGTAAAGCATCTTGAGGAAATCCCGGATGGCCGAAACATCCCGGCACCCGGATGAGAATTCATTATAGATCTGTTGCGGGGTGACCACGGCCGTGTCCAATCCGTCGTGATCGTGCCGGTGGGCGGCCAGGCTGCGGGCGTATGGCAGGAATTGCGGGGGACTGATCACCATATAGTTCCGGGCACTTAGTGCATGCAGGTTCTGGTTGGGTACGGCTCCCACATCCTCCCCCTCCAGAACAGGGGCATGGAAAGATGTCGCCGGTGTAAATGCAATGAATTCCTTCAGCTCTTCGGTTTCGGCTTTGAACCTCAGGGTGCCGTTCTGCATGCTTGTCTGCATGCGAACCGGCCGGGTCGGATCCGTGATATCCCACACCTCGGTCGATGCAGGGGCGCCGTTGATCACAAATTCAGTGATCCTGTCCGTTCCCACCGACAGCCTGTCGCGGAGAACTGTCTCACCGGGATCATCGGGGACATACAATTCCCTCCGCCCGTTCACGGTAATGAAGTTCAGCCAGGCCTCTGCCGAGGGGGCATTCTTGATGTAACGCAGGGATATGTTTATTTCATCCGAAGCCGGAGCGAAAGTAAATGTGCCTGTAGCAGGATTTGCGTACGGCAGGGTGTAGTGACCGATCACCGTTCCCTGCATCTCAAGCCTGCCGAGGAGGTTTCCGTTGGCACGCACTTCCATGCTGGTCTGGTCCGATGCCCGGCCGATCGTCTGTACCATGATTTTCACATCCTCCCCGCTGAGGGTGGACCCAAGGGACATATCGAAGCTCTGTTCCGTCTGGATGTCAAAATTTTCCCCGTACCATTCCCTGCCCGACCTGATCAGATTGACGTCCTCCAGCTCATGATGCCGGACAACATCGAAGCTTGTGCTGGTATAATTGGCAGGCAGGGCAGGTTCCTGTCCGTTGGTGACCTGCAGTCCGGCGCCAAGGTCCGAGGTCAGAAAATAATAATTCCCTGCGGAATAATCATGCAGTACCTTGAGGTAGAAATCAGTTGATTCAAAGTACTTCCAGGAATGTTCAGACTTCCCGTAAAAAATTATTTTATCGCCTGTGTTAACAATGGCATTCTCAACCAGGTCATCGTGCCTCGGATCAGCATTCATCATACCGAGCATGCCTCCCCCGTTACCATATACACGTACATTGGAAGGATCTTCTATGCCCAGGTCCCGGAGCAGGGCATAAGTCAGCGCATGGAGGCCATCCGTCATGACCTTGATCTTCACCCATTTGCCGCTTGCCAGCACGGACCGGTCCGTATATTCACGGATTGCCTGGGAACTGCTCTTGGTCGCAGCAGGCGAGGGGACCAGCACAAGGTCGAACGAGGTCAGCAGCTCGATACGGCCCGTCCGGACATTCCTGCGCAATGGTATAAAACTGACCTGGAGATGACTTTGTTTTCGCAGGCTCGCGATATTACTTGATACTGAAATTTCGGAAGGAATGGCATCCAGGTTTTTCATATCCCTAATCAATTCATAATCAACCTCCTGGAAGACAGGATTCTGGATGCTGACAGCAAATTCAAAATTATTTTCTATTTTTATTAGTTCATAATAATTTGGTAATAAAGTATTTAGCTCATAGCTCGCATGCTGAAAATGAAAAACATCCGTCTCCTGGTCCCCGATCTGCATCCGCTGGACCGGTGTCCACTGGATAATTCTTTTGCCGTTAATCCGCTGGCCGGACAGCCAGCCAGGCAACAGTAAGATTATGAGGATCAGGGGGATAATACGGATTAAGCGCAGTGGGAACATGGGCAATCAAATACGACTAATAATACAACATTAATAAAAAAGGTAGATTATCAGCATATTTTTAAATCAATTTGTACGTTTCATTCTACAACGGTAAGCAGCATCTATTATTGCAGGTAAAAAGCATAAAAATCTGTTAAACGAAACGGGGGTTTGAAGGCAAAATTCATCATAGGGCTTATCTTTCTGGTTTCTTATCTTCCGGTACGGGGACAGGACCCTTATTTTTCACAATTTTTCAACAGCATCCTTTATTTAAATCCAGCCTATGCCGGGGCAGCCCATCAGCCGAGGATCTCGGCGGCTTACCGGAACCAGATGCCTGCCATGGGGTCTCCCTGGGTCAGTTACAATGCCTCCTATGACCAGCCGGTACGGGTGCTCCAGGGGGGACTGGGCATCAATATCATGAACGATGTACAGGGACCGGCACTTAACCGGATAAGTGCAGATGTCATGTATGCCTACTATCTGGCAGTTAATCCCGGATTAACGATCCATGCAGGCTTTCAGGCCTCCTACGTGCATCGCTTCCTGAAAAGATCGGCCCTGGTCCTTCCGGAGGAGGTTGGAGATATGCCTGCCAATATGGAGAACCTGGGAGACCTGAACAAGGGCTATCCTGATTTCGCCATTGGGTTTGTGGCCATTACACGCATCGCATATGCCGGTGTTTCCATGCACCATCTGACCAGGCCTGACCTTTCCATGTCCAAATCCCTCAGGCAGCCATTGCCTCGCAAACTGACCGTCCACGGCGGGATCTTCATCCCCCTGTACGAAAGGAGGCTCGGGCGGGAGGCCCTGAAACTTAACCCTGGACTGGTATACCAGCACCAGGCTGGATTCCGGCAGCTGAATTATGGCCTGGATGTCATATTCAAGGATATCTATGCCGGGACCTGGTTCCACCACAGCCTGGATTTCTCGGTGAATGGGTTCACCCTGCAACTGGGCTATGACCACGATTACTTCCGGTTCGGGTATTCGCATGATTTCAATGTTTCCAGTCCCTGGAGAAACATGCGCAATATGGGAGCCCATGAGTTGACGTTTTTATTGAAAATTGAGACGGGAAGGCGTCCCAGGGACAGGTTCAGGACAATAAAGAGTCCCAAAATTTAGTTATTTTTGGGATGGAGCATGTGTTTTCATTGAAAAATTAAACTATATTTGAATATTCAGAATAGCTAAAAAACGAAATAGCCATGACTAGTAAGGTTAAATTTCTTCCTTTCTTGCTGACAATCGTATTGCTTTTTGCGTCCTGCGGAGGTAAAGATCTTTCCCAGACAGGCAAAGAGTCGACCACTACCGGCTGGTCATATAATGATTCGGACTGGGGTGGTTTTGAAGTTGTGGAAGCGTACGAACAGGAAACGGGCCCCGGCCTGGTCTTTATAGAAGGTGGTTCATTTACCATGGGACGGACGGAGCAGGATGTCCTGTATGACTGGAACAACGTACCCAGACGGGTGACGCTAACTTCGTTCTACATGGATGAGACGGAGGTCAGGAATGTAGATTA
>CAZVLG010000458.1:0-3717 GCA_964627835.1 uncultured Bacteroides sp.
ATCTGTGGAATGCCCCTGGGGGCAGGCGGGATTCCGTCCAGGTGGAAACGTCCGATCGTCTTATTTCCTTGTGCCATGGGCCTTTCACCCTGGAGCACATGTATTTCCACGGAAGGCTGGTTGTCGGCTGCGGTAGTAAAAGTCTCGGCTTTTTTCGTAGGAATGGTGGTATTGGCTTCGATCAGGCGGGTCATTACACCTCCCATGGTTCCTATGCCAAGGGAAAGCGGTGTAACGTCCAGAAGCAATACATCCTTCACTTCACCGGTCAGGACACCTCCCTGGATGGCGGCTCCGACGGCAACGACCTCATCCGGGTTTACCCCCTTGGAGGGAGTCTTGCCGAAAATTTTATTTACGGTTTCCTGGATGGCAGGGATCCGGGTCGAACCTCCAACAAGAATTACCTCATCCACATCGGAGGCTTTCATGCCTGCATCTTTGAGGGCTTTCTTGCATGGCTCCACGGTTTTTTGGATCAATGCATCCGAAAGGCTTTCGAACTTTGCCCTGCTAAGGGTCTTGACCAGGTGCTTCGGGATACCGTCGACCGGCATGATATACGGAAGGTTGATTTCCGTGCTGGATGAGCTTGAAAGCTCAATTTTGGCTTTTTCTGCGGCCTCCTTAAGCCTTTGCAGGGCCATTGGATCCTTCCGCAGGTCTATGTTTTCCTCCTTTTTAAACTCCTCGGCCAGCCAGTCGATAATGACCTCGTCAAAATCGTCACCTCCCAGGTGGGTATCACCGTTGGTGGATTTGACCTCGAACACCCCATCGCCCAGTTCCAGAATGGATATATCAAAGGTGCCTCCGCCAAGGTCAAAAACGGCCACTTTAATATCCCTGTCCTTTTTGTCCAGTCCATAGGCGAGGGAGGCTGCCGTAGGTTCATTGATAATACGCTTGACAATCAATCCGGCAATTTCACCGGCTTCCTTGGTGGCCTGGCGCTGGGAATCGCTGAAGTATGCAGGTACGGTAATGACTGCTTCTGTAACTTCATGACCGAGGTAATCCTCTGCCGTTTTTTTCATTTTCTGCAGGATCATGGCAGAAATTTCCTGCGGGGTATATTTACGATCATCGATCTGCACCCTGGGAGTATTGTTCTCCCCCTTTACGACCTTATAGGGTACGCGGTTGATTTCCCTTTGTACCTTGTCATAGGTTTCGCCCATGAATCGTTTTATGGAGAAAACTGTTTTGACAGGGTTTGTGATGGCCTGACGTTTGGCCGGGTCTCCTATCTTTCTTTCCCCGTTCTCGACAAATGCAACCATCGAGGGTGTGGTCCGTTTCCCTTCGCTGTTGGGAATTACAACAGGTTCGTTCCCTTCCATGACGGAGACGCATGAGTTGGTGGTTCCTAAGTCTATTCCGATAATTTTACTCATTATAATATTTTGTTTGTGATGATTATTTTAGTTTCCAGTTCTGAGTTCAAGCATTGTGCCAAGGATCGAATTGATGAAAATATGGCATCTGTTTAAGCTTTCAAAGGCCTGCATTCTGGAGGACGTGACAAAAAGTCAGTCCCCCGCCAAATGAAAAACCCTTCCGTTATGCAGGTGTTTTCAGTATAAATTATAACCTTTGTAGGCTCAGAAACTCAGCATTATGGCCCTACACGAAATTGTCAGGCGAATCACCACTCATGTTCTTCATGAAATGAAGCTGAAAGGTGAAAAAATTGCCATGCTAACGGCCTATGATTATTCCATGGCCAGAATTCTTGACGAAGCGGGTATTGACATCATACTGGTGGGCGATTCGGCCTCCAACGTTATGGCCGGCCATGACACGACCCTTCCGATCACCCTTGACCAGATGATCAATCATGCAGCCTCTGTGGTTCGGGCCGTGAAAAGGGCACTGGTCGTCTGTGACCTTCCGTTCGGGACCTACCAGGGGAATTCCAAGGAAGCCCTTACCTCTGCCATACGTATCATGAAGGAGACAGGGGCTCATGCCGTAAAAATGGAAGGTGGCAGGGAAATACAGGAGTCCGTAATCAGGATCCTTTCTGCCGGTATACCGGTCATGGGGCATCTTGGCCTCACGCCGCAATCGATACATAAATTCGGCACCTATGTGGTCAGGGCACGTGATGAGGAAGAAGCCAAAAAACTGGTCGAGGATGCCCATATCCTGGAGGATACGGGCTGTTTCGGACTCGTGCTTGAAAAGATCCCCGCAGCCCTTGGCAAAAAAGTGGCCAAGGAACTGAAGATCCCGGTCATCGGGATTGGCGCCGGACCTCATGTGGATGGTCAGGTCCTCGTGCTTCACGATATGCTTGGTATCACCCAGGAGTTCAGTCCCCGTTTCCTCCGCCGCTATCACAACCTCCACGCCGAGATCAAGGGAGCAGTTGAAAACTACATTGAGGACGTTCGGACACTCCAGTTCCCCAACGAAAAAGAACAATATTAGGGCCGGATGGAGATGGAGCTGCAGCCAGGGTATACAGCGGTGAGAACCTTTACCCGGCTGTGATCTGAAGAATGGATCAGCAATTGGAAATATTATTTGAGGATAATCACCTGATCGCCGTAAATAAAAAACCGGGACAGCTGGTGCAGGGGGATAAAACGGGTGATGTATCACTCGATCAGCTGCTCAAACAATACATTAAGGTAAAATACGAGAAACCAGGAGATGTATTTCTTGGTGTAATTCACCGGATCGACCGGCCGGCAAGCGGTGTCGTGGTCTTTGCACGCACAGGCAAGGCCCTTGCAAGGATGAATGACCTTTTCAGGGATAAAGAACTCAGAAAAACATACTGGTGCATCGTCAAGGAAATGCCCGAAGCAGAGCAAACCACCCTCAGGCACTACCTGGTTAAAAACGAATCCCAGAACAAATCCTATGCATACGATAAGCCCAGGCAGGGCACCCGTGAGGCTATCCTGGACTACCGCCTGGTATCCCGCTCCGATAAATATTTTCTTCTTGAAGTGCTGCTGCATACCGGCAGGCATCACCAGATACGCTGCCAGCTGGCAAAGATAGGATCCCCAGTCCGGGGAGACCTGAAATACGGATATCCGCGTTCCAACACGGATGCCAGCATCAGTCTTCATGCCCGGTCGCTGGAGTTCCTTCATCCTGTCAGAAAGGAAAAGGTGGTTCTGAAGGCCCCTGCTCCGGACGATCCGCTGTTTCAGGTCCTGATCTCCGGGCTGGACTGATTTCCTGCTAACCTTCGTACCCGGATACTGCAAATTTTGCCTGCTTCCGGCATTGCTGCTTCGTCTCTGCATTTTGCGCGGTAACGCAAAATAAGGTTCCTCACCAGCAGTGCCTTCAGCAGGATTGCATAATTTGCAGATGATGCTAAAGGGTTTGCCAGACAAGGAGCCTTTTTTTGCTGCAGGCAAAAAGCAGCGACGGTCTGGCAAACCCGGAAGCAGAAAAAAAATTGCAGTACAGCAGAGGGAGTTATTTCAGGAACGAGGCATCAAAGGAGAGGGGGAGGAGGTCTTTGACCGAAGCGGCAATGAAGATCCGGTTTTTGCCATACATCAGGATCCGTATGGGTTTGCCGAAACGGTTCTCGCTTTCCAGCAGGGCCTGCCGGCAGGAGCCGCAGGGATAAACAGGCTGCTCGAGATACCTGCCGTTTTTCATGGCAGCAACCGCGATCATTTCAATACCTGCATCAGGAAAATTCGAATTGGCTGCGAACATGGCAACCCGTTCGGCACAGAG
>CAZVLG010000459.1:0-4610 GCA_964627835.1 uncultured Bacteroides sp.
CTTAAAAACCTGAGCCAGTACCCCTGGCCCGGAAATGTCAGGGAACTTCAGCACGCCATCGAAAGGGCCATCATCATGGGCGAAGGAAAGCAGCTGGAAGCCGATGACTTCCTGCTATCCTCATCCGGCAAGAAAGTTGGAGAGATTGAACTGGATACCTACAACCTGGAAGACATCGAAAAATCCATCATCAATAAAGTACTGAAACAGCACCAGGGAAATATTACCCAGGCAGCTACGGATCTCGGGCTAACCAGGACTTCCCTCTACAGGAGAATGGAGAAATATGACCTTTAGGAATTTTAGGATAAATATGATCACCCGGATACTGATCCTGTCAGCATCCATTTTCCTGTTTTTCTATACCTGGGAGACCAATTTTCATGTAACCCCCATCCTGGTTGGGATCATTATCCTTTTCCAGATATATTCCCTGATCCGTTATGTCGACAGGACCAACCGTGATCTGACGAGTTTCCTGGAGTCCATTCGCTTTTCGGAGTTTACCCGTTCCTTCCAGATCGAGGGAATGGGATCCTCGTTCGACGAGTTGAACCGTGCATTCAACGATGTAATCAGCGATTTCCAGAAAGTCCGCTCGGAAAAGGAAGAACATTTTCATTACCTCCAGAGCATCGTTCAGAATATCGATGTCAGCATCATTGCCTATCGCAAGGATGGTACCGTAGAAATGATAAACAAGGCCGCCAAGCAGCTATTCCAGATACACAGCCTCAAGAATGTAAATCTGCTTGAACAGCTCAGTCCGGAACTCGTTAATACACTTCTGAATATCAGTCCCGGAGAAAACACCCTGGTCAAGGTACAGGACCAGGACGATATCCTGCAGCTGGCCATCTATTCCACGGAATTCAAGGTAAAGGACAAGCTGATCATCCTGGCTACGATCAACAACATCCAGAATGTACTGGAGGAACAGGAAACGGAAGCCTGGCAGAAACTGATCCGGGTGCTGACCCATGAGATCATGAACTCCATTACGCCGATTGCCTCGTTATCCTCGACACTTGAGATCATGCTGAAGGGGATCTCGGAAGGGGAAAATATCCGGGAAGAAATGGACCTGGACACCGTCATGGAGATCCTGCAAGCCCTTCAGACCATAAACAAAAGAAGTACGGGGCTCCTTCACTTCGTCAATACCTATCGCAATCTGACCCGGATCCCGAAACCCAATTTCAAGATCTTCCCGGTAAAAGACCTGTACAAGAACATCTACCTCCTGATGGAGGAAGAGATCAACAGTAATAAGATCAAGTTTGCCACGCGGGTCGAACCCGACAACATCGAAGTATCGGCCGACGAACAATTGATCGAACAGGTGATCATCAACCTGATCCGGAACTCCATCCATGCCTTGGAGAACCACAAGAAACCTGTTATTGAACTTAATTCATATTACAACAAGCGCGGCCGTGTTACCATGCAGGTCGTGGACAATGGCCACGGCATCCTTCCCGAGGTGCTTGACAAGATCTTTATCCCCTTCTTTACCACCAAGCAGAGCGGTTCGGGGATCGGGCTCAGCCTCTCCCGTCAGATCCTCCGGCTGCATAACGGAACCATCACCGCCCATTCCGTCCCCGATAAGGAGACCATCTTTACACTTACCTTTTAACGCCGGACTGAACCTGCAAACATCCGACCTCGGCCATTCTTTCAATGAGCTGCCGAACACCAGCCTTGCTTGCCATGCCTGCTGAACCTGCAAACATCCGACCGCAGCCATTCTTTCACTGAGCTGCCGAACACCAGCCTTGCTTGCCATGCCTGCTGAAACTGCAAACATCCGACCTCGGCCATCCTTACATTGATATGCCGAACACCGGCCTTGCTTGCCATGCCTCAGACGAGAAGGCTTTCGTACAGCTGCAGAACTGTCTGCGGTGATTTTTTATATCAGGCACTATGCCGACATCTTCAGCGTTTTCATATCTGGAGGTTTCTTCGTATTATTAGTACGGTCAAACCACTGGACTATTTTTTTTTCAGAAACCACTCATGATTAGCGACTTAACCCTTTTTCGCCTCGCTAAGGTCATCGGTATGCCGGTCCTGGCAGCAGCTCTGATGCTGTCGCTGCCCTCATGCATCAAGGAAGAATTCAATGCGGATGTACTTGATCCCTCCCTGCAGATCAACCCGGGCGTAGCCGCCCCGATCGGCTGGGCCCGGTACCAGCTGGACGAGATGCTGACAGACTCCCTGAATCCCGCTGAACTGATCCTGGACCAGGATGGATTCATTACCATGAGATACACCCAGGACCTTTATTCCCTGCAGGCCTCGGACATCATCAGCATACCGGATATCCCCAATCAGAATACCAGCGTTCAAAATACGACGGGGGCGGCACTGGATCTGAACCTGATTCAGGGAGACACCACCTTTTATGACACTCTTGAGATATCCCTGTCACTGAATGGCGCAACGGGGACGGAGATCGACAGCATCCTGATAAGCTCGGGTGACATCAGCGTCACGGCCTCCACCATCTATGACCGGATGGACTGGGATGCAAGGATCCTGATCAAAGGCGTCCCAAACTGGCAGATCTTCCTGTATTCCGGGAGCACCTCCATTACCAAGCCGCTGGATGGGGTCACCCTGCCGCTCAATAATACTGCTCCTGCATCCAATGAACTGGCCCTTGTAGTGATCCTCAGCATACGGACATCGAACGAAGTGCTTAACCCGGGGAACATCATCGACTTCAGCATTGATATTACCGGTCTGGAATATTCCGCGATCTATGGCTACCTCGGTCAATTTAACGTGGATGTCGGGCCCCAGTCCTTCCCGGTTTCGTTTTTCAGCAGGCTTTCCGGGGGGACCTTTCATTTCAAGGACCCGAAACTGACACTCGGATTTTTAAACTCCTTCGGGATCCCCATACAGATTGCCATGACCCATTTCGAGGCTACCGGAAGGGACGGGCAGGTCACCCAGATAACGGGACCGGGGGTGCCCGTTCCCTCTGACCAGCGGATCCTGGAATATCCACGGATCGGGCAGGAAGGGCAGAGTATCGCTGACAGCCTTGTGATGACACCCGATAACAGCAACCTGTTTACGGTGCTGGAATCCTCACCGGAACAGATATCGGTGGGCGTCGACGGGCCCACCAACCCTGCCGGTGTGAGCCATGATAATTTCATCCTGGACGACAGCCAGCTTTCCGTTTCTACCGAACTGCTTTTGCCCTTCGAGGGATACGCGGACCTGCTTCTGATCGCCGACACCGTGGATTTTGTTTTCGGGGATTATTATGACAGTCCCCCGGAAGAAATCCTCCGCCTGATCTTCCGCCTGAACTTCGATCACCAATTCCCGACCGATATCTTCATACAATTGTATTTCCTGGATGAGGGCTATAATGTCCTCGATTCCCTTTTTTACGATGAACTGGACGAGAATAGAATTGTGGCAGGAGCCCCGGACTCCAATGGGGATGGAGTCGCGGAGGCATTTGAACCGGACCCGGTTGAAATCGAACTGAGCCGGGACCAGATCGAGAATATATCCGGGAGCTATCATATAATGGTAACGGGCAGGATCAGAACAAGCGGTTACGATCCACCTCCCCCTGCTAATGTGCGCTTTTATTCATTCTATTATTTCAAGGCCTTCATGGGTGCAATCGCGGAACTTGAAATAAATTCAGACGATGTATTCTGATGTTTAGATGCCGTTTGCCATATCATCTTATTGTTCTCATAATCACAGGCTTCATTCACATTTTGCCACTGCAATCACAGAATAATACGCTCTATTTCATGCACCCGGTCCCCCAGGCCATCCATCTCAACCCGGCCTTGTTCTACCAGTGCCGGACCTATATTGAGATACCCGTTCTGTCAACCATACAATATTCTTACGCAAACACGGGATTCGGATACCACGATGCCCTGCACTACGGGGCCGGTTCCAATGCCGATTCCCTCATCATTGATGTGGACAACCTGGAGAAAAAGCTGAAAAAACGGAATTATATCCGGAACGATGTCACACTGAATATCCTTGGGGCCGGGTTTCGGTTGCTGGAAGATTATTACGTCCACTTCAACATTTCCCTCTTTGCCGAAACCAGGGAGGGCTTTCCCGGCGACCTGGTGGCATTGAAGGACGGGAACTGGGACCTGATCAGCGGCGAACCCAGGGACATAGACCTGAGCGGATTGTCTGTCAGCGCCACCAATTACCTGCAGATAGCTGCCGGGATTTCTACCGAACTGATGGATGGCCTGTATGTCGGGGCTACATTGAAATATTTAAAAGGAGCCGTCAACATAAGCACACAGCAGGCGGACCTGGTGCTTGAAACGGAAGGCGATCCCATGCAGATCCGGGCCAATACGGATTACAGCGTACGGACTTCCTTCCCGATGGACTTATCATACGATTCGCAGGGCTATGTGAGCGATGTTGATTTCAGCAACTCCTTTTCCAATATCGTTGGAGATTACATCCTGAACAAGAACCATGGAGCCGGGATAGACCTGGGCGGGATCTATGAATACGATGACCGGCTGACTTTCGCAGCCAGCCTGATAGATCTCGGATTCATCCGGTGGGCCTCAAATGTTGAG
>CAZVLG010000460.1:0-2360 GCA_964627835.1 uncultured Bacteroides sp.
CCATGGCCAGGGTGCAGGATGCCATTGAAGAAAAGACCGGAAAGAAGGTGCTTACCAGTCCCCTTCCCGGCACGCTCGAGGTAAAATCTGTCCTGGATCGGTTAAACACCTGATATTCCCTTGAAAAAGAGGAACATAGCACTTATCCTGTTGATGGCAGTGGGAATCATTACCTTCCTCGACAGGATAAATATCAGTGTGGCCGGGGCGAGCATCATGCATGACCTGGGACTCTCAACCAGGCAGTGGGGCTGGATCCTGAGCTCCTTCATCCTTTCCTATGGTTTGCTTCAGGTACCGCTGGGAGCGTGGGGAGACCGCAGGGGCCAGCGACGGGTGCTCTCCATCATCGTTTTGTGGTGGTCCCTATTCACCATCCTTACCGGTGTGGCAAACGGTTTCGTGATGCTGCTGGTGATCCGGTTCCTGTTCGGGATCGGAGAGGCAGGTGCCTATCCCAATATGACCGGTGTCGTGGGCCGATGGTTTCCCCGGCAGGAAACTGCCCGGGCCCAGGGATTCCTCTGGGCGGCCAGCCGCATCGGAGGGGCACTGACGCCTCTGATCGTTATACCGGTAATACTGAACCTGGGCTGGAGAATGGCTTTTTACCTGCTGGGCGCCTGCGGGCTGGTCTGGGTGGTCATCTGGTATCTCTGGTTCCGTGACCATCCCTCCCAGAACAAAAGGATATCTGAACGCGAACTGGAGGAGATACAGTCAGCCGGAGCGCAGAAAGAAAAGCTTACCATACCCTGGAAAATCATTTTCGGTAAAAAGCAATTCTGGATCCTGCTTTCCATGTATTTCTTCTATGCCTGGGGCAGCTGGTTCTTTTTTTCATGGTTCCCGGTATTCATGGAGGAGGGCAGGGGATTTGCCAAAAGCGAGCTTACCTATGCGGTGGCCGTGCCCTTTCTGTTTTCTGTCATCGGCAACATAACCGGGGGATACCTGAGCGACCGGCTTTCTGCCAGGTACGGCCTGAAGATCGGCAGGAAAGCCCTGAGCATCTCCGCCCTTGCCCTTGCGTCGATCCTGATGTTCCTGGCGGGTTTTATACCGGGGAAATTGCAGGTGTTCATCTTCCTGTCGCTTTGTTTCGGAATCTTTGACCTGATGCTCCCCGGGGCCTGGGCCATCTGTCTTGACATAGGTAAAAAGTACGGGGGGACCATTTCCGGTGCCATGAACACCGCCGGGAATATTGGAGGTTTTGCCTGTGCCAGCGTTTTCGGGTACCTGGTGGAGGCCACGGGAAATTACAACTTTCCCCTGTATGTAATTTCAGGTATGCTGATGATCAGCGCCGTTCTTTTTTCTTTTCTCGATCCAACCAGGAAACTGGTTGAAGACGAACCTTCCGCTGCCTGACAGTATTATCGTGGCTGTTCCAGCCTGCGGTACAATTCTGCAAGCGAATGATCATCCCCCACGTTGCCCGGAAAAATGATAAACGGCATGGATGGATAAGCTGAGTCCTTGCCTGTTATGATGGCCGGCACACCGGGCATCACCTGTCCCGCAACTCGGGCAATGCTCACCTGGAGTCCCCTGACAAGAACATCATGGGAAGTAATGCCTCCTTTTGCCACGAGATAAGCCGGGGGGGAGGGTAAGGATCTCACGATGTCCGAAAGGAAGTCAGAGATCTTTTTACCGGCAACCATGCGCCCGTTCCTTTCCCCCGCAAACATTTCCTGCCGGCTGGTATATACGACCGGTGTTGCCCGGGAGTCCAGGCAATCTCCTGCTTCAGCCACGATCTGGCTCAGGTATGTTTCGGCACTTTCAATGATCTTCCCTGCATCCGCTTCGATCCCTTTCACTCCTTCCATTTTCAATAATTCAGTGAGCTGCCATGTGGTTTTCTGCACATGCGATCCGATGATGAAAAATCCCCTGCCCGGACCCGGTGAGAGTTCCCTTCGGGTAAGCAGGTCCTGGTCCCCGATCCCAGCCAGGGCTTTGGGAAGGGATGAAGAAGTCCGCAGGATGGCCCAGGACTTTTTGTGTGACATGGCCTGAAGCAGGGACAGGCTGAATTTCCGGAGATCGGAATATTCCAGGGCATCCAGGCTCACATACCGTTTTGACCCCATGGATTCAATCAATTCCTGCAGATCATCCAGGCTGGATTCCCTGAGAACGGCAAGGGGAATGGTTCCGATCCGGTCTTCCGGGATATCACCGGCCGATTTTTCCATCATGTACCGGGACAGGTTTGAATGGGAATAGCCGAATAAGCTGTCGCCCGCAAACTCTGTCTCGGATACCGGTATCATCCTGTCCCCGGTCCTCAGGTAATGGATATTGTGTACCGTACATCGTCCGGCTTCAAAAAATGCCGGGATAAAGAA
>CAZVLG010000461.1:0-7911 GCA_964627835.1 uncultured Bacteroides sp.
GTTCAGCGATTTAAGCAATGGTTCTGTTGTTACCCGGTTTGTGGATGGAGATCCCGGCTCTTCAGGGCTACCGTTAAGCGAAGGAACGGTGGATATAATAAGCCAGTATACAGAGGGATACTGGCTTATGGCATCCCGGAACAACCTTTCGACCGCTGATTTCAACCTGCAGCTTACCGCAACGGGCTTTACCAGCCATACGCTTATACCGGGTACCCGGATTATTAAACGGCCCCCTTCCGGGGATTGGGACCTGGATGGTGTGCATGCCGCCGGGAGTCCCCCTGACCTCTACCGGAACACCCTTACAGGGAGCATTGCCAATACGGGAACCCATTTCGGGATCGGGCATGTTCAATGCGGAGCTCTGAGCATCGACCGGGTGATCACGGATGTCTCCTGCTTCGGGGGAAGCGACGGGGCTATCGATGTGACGCTCAGCGGGGGGACGGCCCCATATACCTACATATGGAGCAACGATTCAACAACGGAGGATATCAGCAACCTGACTGCAGGTTCTTATGACCTGAACGTAACCGACAACGATGGCTGCGAGATGGACAGTACCTTCACGGTCTATGAACCCGCAATCCTGGATGCGGATGTTGATTCCACGCGGATTACCTGTCTTGGCGGCAACGACGGAAGTATAACCCTGTCAAATCCATCCGGGGGAGGGGGAACCTATGAATATTCCATTAATGGGGCAGGTGGGCCCTGGCAGGGCTCCGGGACTTTCGGGGGACTATTTGCCGGAAGCTACGACGTAAGGATACGGGATGCAGCCGTTCCTACTTGTTTCATTGTATTGAATCCGGCCCTGGTACTGACCGAACCCAATGATTTCCTGTCCCCCATTGCCGTTTGTGCCGACACCACGGTCTACCTGGATGCCGCGGGTACCGTTACCATCGACAGCAGCTTTGTGGATGGGGGATCAACGGATAATTGCGGGATATCGACCATCACGCTGGATATCAACACGTTTAATTGCACGGATATCGGCCCGAATACGGTCCAGATGACCGTTACGGATGTAAATTCAAACAGTGCCAATTGCAATGCCACGGTCACGGTGCTGGACACGATCTCGCCTGTGGTGGGCTGTCCCGGCGACCAGACCGAGACGGTTGATGCCTCCTGCCAGGTGGCCTTGCCGGATTACACGGGACTGGCGGGAGTGACGGAGAACTGCTCTGTGATTTCCCTGTTGCAGTCCCCCGTCCCCGGCACCATCCTCACGGGCCACGGCACGACACAGCTGGTGACGATCACGGCCACCGACGCAAGCGCCAACGTGGGACAGTGCTCCTTCACGGTAACCCTTGACGATGCCATCGACCCGGTTGCCGTGTGCCAGGATACGACCATCTATCTTAACGCATCCGGTACAGCAGCGATCGACAGCAGTTTTGTTGACGACGGTTCGTCGGACAACTGCGGCATTGCCACGGCGATCGCGGATGTAACGACCTTCAACTGTACGGACCTGGGACCCAACACGGTGACCCTGACGGTAACGGACGTCGCGGGCAACACGGACTTCTGCACGGCCACGGTCACGGTGCTGGACACGATCTCGCCTGTGGTGAGCTGTCCCCCGGACCGGGACGAAACCGTCGACGGCAGCCTGAACTTCACAATGCCCGATTACACTCCCCTGGCATCCGCATCGGATAACTGCAGCGCATCACCGGCCCTGACACAGGATCCGGTGGCAGGTACCGTGATCAGCGGGATCGGAACCGTCCAGCCGGTTACCCTGACAGCCGATGACGGAAACGGCAATACATCCGAATGCAGTTTTAACGTAACACTGGTCAGTCCCGGAGTCCCGATGATTACCTGTCCGCCTGACCAGGACGAAAATGTGGATGACAACTGCCAGTTCACATTGCCCGACTACACATCTCTGGCCACTGTCAGCGGAGCCAGTACCGTTGCTCAATCCCCTGTCCCGGGAACGGTCATCGCCGATGAATCCACCGTTCAACCGATTACCCTGACGGCTAAGAATGTACTGAACGATTCTTCGGTCTGCAGCTTTAACGTCATTCTTCACGATACCATCCTTCCTGTTATTACCTGCAGAGACAATACCATAATTACGCTTGCTGCGGGAAATTGTAGCGCGGTTGTCAATGACATAGCCCCTGTCACGGCTGGTGACAATTGCACCCTCAGCAATGTATCTTACCGGATAAGCGGAGCTACAACCGGATCCGGTGTGAACGATGCCAGTGGGACGGTTTTTTCCAAGGGGATTTCAAGCATCTGGTATAAAGCAACGGATGCCAGTGGCAACTCGGATTCATGCAGCTTCACGATAACCGCGCTGACCACCGTGATCCCTCCGGACAGTGTCTATGTGGACAGGGACAGCATTTGCCCGGGAGATGGCAGCATACAACTTATGTATGGCGGCGGGTTTATGGTCGGGGGAGGTCTGGCAGTATGGTATGACGATGCTGCGATGACCAGCAGCATCGGCACCGGCAATCCCCTGGTAATTGCTGCCCCGCTGGTTCCAACGGAATATTTCGTTCGATTCGAGGGAAGCTGCGACACTTCAGTTGCGGTCTCCGCAAGGCTCGAAGTATTAACGGGTTCTACAGCCCCGGCATCTGCTTCTGCAAGCAGGAACAACATCTGCCCGGGCGACGGGTTCATCATCCTGAGCTACTCAGGCGGTATTGTCGGTAACGGCGCGATCGCAAGTTGGTATGCCGATTCGGCACTTTCCCTTGCCATAGGCAGTGGCAATAACCTGTCCATCCCTGCACCACTCATGAGCACACCATATATTGTCCGGTTTGAAGGATCATGCGATACATCCGGCACGGCAGGAGTTTACCTGATTGTAAACGATCTGCCGACAGCGCCTGTTTCCGCATCTTCCGACCGGGACAGCCTCTGTGCAGGTGATGGCAGCATAATGCTTTCCTATTCGGGAGGGAATCCGGGAACAGGAGGGTCGGCAGAATGGTATTCGGATTCCCTGTTAAGCAACCATATAGGTTCTGGCAACAATCTATCGCTTTCCGCACCCCTGGTCAAAACCAAATATTACGTAAGGTTTGAGTCGGATTGTGACACCAGCGATGGGGCATCGGTCACTGTCAATATTCATGCAACACCGGCTCCCGAGTTTATTGAGAAGGATGACGAGGCCTGTCTGTCCGGAATGCTGAGCCGGTATGTCGTATCCGGCTTACCGGGGTCCACCTTTGCCTGGGACGTCGACAACGGTACCATCGTGGCTAATTACGGTGATTCGATAATGGTGAACTGGGGGAACAGTCCAGGCACAAATGATGTTTCTGTATTTGAAACCACAAGGAACGGGTGCATATCGGAAGCCATCTCAACCCAGGTTAACGTGGGTGGGCCGGATGTGGACCTGGGATCCGACCAGGAATTTTGCGAGGGAGAAACAGTGGAGATCATACCCTCCGGCAGTTTCACGATCCATATGTGGCACGATGGTAGCGCGGATCCATCGTATATCGCTGATACTACTGAACTTGTCAGGATCCAGGTGTTCGATAACGATGGATGCACTGCCGTCGACAGCATGGAGGTGACTCAGTGGGCCCAACCCGTCGTGACCCTGGGGACTGACACCACCTTGTGCGGTCAGGCATCCCTGATCCTGGATGCGGGGAATCCGGGGGCTAACTATCTCTGGTCCACCGGTGAAACTACCCGGCAGGTCGAAGTGTATGCTGGTGCAGGGATTTATGGTGTGGATGTGACCTATGGAATGAACTGTACCTCATCCGATGAGATAAGGATTTTCGAATGCTCCATCCGGGATTATCTTTCAAACATTCCTAATTTATTCACCCCCAACGGGGATGGGATCAACGATACATGGTTCTTCTATGAATCTGCCGCCTTCCCGGATATGGTGATCGAGATCTTCGACCGCTGGGGCAAACTCGTCTACAGGTCCGAGCCCGGGTACGGCAATCCCTGGGATGGCAGCTCTACGAACGGAAGGGAAATACCCATGGACTCATACCATTATATTATTAAAGTAGGTAATGAGGAAATAATGGGGACAGTCACCATAGTCAGATAAGGATAGTGCAAATGATCAGGAAAATATCAGGACATATCATTATATACTTTTTCTGTCTCCTGCCTTTATCGGTATTCAGCCAGCAATTGCCCGTTTACAGCCAGTATATGATGAATAAGTTTCTGATTAACCCTGCAGTTGTAGGCAGCGAGGGATATACGGCATTCAACCTTACCACCCGTAAGCAGTGGATTGGCATTAAGGATGCTCCCCTGACATTTGCAGCGAGTGCACAAACCAGGATCCTCCGGAACAGCTTTATAAGTCGTAATAACAGGGTGCGTCGGAGTGGACCCAGTTCATCCAGGGCAGGGCGCGTGGGTTTCGGGGGTTATATTTTTGATGACCGCAACGGGCTGGTCGGAAGGTCCGGCCTGCAGCTAACCTATGCCTACCACATCGCCTTCGACAGGAGCCAGCTTTCCTTCGGCTTGTCAGGCATGATCTGGCAATTCAGAATCCGGAAAGAGGATGCACGCCTGCTTGATCCGGATGACGAACTCTTCAATTCAATGGATAATGGTATGTTTATACCGGACGCAAACGTGGGCGTGTATTATTCCAGTGAACAATTTTATGCCGGCTTTTCAGCGGACCAGCTGTTTCAGTCCTCCCTGAAATTCGGCGGTTCAGGCTTTGACAGGTACAAGCTATACCGGCATTTTTATTTGATGGGAGGATATAATTTTGAAATCTCCAGGGATATCATGCTGGCGCCCTCCGCGCTGATCAAAACTACCCAGCAGGGGGCCTTCCAGATGGATTTGACGACACAGGCATTCTTCTATGAAGATTATTGGGCCGGACTATCTTTCAGGACAGGCTCGGCCTTGATCATAATGGGAGGCTTACACGTAGATAAATTCTATTTCGGGTACGCCATTGAGTTCACTTTCAACAGCATGATGTCACATAGCTACGGCACTCACGAGATCATGATCGCGATGAAATTGGGTGAAAGTGCAAGACGCTATAAATGGCTGAACCGTTTTTGATTTCGCTTAATATTCAACCTGCCTCTCTGTTTCATATAGAAGTCCCTTACTTCCATTTCGATCATCTTACGCCTATAAGGTATTTATTATCAACAACATAAATAAAGGATTATATTATTTGGAATAATTTCAAATAATTTTTATCCTACAGAAAACCAGAATTTTACGTTTATCCGGCTTACGTAAATATGCCAAATTGTTAATAAATGGACCCCCTATCTACCTGAGAATATAGGAAATATGGCGTTATTTGCTATATTTGCCGCGGTTTGATCAGGAATATCCGATCCTGCCTGAAATTTGATGAAAGGCCGATTATTCTTGACGAACAGGCGATTTTACTTTGCAACCAAAGAATACTGACATGAGTCATATGAATAGCAATCTCATTGAATGCTTATGAGATAGTTGTTTATAAATGATTTTAATAGCCGCTAAATGTCATTGAAGAGGGGAGATCTTATTCACAACATATTATATCCCGGTAAACTTCGCTTTAATATCTCAGACCGTCAGCCCTATCTGAGATTATTCATTGTATTTACCTTTATTTTTTGTATTACAGGATTTGATACAATCGCCCAGTACGGCCCGGGCGGTGTAGGTGATGCTACAAGTAATGTCTTGTGGTTGCGGGCGAATGACATCCAGGGGCTTTCCCATCTTGACCCTTTAAGTATTCCCTGGCCTGACACATCCGGGAATAATAACAATGCCTCCCAGTCCGTGGCAGGCTACAGACCTGTATTCTTAAACAATGACATTAACGGGCTACCAGCCGTACAGTTTGACGGGATAGACGATTACCTTGACGATGTCGTTTCATATAATGCAAGGACCGTCTTCATCCTGTATCGGGTCGATTCCCTGTTGCAGGATGCTGCTGAACTGGGACAGGCCTGGGGGATCTACTCCCAGGGTGTGCATATCGCCATGGACCCGAGGGCCGGCAATTTCAAGGGATTCAGTTTCGATGGAACCCCCCTGGACGTTACCCAGGCGTATTATGCACTGAATTCGGAGACTTTCACCGGACCTGTTTCCAACAGCAATGTCACCCCGTGGACCTACAACCAGTGGGATTTAATCACGGTGGAATTTACCGCGGACAAACCGATGACAAGACAGGTGCTGGGCTCCCTTATTCCATCTTTTCCGGTTGGGACCCACCAGTACGGGGGACAAATTGCAGAGCTTATTGTATACGACACCCTTTTAACAGACGCCCAGCGTATTATCGTCGAGAATTACCTGTCTTCCAAATACAACCACGGCATTGCCAGCGGGAACGATTATTACTCCAACGAAGCAACCCATCCCGCCGGTCTTGCAGGTATCGGGCGGGAGGACGCTTCAAATACGCATACAGAGGCCTTTTCGTCACGCATTCTGGGTATATCAGATCCGTCCGGCCTGGATACGGACAAGGAATACCTGTTTTTCGGTCATAACGGTGGAAGTACCGGATCCTGGACCTCGGCTGAAGCACCTGATGGGGGTTACCACATCCGCCGGATTGCAAGGGAATGGATACTGGAAGAAACCGGCGATCTGGGCAGCCTGACCTTTACCGTTGACACCAGCCTCCTGCCTGCCAGGCCGGCAGGTTATTCCAAATTTGTGCTACTGGTTGATGCGGATGGAAATTTCTCGAGCGGTGCACTGGTGTATGAAATGACCTCTACCGGGCCGAACGAATTCTTCGAGGTCGGCAACATTGATATCTCCTCCGGTGATTATGTTACCATCGGTACAGTGATTCCAACGGCCAGATTCCAGTCAACCGTTCAGAGCGGCTTTGAAATTAATAATGCAATCTTTGAAATCCTTCTCAACTATATCCCTTCCAGTGATGTGACGGTGGACTATTATACAACCGATGGAACGGCCATTGCCCCGGGAGATTATACCGCTGTTGCACCCGCTGCCACTGCAACGGTTTCAGCAGGGAGCTCCAGCATCTTTGATTCCATCCTTGTTGCAGACGATGTTTCCGTGGAGGATGACGAGGTTTTTACCGTTACCCTTACCAATCCTTCTTCCGGGGTTGAGATTGGCACCGATACCATCCTTACCTATACCATCCACGATGATGATAATCCCAGGAAAATCTATTTCTCCCTTGCCGGCAACAGCGGGAGTGAAGGAACAAGTCCCGTATCGGTAACCGTACAGATCACCCCCTCGGAGTTCAGTGCCAATCCGACCACGGTCGAATATACCATTACGGGAGGCACTGCAACGGGAGGAGGAGTGGATTACACCCTGGCTGCGGATACGCTTGTCATTCCCCCGTTTACCATTTCCAACACCTTCCAGTTCACCGTCGTAGAGGATGCCCTGAATGAACCGGATGAGACCATTGTCGTCAGCCTGTTCAATCCAACCAACAGCAGCCTTTCGGATACCGAGCCGATTGTTTATACCTATACCATCCTGGATAACGACAACTCTCCCCTGGTCCAGTTCTCCTCGGCGGGGTCGGAGGGAGATGAATCCGAAACACCTGTAAGCATACCCGTCGAACTTTCGACCGTATCTTCCCTGGACGTAAGCGTTGACTATGTCGTCACCGGCACATCCACCATTGACGGGGACCACGACCTGAACGACGGGACCCTGGTCATTCCGGCAGGTGATTTGAGCGGGAACATTGTATTTACGGTCACGGACGATGGCATTCCTGAAACGGTTGAGACGGTCATCATTACCTTGCAGGATCCCCCGGTCAACGGAACACTGGGTACACAAACGGTTTATACCTATTCCATCCTGGATAATGATGCGGACGTAGGGTACACGGGGCCCGGAGGTGTTGGTGACAGCCTGGTG